>NZ_DCMW01000004.1:61525-138817 GCF_002321605.1 Microbacterium sp. UBA1612
GACCGGCCTTTTCGTGTGTGAGACGAGAACGTACGTCAGGCTGCGCTGACGACACCCCCCAGAACGTCGTGAAGCTCCTTGGCCTCAGCATCGTTCACAGAGACGACCAAACGGCCCCCACCCTCGAGTGGAACACGCACGATGATGAGGCGCCCCTCCTTCACGGCCTCCATCGGCCCGTCTCCGGTTCTCGGCTTCATCGCTGCCATCGTGGCTCCCTTTCTTGTGGAGGTCTGCCTCCCGAGTTTATCGTGCACACCCGCCCGTCGACGGAAATGTGCCGTCAGGGGATGCGCCAGAACGTGTTTCCGAGCGTGTACATGTTGTAGATCCACACCACCTGGCCGATCAGACACGCCACCAGCACCCCGATCCGCCACCGCCGGGACGGGGGAACGGCGAGCGCACCGGCCAGCGGAGCGAGCGGGAACAGCAGACGGAACGTGCTCGACTGCGGGAAGAACACCGCGAGAAGGTACACGAGATAACTCGCCGACCACAGGCGCACTTCGATCCCGAGTCTGCGGACATGCGGCTCGAGCAGGAGAAGGGCGGCGACAGCGGCCACCAGCAGAACCAGGGCGGTGACGCCGAGCCAGGCGGGCAGTCCCCACCGCGGGAACCAGAACGTCGCTCCCTGCACCCACCCCTCGAACGGCAGGAATCCGCCCGCGTCGCCGACCCACTGCCGCCGCCAGGCCAGCTCTGTCTCCAGATAAGCCGACGCGTCCGTCGTGACCACCGCCGCGATCACCTGCCACGAGAACCCGACGATCGTCGCGAGGGCGCCCAGGGCCAGGATGTGCACGACATCCCGGCGGGTGACCGGCTCGACCGTGCGACGGGTGAGCCGCCACAGACCGTAGAGGGCGAGGAACAGCGCGAACGCGAGCACCCCGGGTCGCGTGAAGCCCATGAGCGGGATGAGCAGGTACAGCCAGCCGTAGCGTCGCTTCTGCACGCAGCGGATCGCCAGCAGCAGGAAGAACAGGAACAGCGCCTCGGCGTAGCCCACCTGCAGCAGGGCGGCGAGCGGCCCGGCGGAGAAGAACACCACTCCCCACAGCGCGGCGCTCTCGCCGAGACGCTCGCGGAACATCCGATGCAGCACGAGCGCGCATCCGTAGCCGGCCGTGAGCGTGACCAGGAACGCCCCGACCCCCCAATGCCCGAAGGGCGCCGCGACCACCGCCGACAGTGCGGGATACAGCGGCATGAAAGCCCACGCGTTCTCGGCGACGCGGCCGGCCTCGGTCAGCGGCAGCTCGGTGGGATACCCCTGAAAGGCGATGAGCCAGTACCACTGGGCGTCCCACGCCAGCACATAGGTGCCGATCGTCGCCCCCTGGCCGTGCCGGGCATCCGCCGGGGCCAGCGCGGAGGCGAGAACGAAGAACGCGCTCGTGACCACGCGCGCCGACAGGTACACCAACGCGACGCGCAGCGCCGGGCGCGTCCAGAGCGACGGGGCGGAAGCTTCCGCCCGCTCCGTCACGCGGTCAGCCACGCTCGCAGACCGCGCTCGACCTCGACGATCTGCGCCACGGGGACCCGCTCCTCGTCGTGATGTGCGAGGTGCGGGTCGCCGGGACCGTAGTTGACGGCGGGAACGCCCATGGCCGAGAACCGTGCCACGTCCGTCCACCCGTACTTCGGGCGCGGTTCGGCACCGACGGCCGTGAGGAACTCCTGCGCCAGCGGCGAATCGAGCCCGGGTCGCGCCCCTTCGGAGAGGTCGACGACCTCGACGTCGAAGCCCGCGAAGACCTCGCGCACATGGCGCTCCGCCTCGGCGCCGTCGCGACTGGGCGCGAACCGGTAGTTGACCTCGACCTCGCACGCGTCGGGGATGACGTTGCCGGCCACCCCTCCGCGCACGTGCACCGCGTTGAGCCCCTCGCGGTAGGCGAGGCCTTCGACGGTGACCTCCCGCGCGCGGTACTCCGCGAGGCGGGCGAGGATGGGAGCGGCCTTGTGGATCGCGTTCTCGCCGATCCACGAGCGCGCACTGTGGGCTCTGACCCCTTCGGTGCGCACGACGGCGCGCAGGTTGCCGTTGCAGCCGCCCTCCACCTGCCCGTTGGACGGTTCGCCGAGGATCGCGAAGTCGCCGGCGAACAGCTCGGGGCTGTTCCGCGCGAGGCGGGTCAGACCGTTGCGTTCGGCCGCGACCTCCTCGTGGTCGTACCACATCCACGTCACATCGACGTTGGACGTCGTGAGCTCCGCCGCCAGCTTCAGCTGCACGGCGACGCCGGCCTTCATGTCGACCGTCCCACGACCCCAGATGAACGGCTCGCCGTCGATCTCGATGTCGCGCGTGGGCACGTTCTGATTGATCGGAACGGTGTCGATGTGCCCGGCGATGACGACGCGGCGGTCACGACCGAGATGGGTGCGTGCGACGATCGTGTCGCCGTCGCGATGCAGGTCGAGGTGACCGTGCTCGGCGAGAGCGAGGTGAATGGCATCGGCCAGCACGGTCTCGTCGTCCGAGACGCTGGGCATGTCGCAGATCGCGCGCGTGAGGTCGACGGACGTTGCGGTGAGGTCGAGGTCCGGCATCCCCCGAGTCTAACGACCGCATCGCAGCCGGTAGCGTGGACGGCATGAGCGACGAACGATGGGTCTGGGGCACGGGCCTGGCGACGGTGACCGAGTCGGGGACGGTGCTGGACACCTGGTTCCCCTCCCCGACTGCCGGCCGCATCCCCGGCGGATACGACCCCGCGAAGGCGACCGAGAACCTCGACCACCTGGCCGTGCCCGACGAGCGCCGCGCCGTCTCCGTCGAGCTGGTGACGCTGGAGATCGACCTGGATGCCGCGCCGACCGGCACATCCGACGCCTACCTGCGACTGCACGCGCTGTCCCACCGCCTCGTCGCCCCGAACGGTCTGAACCTCGACGGGATCTTCGGGCATCTGCCCAACGTCGCCTGGACCAACGCCGGGCCGATGCACCCCGACGATGCCACGCGGCTGCGCCCCTTCCTGGCGCGCGAGGGAATCCAGGTGCAGGGGCTGGACAAGTTCCCGCGCCTGCTCGACTACGTCACGCCCGAGGGCGTGCGCATCGCCGACGCGTCGCGTGTGCGGCTCGGTGCCTACCTGTCGCCCGGGACGACCGTCATGCACGAGGGCTTCGTGAACTTCAACGCGGGCACGCTCGGCGCGTCGATGGTCGAGGGACGCATCTCGCAGGGTGTGGTCGTCGGCGACGGCAGCGACATCGGCGGCGGCGCGTCGATCATGGGAACCCTCTCCGGCGGCGGCACCCACAAGGTGTCGATCGGCGCGCGCACGCTGCTGGGCGCCAATGCCGGCATCGGCATCTCGCTGGGCGACGACTGCGTCGTCGAGGCGGGGCTCTACGTCACCGCCGGATCGAAGATCGTGCTCGCCGATCAGCCGCCGGTCGCCGACGGCGGCCGCCCGACCGTCAAGGGGGGCGACCTCTCCGGGCGCGACGGCGTGCTGCTGCGACGCAACTCCGTCACGGGAGCGATCGAGGCCCTCGCCCGAGCGGGCGTGGGCGTCACGCTCAACGAGGCCCTCCACGCCTGAACCGGACCGGCACGTGCGGCGGAACCCGGCGATGACCGGGGCGACGATCGCGGTCGCCACGGTCATCGCGGTCGCCCTCGCCGCCGATGTCTACCACTGGCTCTCCAGCCGGCGCGGACTTCCCCGCCGCCGCACGACGCCTCCCCGGGTCGAAGCCATCGTCGTGCTCGGGTACGGCAATCGCGGCGTGCGCGCGAACGCCGTCAACCGCTACCGCGTGCGAGCGGGCATCCGCTCCATCGATCCGCGGGTTCCGCGCACGGTGCTCGTGCTGAGCGGCGGGGCAGTGCACAGCTCCGTTCCGGAAGCACGCATCATGGCGCGCTATGCCCGCGAGCGCGGTTACCGCGGACCCATCGCCCTGGAGACCGGGAGCCGGTCGACCCGGGAGAACCTCCGCGAGATCATCCCCCTGATCGAAGACGCCGAATCGATAGCGATCGTGTCCAATTCCCCGCACGCCGAGATGGCACGAGCCGCCCTCGCCGAGCAGCGACCCGACCTCGCCTCACGCCTGCGGCGCGCCGCCGACCACCGTTTCGGCGAAGTGCTGCCGTTCAAGATCCTCGGCACCGTCGTCTCGATCCGGCATCGGCGGCGCCTTCCGCCACCGGAGGAGCAACCGGATGACGCGTAGCCTGAGAAGCATGATGCTGCCGTCCTCGCGCCGCGGGCCATGCGCCTGACCCGACGGCAGCGGCGTGCGCTGTCATGGGTGCCGATCACCGTGGTCGCGATCATCTGCGTGGCCATCGCGTGGGGCGCCCTGTCGATCCAGAACTCGTGGTGGACCGATCCGGCCCAGACGCCGTCGACGGACCAGGTGACCGACGACGGCATGTCGACGTTCACCCGTGCCGGAGTGGACTACCTCACCCGACAGGGGGTCGTCCGCATCGATCTTCGCGAGACGGCGGAGCCGGCTGCATCCCTCGGGCTCCCCGCGTCCGGTTCGCAGCAGGTGGAGCCCCTGGTCCCGGTGCGAGCCATCCTGCTCGGCGACGACGGCGTCGCGAGCGTCGAGCTCGTCGAAGCGCTCACGCTGACGACCGACGCCGACTCGGTGACCACCGTCGAGCTGCGTCCCGTCGCGCCGACATCGTGGACGGCGGCGGTCGGGCAGCTCCGGGAGGACGCCGAGACCTGGGGATGGCGCGAAGAGGACTTCTCGCGTCTGGAGGAGGAGCTCACCGCCGCGTCGGGCGCGTCGGACGGTGAATACGCGGCCGCACTTCCGCCGGTGACGGCAAACGGCATGACGATCGGGGCGATGGTCACGATCCGGGGCGAAGACGCACCTGTGGGGCTCTCCTACACGTTCTCCCCCGCCGGCGGCTGAGCCGTCGTTCTCGGAGCCGATCGACCGCGCGGCCCCGCCCCGCTCAGGCGCCGGGGTACCGGCGTTCGGCCGACCCGACGTACAGCTGCTGCGGCCGGCCGATCTTGGTCTGCGGATCGGTCTGCATCTCGCGCCAGTGGGCGAGCCATCCCGGCAGACGGCCGATGGCGAACAGGGGGGTGAACATCCGCGTCGGGAAGCCCATCGCCTTGTAGATCACGCCGGTGTAGAAGTCGACGTTCGGGTACAGGCGGCGCTCCCGGAAGTAATCGTCGCTGAGGGCGATCTCCTCGAGCTCCTTGGCGAGATCGAGGAGCGGATCGCTGACACCGAGCGCTTCGAGCACCTCGTCGGCCGACTCCTTGACGAGCTTCGCGCGCGGATCGTAGTTCTTGTAGACGCGATGTCCGAAGCCCATGAGCTTCACGCCGTCTTCTTTGTTCTTGACGCGCTCGACGAATCGCTGCACGCTCTCACCCGAATCCCGGATCTGCGCGAGCATCGCCAGCACGGCCTCGTTGGCGCCGCCGTGGAGGGGTCCGTACAGGGCGTTGATGCCCGCCGAGATCGAGGAGAACTGATTCGCTCCGGTCGAGCCGACGAGCCGAACGGTCGACGTGGAGGCATTCTGCTCGTGGTCCTCGTGAAGGATGAGGAGGCGCTCCAGGGCCCGAGACATGACGGGGTTGACCTCGTAGATCTCGCTGAGCACACCGAAGTTGAGCTTCAGGAAGTTGTCGACGAAGCTCAGCCCGTTGTCGGGATAGAGGAACGCCTGCCCGACGCTCTTCTTGTGCGCGTACGCCGCGATGACCGGGAGCTTGGCGAGCATGCGGATGGTGTTGAGCTCCACGTGCTCGGGATTGTGCGGGTCGGACTCGTTCTCGTAGTACGTCGAAAGAGCGGCGGTCGCCGCCGAGAGCACCGACATGGGGTGGGCGGTCGGCGGCAGCGACGAGAAGAAGCGCTTGAGGTCTTCGTGGAGAAGCGTGTGACGACGGATGCGTCCGTCGAAGGCCTCGAGCTCCGAGGCGCTCGGCAGCTCGCCGTACAGGAGCAGCCACGCCACCTCGAGGTAGCTGGAATGGGTGGCGAGCTGTTCGATGGGGTACCCGCGATAGCGCAGGATGCCCTGATCGCCGTCGATGTAGGTGATCGACGACTTGGTCGCGGCGGTGTTGACGAAGCCGTAGTCGAGCGCCGTGTAACCGGTCTTCTTCGTCAGCGCCGAGACATCGATGCTCGGCGCGCCCTCGGTGCCGTGCACCAGCGGATATTCGGTCGTGGTGCCACCGATGGTGATGGTGGCGTTGTCCTGCTGAATGCCCGCGTCGCTCACGGCGCCTCCTCGCGATTTCTGGTCGTCCCGGGGGTCGTCGACCCGTCCGGCACCGGGTGGTGCCCTCGGGTCGGCGCGGAAGGCGATGTTCGCGATGGCCGCGCGCTCTACAGCCTACCCATGGCGGGCGCCCACTGATGACACGACCAAAGATGGACCGCACCCGATGGTGGATCCCTCCTACGGCACCCTCAGCGCACGGTAGCGCGCAGGCGCGTCGCCGCGGCGTCGATCCGCTCGTCGGCGGCGGTGAGCGAGAAGCGAACGTGCTGCGGATGGTGGGCACCGTAGAAGTGCCCGGGACCGGCGAGGATCCCGAGGTCGGCGAGCCGGCTGAGACTCTCCCACGCGTCACGTCCCTCGGTCGCCCACAGGTAGAGCCCCGCCTCGCTCGCGTCGACGCGGAAGCCCGCTTCGCGCACAGCGGGAAGAAGCACGTCTCGGCGACGGCGGTAGAGCTCGCGCTGCGCGTCGACGTGCGCGTCGTCGTCGAGCGCCGCGATCATCGCCGCCTGCACGGGCCCGGGCAGCATGAGCCCGAGGTGCTTGCGGGCGGTCAGCAGCGAGGCGATGAGCGCCGGGTCGCCGGCGACGAACGCGGCCCGATACCCCGCGAGGTTGGACTGCTTGCTCAGCGAATACACCGAGAGCACGCCGGCGAGATCACCACCGGTCACGCCGGGCTCGAGCGCCGACGGCACGCCGACGGCATCCCACGGCGCATCCCATCCGAGCAGCGCGTAGCACTCGTCCGATGCGACGACGGCACCGAGCTCCCGGGCCCGTTCGACCGCGGCGCGCAGGGCCGCGGCATCCCGCACCCGTCCGTCGGGGTTGCCGGGCGAGTTCAGCCACACCAGCCGGGTGCCGGCGGGCCACTCCGCGGGATCGTCGGCGGCGAGCGGCACCGCTCCGACCAGACGTGCGCCGACCTCGTACGTGGGGTACGCGGCGCGCGGATGCACGACGATGTCTCCGGAGCCGAGGCCGAGCAGCAACGGCAGCAGCGCCACGAGCTCTTTCGACCCGATGGTCGGGAGCACGTTCGCGGTGGTCAGCCCCGTCACGCCGCGCCGCCGCTCGTACCAGCGCACGATCGCCTCGCGCAGGGCCGGCGTGCCGACGGTCTGCGGGTAAGCGTGGGCGTCCGTCGCCGCCGCGATGGCGGCGGCGACCACCGCCGGAGTCGGGTCGACGGGCGAGCCGACCGACAGGTCGACGATCCCGTCGGGATGGGCGCGCGCCCGCTCCGCATACGGAGCGACCGCATCCCAGGGGTAGTCGGCGAGGTCTGCGACTCCCACGGATCAGTGCTCTTGCGGCGGGAGGGCGGCGATGACCGGGTGGTCCTTGGCGATCACGCCGACCTTCGCGGCACCACCGGGCGAGCCGATGTCGTCGAAGAATTCGACGTTGGCCTTGTAGTAGTCCTGCCATTCGTCGGGCAGGTCGTCCTCGTAGTAGATCGCCTCGACGGGGCACACCGGCTCGCAGGCTCCGCAGTCGACGCACTCATCGGGGTGGATGTAGAGAGATCTCTCGCCCTCGTAGATGCAGTCGACCGGACACTCGTCGATGCAGGCGCGGTCTTTGACATCCACGCACGGGAGGGCGATCACATACGTCACGGTCTCAGTCTACGCGTCACGCGTGGCGGCTTCGTCGACCGACGGCAGGCTCGGCCAGGCGACCGCGAGCGCCACGACCAGCGGCACCGCGAAGGTCCACACGAGGGAGATCTCCGTCTGCGGCACCACGACGGACCCGCCCGGCCCCTCACCCGAGAAGACGAGGGTCGAGACCATCATCCCCCCTCCCGTTGCCAGGGTCGACCAGCGATCGGCCGTGAGCAGCCGCACCGCCAGGAGGAGGGCCGCCGAGCCGATGATCGCGACGACGAGGCCGACGGGGATGCCCACGATCGCGTAGGAGTGGCCGATCGTGCCCGCGAGGCCGTAGAAGGCTCCGATGACGAAGGCGAGGGCCCACGTGGCCAGGCGCACCGGGAGGGACGAGTTCACCGTGACAGCCTAGTCCGAGGGCGTCACGCCGCCCAGCCGACCAGGCGCAGCAGGGCGGCCGTCGCCGCGGCAAGGGCGACGACGACGAGGAACGGTGCGCGCAGCAGCAGCAGCCCCGCCGCGACGAGCACCGCCGGCACCCGCGCATCGACGGTCACCGCCTGCCCGTCACCGAGCGTCTGCACGGCCACGAGCGCGGCAAGCAGCGCCACCGTGAGCAGATCGGCGATGCGGGCGGGACGCGGCGCCTCGAGCCAGCGTGGCGGGATGAGGTAGCCGACCGTCTTCAACGCCACGCAGATGATCGAGGCGATCAGCACCGCGGTCCAGAGGTTCACGGCAGCCCTTCCCGCTCGGGCGCGTCGGCGGGCTCGCGGGGCGGACGGTCCTCGCGGCCCAGCAGGTTGAACCACCCGACCACGACGGCCACCACGGCGGCGACAAGAACCGGGATGCCCGGCATCAGCACGGGGGTGAGGAGGGTTGCGACGACGGCTGCGGCGATCCCGACCGCGATCGGCTGCCGGTGCCGCAGGCGCGGCCAGAGCAGGGCGAGGAACGCCGCGGCCGCAGCTGCGTCCAGCCCGTACGCACGCGGATCGCCGAGCACGTCGCCGAGGAGAGCGCCCGCGAGAGTGGACAGGTTCCATCCGACGTAGATGCCGATCCCGGTGACCCAGAACCCGATCGTGCGCGCACGCGGCGTCTCGCGGGCAAGCGAGACGGCGGTGGACTCGTCGATCGTGAACGGGGCCGCGGCCAGCCGCGTGGCCAGGCGTCGTCCGATGATCGGGGACATCCGCATTCCGTAGGCGACGTTGCGCACCCCCAGCAGGGCCGCCGACGCGACCGCCGAGGGCGCGGCCGCCACGCCGCCCGCGGCGACGACGCCGACGAAGGCGAACTGCGATCCGCCGGTGAACATCAGCAGGCTGAGCACGCACGCCTGCCACACGTCCAGTCCCGACGCGACCGCCAGGGCACCGAACGACACGCCGTAGGCGCTCGTGGCGAGCGCAACGCCCACGGCCTCGCGCCACGCCGCGCGCGCGTCCGCTTCGTCGTTCACATCCGCCGCCTCATCCATCGACGTCACCACCGTTCAGCTCCGACACTCTCACGCGACGCCGCCGGGCACGGTGAACAACGCAGGAGTCCATGCGCGCGCATGGCGGCCGCGGCCCGGAAAACCGGGCGGCGTCCTCACCGCGCTCGAGAATCTCCGGCGTTGTTCACCGGCGCGCGATGTCGATGCGGAGATGGCGGCGCTGTGGCAGCGCGCTCACCGCTCGACGCGGCGGGTCAGGCGTTCGCGTCCTGGCGCTTGAGGCGGCTGGTCTGGCGGGCGCGCTCGGTCTGGTCGAGGATCACCTTGCGGATGCGCACGCGCTCGGGCGTGACCTCGACGCACTCGTCCTCACGGGCGAACTCCAGGCACTCCTCCAGCGAGAGCTGGCGCGGCGGGGTGAGCTTCTCGAGCTCGTCGGCGGTCGACGAGCGCATGTTGGTGAGCTTCTTCTCCTTGGTGATGTTCACATCCATGTCCTCGGAGCGGGTGTTCTCCCCCACGACCATGCCCTCGTACACCTCCTCGGTGGGCTGCACGAAGAACGACATGCGCTCCTGCAGGGCCATCATGGCGAACGGGGTGGCCACCCCTGCCCGGTCGGCGACGATGGAGCCGTTCTGTCGCGCGACGATCTGCCCCGCCCAGTCGTCATAGCCGTGCGAGATGGCGTTGGCGATGCCCGTGCCGCGGGTGACCGACAGGAATTCGGTGCGGAACCCGATGAGGCCGCGCGAGGGCACGACGAACTCCATCCGCACCCAGCCGGTGCCGTGGTTGACCATCGTCTCCATGCGGCCCTTGCGACCGGCCATGAGCTGGGTGATGGCGCCGAGGTGCTCCTCGGGCGCGTCGATCGTCAGGTGCTCGTAAGGCTCCTGGACCTTGCCCTCCTCGCTCTTGCGCGTGACCACCTGGGGCTTGCCGACGGTGAGCTCGAAACCTTCGCGGCGCATGTTCTCCACGAGGATGGCCAGGGCGAGTTCCCCGCGCCCCTGCACCTCCCACGCGTCGGGCCGGCCGATGTCGACGACCTTGAGCGAGACGTTGCCGATCAGCTCGCGGTCCAGGCGGTCCTTCACCATGCGCGCGGTGAGCTTGTGTCCCTTGACCTTGCCGACCAGGGGCGAGGTGTTGGTGCCGATCGTCATCGAGATGGCGGGGTCGTCGACGGTGATCGCCTTGAGCGGGCGCACGTCGTCGGGGTCGGCGATCGTCTCGCCGATCGTGATGTCCTCGAACCCCGCGATCGCGACGATGTCGCCAGGGCCGGCCGACTCGGCAGGGTAGCGCTCGAGCGCACGGGTCTTCAGCAGCTCGGTGATGCGCGCGGTCGAGTGGGAGCCGTCGTGGCGCACCCACGCGACGGTCTGCCCCTTCTTCAGGGTGCCGTTGAACACGCGCAGCAGCGCGAGACGCCCGAGGAAGGGGCTCGAGTCGAGGTTCGTCACCCAGGCCTGCAGCGGAGCCTCGTCGTCGAAGCTCGGGGCCGGAACGTGCGCGAGGATCGCCTCGAAGAGCGGCTCGAGGTCGTCGTTGTCGGGCAGCTCGCCGTTCGCGGGTCGCGTGCGGGATGCCGCGCCGGCACGACCGGAGGCGTAGACCACGGGCACATCGAGCAGCGCGTCGACGTCGAGGTCGGGCACGTCGTCGGACATGTCGGACGCGAGGCCGAGCAGCAGGTCGTGCGCCTCCTCCTCGACCTCGGCGATCCGCGCGTCGGGACGGTCGGTCTTGTTCACCAGCAGGATCACCGGCAGCTTCGCCTCGAGCGCCTTGCGCAGCACGAAACGGGTCTGCGGAAGCGGCCCCTCCGAGGCATCCACGAGCAGCACGACGCCGTCGACCATCGACAGTCCGCGCTCGACCTCGCCGCCGAAGTCCGCGTGCCCGGGGGTGTCGATGACGTTGATGGTCACCGGCTCGTCGGTGTGGGCACCGTTGTAGGTGATCGCCGTGTTCTTGGCGAGGATCGTGATGCCCTTCTCACGCTCCAGGTCGTTGGAGTCCATCGCCCGCTCCTCGACGTGCGCGTGCTCCCCGAACGAACCGGTCTGGCGCAGCATCGCGTCCACGAGGGTCGTCTTACCGTGGTCGACGTGCGCGACGATCGCGACGTTGCGGAGGTCGGTGCGAAGGGCGTGCGCCATGAGGGGGTCCTTGCCGAGTGAGGGATGCGCCCGGAATCGAGCGCATCCCAGTCTACCGGCCTCCCGACCGACGGCCCGCGTCAGCCCCCGGTCGCCCCCGACTGTCCGTGCCGGCGGCTGTCCGTCGCCTCGTTGAACTGCTGCGGCAGCGACGGGTCGGACGGCTGCGAAGGCACCCGCCCGGTCTCCGGAGCGCGCTCGCCGAGCAGGGCCGCACGTGCCGCGCGACGCTTGCGCTGCTCCTCGGGATCGGGCACCGGAACGGCGGCGATCAGGCGCCGGGTGTAGGGGTCGCGTGCGCCGCGGAGGATCTGGTCTCGCGTCCCGGTCTCGACGAGCTTGCCGTGGTTCATCACCGCGATGCGGTGCGCGAGGATGTCCACGACGGCGAGGTCGTGGCTGATGAACAGGCACGCGAACTTGAGCTCCTGCTGCAGCTCCTGGAGGAGGTCGAGGAAGCGCGCCTGCACCGAGACGTCGAGCGCCGAGGTGGGCTCGTCCGCGACGAGGAGTTCGGGAGCGAGAGCCAGTGCGCGGGCGATCCCGACGCGCTGACGCTGACCGCCGGACAGCTCGTGCGGGAAGCGGTTGCGATAGGACGCGGGCAGCTCGACCTGGGAGAGCAGCGTCTCCACCCGACGGTCCAGCTCCTTGCCCTTGGCCTCCCCGGCCAGCAGGATCGGTTCGCCGATGGACTGCCCGATCGGCATGCGCGGGTTCAGCGACGACGCCGGGTCCTGGAAGACGATGCCGGTGCGACGACGGATGGCGAACAGCTCCTTCGCCGACGCGCCGGAGATGTCGGCGCCGACCGCGGTGAGCTTCCCCTCCGCGATCGGGAGCAGGCCGACCGCGGCCCGTCCGAGGGTCGTCTTGCCCGAGCCGGACTCGCCGACCAGACCCACGATCTCGCCGGGATAGACGTCCAGGTCGATGTGCTCGGCGGCGCGGAAGGCAGGGATGCGGCCGCGCTTGGGATACTCGATCGCGACGTCCTGGAAGGACAGCACCGGATCGAGACCCGCCTGCGAGGGCTCGACCTCGGTGGCACGCTCCCGGATGGCCGACACGACCGGCACGGCCGAGGTGTCGGTGCGCACCTCTTCTCCCTCGGAGGTGTCGGCATCCTCCAGCACGCCCAGGCCGAGGTGGGGCACGGAGGCCAGGAGCTGTCGCGTGTAGGGGTGCTTGGGGTCGTGGAAGATCTCGCCCACGGTTCCCGATTCGACGACGACGCCGTTCTTCATCACCATGATCCGGTCGGCGATGTCGGCGACCACACCCATGTCGTGGGTGATGAGGATGATCGCCGAGTCCAGCCGCTTGTGGAGGTTGCGCAGGAGGTCGAGGATCTCGGCCTGCACCGTGACGTCCAGGGCCGTCGTCGGCTCGTCCGCGATCAGCAGCAGCGGGTCGCACGAGATGGACTGCGCGATCATCGCGCGCTGGCGCTGCCCACCCGAGAGCTGGTGCGGATACTTGTTGAACGACTGCTCGGGGTTCGGCATCTCGACCATGCGCAGCAGCTCGATCGCGCGCTCCTTGGCCGCCGACGGAGCGATCGCGCGGTCGTGCGAGCGAAGCGCCTCACTGATCTGGAAGCCGATGGTGTACACCGGGTTCAGAGCGGTCATCGGCTCCTGGAAGATGACGGAGATCTCGTTGCCGCGGAGGGCGCGAAGCTCGCTCTCGTCGACGCCGCGCAGTTCCCTGCCCAGAAGCTTGATGGAGCCGGTGACGCGGGAGTTCTCCGGCAGCAGACCGAGCAGCGACATCGAGCTGGTGCTCTTGCCCGAACCCGACTCGCCGACGATCGCGAGCACCTCGCCGCGACGGACGACGTAGTTCATGTCGACGGCGGCCGGGTAGAACTCCCCCTCCACCCAGAACTCGACCCCGAGGTTGGACACCTCGAGAACGGTCTCGGGGAGACCCTGGTGCGCGTGCGCGGTGCTCGCGTGGATGCCCGAGGTGTCAGTCATTGCAGGATTCCGATCTGAGAAGCTTGAGGTCATGTCGTTTGAGGAAGTCGATTACCGCCCCGTGTTCGGTCGCGTGCTCGCCGTGATCATGGGGATCGTCTGCGCCGCGGGACTGGGCTCCCTCGTGTGGAGCGGGCCGGGTGATCTGCTGCGCTACGGCTGGCCGATCGCCCTGGTGGCGGTGGTGGCGTGGGCGCTGTTCTGGAGGCCCCGGCTGCACATCCAGGTGCACGGGATCACGGTGGTCAACCCGTTCCGCACCTTCTTCGTGCCGTGGCCGGCCATCCACGCGATCGACACACGCTACTCGCTGTCGCTGCAGACGGCGCGCCGTCGCGTGTCGGTGTGGGCGACGCCAGCGCCCGGTCGCCATCGGCTCTTCGGCCTGTCTCGTGCCGACTTCGACGGCGTCTCCGCGTCGGCGCGAGGCGCGCACGGGAGCCTGCGACCGAGTGACGCCTCGAGCGTCCCCAGCGGCAACCTCGCGCAGGTGATCCGTCAGCACTGGGACCGCCTCGAGTCCGAGGGGGCCTTCGCCCACGGGGAGGACCCGGAGGCCGCGACGGTGACGTGGCACTGGGCGAGCCTGACCACCGTCGCGCTCCTTGCGGCCGCGACGGTGATCGGTCTGATGGTCTGAGCGCACGTCATCGCTCCGGGTCGAGCGGCTCGTGCCGTCCGTCACCGGGCTCCTCGGGGCGGGGATCGTGATAGTTGGTCACATCTCCCGTGAACACGGCTTCGCCGCCGACGGTCACGGTGTGCTGCTCGCCACCCTCCGAGCCGGCGGCCCCGGCGGCGACGGGCGCCACCGGTCCCCCGGCGCGACCGGCACGAGCCATCGCCCGCTCGCTCGGCATCTTCTTCTGACGCGGGTCGAAGGCGTCACGCAGTCCGTCGCCGATGAAGTTGATGCACAGCGCGATCGCGATGATGAACAGGCCCGGCCACCAGAACAGCCACGGCCGTGTCGAGAAGGCGGCCTGATTGTCCGACACGAGCTTTCCGAGCGACGTGTCCGGCGACTGCACACCGAAGCCGAGGAAGCTCAGCGCCGACTCGAGGAGGATGGCACCGGCCATCAGCAGCGTCGCGTTGACGACGATCACGCCGACGGCGTTGGGAAGGATGTGGCGGAAGATGATCCGCCGGTCCCGCGCACCCGAAACCCGCGCCGCGTCGACGAACTCGCGCTCGCGCAGGCTCAGGAACTCGCCTCGCACCAGGCGCGCCATCGACGTCCACGCGAACAGGCCGATCACGACGCCGAGCACCGCGGCGCCGAGGTTGCCGAACGCGTTGCCGAGCACCGAGCCGATCACGATGAGCGGAATGGTGATGACGATGTCGGTGAAGCGCATCAGGACCGAGTCGGTGGCCTTGCGGTAGTAGCCCGCGAGCGCACCGATGACGACACCGATGACGGTCGCCACGACTCCGGCGATGACCATCACCATGATCGACTGCTGCGCACCGCGCATGACGACGGCGAAGATGTCGCGGCCGACCTCGTCCTGACCGAAGGGGTGGTCGCCGAACTGGATGCCCGCGCCCCCGAGGAACTCGGGGAGCAGGCTCATCGTCGGGCGACCGCCGTTCTCGACGGCGGGGATCTCGGTCCAGTCGTACTGCCACCAACCGGGGATCCGGAGCCCCCACAGGGTCACCCCGACGGAGGTGAAGGCGAGCAGCACGATGAAGATGAGCACGACCATGGCCGCGAGCGCGCCGCGATGGCGGAAGAACCGCCGACGGACGATCTGCCCCTGGCTGAGGCCCTCGGTCTCCTTCTGCTCGATGGAGACCTCGGCGCGAGCTTCCTTCTCGCTGACGTTGTCGTTCTTCGTGGTGTTCACGGGTCAGCCCACCTTGATCCTGGGGTCGAGCGCTGCGTACACGAGGTCGGCGACCAGGTTGAACAGCACGGCCAGCGCTCCGGTGACGACGAAGAAGGCCATCACGGGGTTGGGGTCGACGGCGTTGAGCCCGTCGACGAAGAGGCGTCCCATCCCGGTCCAGCCGAAGACGGTCTCGGTGATCACCGCGCCGCCGACGATCGCTCCCACATCGAACGCGATGATCGTCGTGATCGGGATGAGGGCGTTGCGGAAAGCGTGGCGGACCACGACGGTGCGCTGCGTGAGGCCCTTCGCCTTCGCGGTGCGGATGTAGTCCTGGTTCATCACTTCGAGCAGGCTCGCGCGCGAGTAGCGGGTGTAGCTCGCGAACGACACGAGGATGATCGCGATCGTGGGCAGCAGCAGGTGCGTGAACAGGTCGATCCCCTGCACCCAGAAGTTGCCGCCGAGACCCGGGGTCGACGCGCCGACGGTGGCGATCGGACGGCCTCGGATGCGGCTGGAATTGGAGTAGGCCTCCCAGTACTGCATGTACTTCTCGAGGGCGATGAAGGCGGCAACGAGCACACCGGTCAGGGCAGCCGTGCGCACCACCGGTCCGCGATCGGCGCCGCCCAGGAACCAGCCGACCGCGCCGCAGACGAGCACCGTGGCGACCGCGTAGACGACGAACAGTCCGAGGGTCATCCCGTTCAGGAGGGAGGTCATCATCGGGTAGTAGAGGGCGATGCCGGCCCCGGCGATGCCGAGGGCCACGTACAGGGCACGGCGGTTCTGCAGTCCGGTGGACACCGCTGTCACACCGAAGGCGATCCCGATCGCGAGCGCGCTGTAGACGACGATGCCGATGCTCGGGTCGGAGAACCAGCGAGTAAGCGACAGGTAGGTCATCACGGCCCCGGTCGCCAGCGCGCTGATGCCGAAGATGATCAGCCGGCGCTTCCAGGTGCCGCCGATGACGGACATCCACAGCAGACCCGCCAGCAGCGAGACGACGATGATGACGGGTATCGCGAACGTGGGGTCGGCGAGCCAGTTGTTGATCTCGATGGCGCCGTACTGCTTGAGGAGCACCGCGACCCAGAAGATCGGAAGCGAGAAGAAGAGGAAGGAGAGGAAGGTGACGAAGTAGTCGAAGCCGCTGTACTGGCGCAGGGCGGAGACGATGCCGACCGAGATGCCGAGCACGATGGCGACGATCGTCGCGGTCGTGACGAGAGTCAGCGTCGCGGTGATGGCGTTGCCGAGGAGCGCGTTGACGGGCTGACCCTGCACGCTGACGCCGAAGTCACCGCGGAAGATTCCCCCGAGCCAGAGGAAGTAGCGCAGCGGCGGGGGCACGTCGAGGTTGAGAAGCCGCGTGCGGGACTCGATGAGTTCCGCCTTGTTCGGGGCGTTGGACTGCCTGAGCTCGTCGAGGGGATCACCCGCGAACGAGGTCAGGATGTACATGAGGAAGGTCGCGGCGAAGAGCACGAAGATGGACGCGATCAGTCGCCGGATGATGAATGAAGCCATGGTGTGGCTGCCTGCCTATCGGTCTGTCAGCACAAGCGTGCGGCCCGGGGGCTCCCCGAGCCGCACGCTCGATCACTGAGAAGTGTACGTGCGGGCGGCGGGCCTCGGCCCGCGCCCACCCGGTCCGCCGCGACCGTCAGGCCGCGGCGAACCGGTGCGGATCACTCCTCGGTGGCGCTGTCGGTGACTGCCCAGTCCCAGGCGTTCCAGAAGATCGTCGGGGCGAGGATCGACGGGTCGATGTTCTCCACGCGATCGCTGAAGGCCGTGACCTCAGGGAACTGGTAGATCGTCACGCCGTAGAAGTCCTCCCACAGCAGGCGGTCCATCTCGACCTGAAGATCGATCTGCTCCTGCGGGTCGAAGGCGACGTTCAGCTGCGAGATGATGCTGTCGACCTCCTCGTTGGAGTAGAAGTTCAGGTTGTTGATGCCGTTGGTGACGAAGGTCGGCAGCGAGTTGGTGACGCCCAGGCTCGTGGACTGCCATCCGAACAGCGACGCGTCGTAGGCGCCGGGCGTTCCGAGCAGACCGCCCCACTCCTCCGAACCGCAGTCGGTGACATCGAAGCCGGCCTCGTTGGCCGACGCCTGGATGAGCGCGAACTCGTTGACGCGGCGCGGGTTGTTCGAGGCGTAGAGGATGCAGACCGAGGTGTCGGTGACACCCGACTCCTCGAGCAGCTGACGCGCGCCCTCGATGTCGACCTCGGCGTAGTCGGCCGACGTGTTGTTCGCGGCGGACTCGTCGTAGCCCTCGGCGCCCGGAACGAACAGCTGCGAGTCGCGCAGGATCGCGTCGTCGCCGATGATCGGCTTGATCAGCGTGTCGACGATCTCCTGTCGCGGAACCGTCATCATGAACGCCTCGCGCACCTGCGGGTTGCTGAAGATGTTCTCGGGGTTCTTGCCGTTGTCGAACTGCAGGTCGACGTGCTCGTACGTGCCGCCGAGACCGGTGGTGACGGTGATGCCGTCGATCGCCTCGAGCGCCGTCGTGATGTCGGCGGTCGCCTGCGGCTGGATGATGTCGACGTCACCGTTCTCCAGCGCCTGCACCGCGGCGAGCGGGTCGGGGATGAAGCGGATGGTGATCTCTTCGATGTTCGGCGAGTTGTCACCGGAGTACTCGGGGTTCGCGGTGAGGGTGACGTACTGGTCGGCGACGTAGTCGCTGATCATGTACGGGCCGCTCGCGGTCACGAGGTCGGTGTCCTCGGGCATCTCGGTGAAGTTGAAGCCCGAGTTCCAGAAGGAGGCCATCGGCGCAAGGGCGGCGGCGTCCTCGGACTCGATCGCGTCGAGGACGGCCTGCTTGGCCTCGTCGGCGTCCTCGATGTCGAGGGACTTCTCGGCGATGATGTGGGCCGGGAGCGGGGACGCGAAGACGAGGTCCCAGTCCACGAACGGCTCGTTGAACGTCATCGTGATCGACCGGCCGTCGTCGCCGATCTCCGGGGTCTCCGTGACCAGGCCCATGCCCGAGTCGGGAGTGGCACCCGAGTCGAAGTAGACGACATCGGTCGGGAACGCGTCGGTGAATTCACCGGTGTCGGGGTCGACGAAGTCGTTCGGGTCGAAGTCCGGCGTGTCCAGCGCGCGCGAGAGCGCGGCCCAGTTCAGCATCAGGTCGGCGGCGTCCACAGGAGTGCCGTCGGACCAGTTGACGCCCTCGGCGACGGTGTAGGTGACCGTCAGCGGGTCTTCCGACACCAGCTCGTAGGTGCCGAACGAGGTGTTCTGCACGAGCTCCGGGGTGTTGTTGTAGTAGTTGAACCCGTCGAGCACCAAGTAGTTGATGTTGTTGTTCGCCGTGGCGTTTCCGAACGACGTGTTGCCGTTCATCGAATAGAACGCCTGGTTCCATGCGGCGGTGATGGATGATCCCTCGACCAGACCCGAGTCGCCGCTGTCGCCGCCGGGCGCGCAGCCCGAAACCACCAGGGCTCCGACCGCGGTGAGGCCCACCGCCGTCGCGAAGCGCTTGATTCTCACTATTCCTCCTGTGCAGGTTTATGCGCCTGACCCCGGGTATGACCCGGCTCAGGCGCGGATGGGAAAACCCTAAGCACGGGGTGGGAGATGGTCAAAACATCCTTGGCAAACGTTACAGAGCCTTAACTCAAGGCGACCGGAATGTGACAATCTGACAACGTGACGTCGTCCCCCGCCCCCGACTCTGCACGTTTCGGCAACGCTCGCACGTGGTGGGAGATCGGTCTGGTCCTCGCCGTGACGGTGGGACAGTCCGCCGTCTACAGCCTGCTCACGCTCGTGCGTCGCCTCCTTGTCGAGACTCCGCTCGGGCAGCAGGAGGCGCAGCTGAACACTGCGCGCGACGACCTCGCGCTGTGGGATGCCCTCTATCGGCTGCTCGACCTCTTCTTCGATCTCGCCCTGGTCGCGCTCGTGATCTACCTGCTGTGGGAACCCGGGAAGAGCGCTCTGCGCCGGATCGGCCTGGACTTTTCCCGCTTCGGCGGCGACCTCGGCCGCGGAGTGCTCCTGACGGCCGCGATCGGCATCCCCGGGCTGGCGCTCTACGCCGCCGGACGCGCCCTCGGTGTCACCGTCTCGGTGGTGGCCTCGCCCCTCGACGCGGCATGGTGGACGATCCCGCTCCTCGCCCTGTCAGCGCTCCGGGCGGGACTGACCGAGGAGGTCATCTTCATCGGCTACCTCTTCGATCGGCTGCGGCGTGTGGGGTGGTCGACGTGGACGATCATCCTCTCGACCGCCGCCCTCCGCGGCGCGTACCACGCCTACCAGGGCTTCGGAGCGATCGTCGGGAACATCGCGATGGGTGTCGTCTTCGGCTGGTGCTACCACCGCTGGGGTCGCGTCATGCCTCTCGTGATCGCCCACACGCTGCTCGACGTCGTCGCCTTCGTCGGCTATCCGCTGGCCGTCGCCCTTTGGCCGGCCCTCTTCTGACCCCCGACCGCCGAGACCCGGGTGTCGGACGCGAACCCGGGTCTCGCAACGGGGTCAGGCGAAGGCCTCGGGCGGCGGGCAGGCGCACACGAGATTGCGATCGCCGTAGGCCTGGTCGATGCGACGCACCGGCGGCCAGTACTTCGTGCGCACGAGGCTGCGCACCGGGAAGACCGCGGTCTCCCGGGAGTAGGGATGCGGCCAATCGGCCGCGGCGATCGATGCCGCCGTGTGCGGGGCGTTCACGAGGGGGTTGTCGCCGACCGGCCACTCCCCCGTCGCGACGCGGTCCGCCTCGCCCTTGATCGCGATCATCGCCTCGACGAACCGGTCGAGCTCCGCAAGGTCTTCCGACTCGGTCGGCTCGACCATGAGGGTGCCCGCCACCGGGAACGACATCGTCGGGGCGTGGAAGCCGTAGTCGATGAGTCGCTTGGCGACATCGTCGACCGTGATGCCCGTCGACTCCCGCAGCGGCCGGAGGTCGAGGATGCACTCGTGGGCGACGAGGCCGTTCTCCCCGGCGTAGAGCACCGGGAAGTGGTCCTTCAGCCGCGCCGCGATGTAGTTCGCCGCCAGCACCGCCGACGCCGTGGCCTCGGTGAGCCCCCGCGTTCCCATGAGGCGCACGTACGCCCACGAGATCGGCAGGATCGACGCCGAACCGTACGGCGCCGCGGAGACGGGGCCGCCGTCGAACGCGTGCCCACCGGCATGCTCCGCCCGCTGCGCCTGCGGGTGCGACGGCAGGAAGGGGGCGAGATGGGCTTTCGCGGCGACGGGTCCGACGCCCGGACCGCCGCCGCCGTGCGGGATCGCGAAGGTCTTGTGCAGATTCAGGTGCGAAACGTCGCCGCCGAGGTCTCCGAAGCGGGCGAACCCCAGCAGGGCGTTGAGGTTCGCGCCGTCGACGTAGACCTGACCGCCGGCGTCGTGCACCGCCCGTGTGATCTCGATGACGTCGTGCTCGTAGACCCCGTGCGTCGACGGATAGGTGATCATGAGCGCCGACAGCTCGTCCCGGTGCGCCTCCACCTTCGAGCGCAGATCGTCGAGGTCGACGTTGCCGGCCTCATCGCACGCCACCACGACGACCCGCATGCCCGCCAGCACCGCCGACGCGGCGTTGGTCCCGTGTGCCGACGACGGGATGAGGCACACCGCGCGCCGATCGTCACCGCGCGAGCGGTGGTAGCCGCGGATCGCGAGGAGGCCGGCGAGCTCGCCCTGCGATCCCGCGTTCGGCTGCAGCGAGACGGCGTCGTAGCCCGTCAGGTCGGCGAGCCACTGCTCGAGCTGCGTGACGAGGTCGAGGTATCCCGTCACGTGCTCGGCAGGCGCGAACGGATGCATCCGCGCGAACTCGGGCCAGGACACCGCGGCCATCTCGGTGGCGGCGTTGAGCTTCATGGTGCACGACCCGAGCGGGATCATCCCGCGATCGAGGGCGTAGTCACGGTCGGCGAGCTGCTTGAGGTACCGCATCATGGCGGTCTCGGAGTGGTGGGTGGTGAACACCGGATGCGTGAGGCAGTCGTCCGTGCGCCGCAGCGCCGCCGGGAAGGACTGCGCCGCGGCCGTGCCGACAGGCCCGCCGGCGGGCGCCGCCCCGGCGTCATCCGCGCCCCCGAACGCCGCCAGGAGGTCCTCGACGATCCCGCGCGTCGACGCCGAGACCTCATCGAAGCTCACCCCGACGGTGCCCTCGTCCACCCGGCGAAGCAGGATGCCGCGCGCGCGGGCGGCGTCGATCACGGCGTCGGCGTTCGCCACCCTCACCTGGATCGTGTCGAAGAACGATTCGGCGAGCACCGGCAGCCCCCGCGCCGTGAGCGCGTCGGCGACGAGCGTCGCCTGCCCGTGCACCGACCGGGCGATCGCACGCAGGCCCTCGGGGCCGTGGTAGACGGCGTACATCGCCGCCATGACCGCCAGCAGCACCTGCGCGGTGCAGATGTTCGACGTCGCCTTCTCTCGACGGATGTGCTGCTCGCGCGTCTGCAGGGACAGGCGGTAGGCGGGGGCGCCGTCGGCGTCCTGCGACACGCCGACGAGGCGTCCGGGAAGCTGACGCTCCAGGCCGGAACGCACCGCCATGTAGCCGGCGTGCGGCCCGCCGAAGCCCATGGGCACGCCGAATCGCTGGGTGGTCCCCACGGCGATGTCGGCCCCGAGCGAGCCGGGCGAGCGCAGCAGCGTGAGCGCGAGCAGGTCGGCGGCGACGACGACGCGACCGCCGGCATCCTTCACCGCGGCGATGACCTCGGCGGGGTCCCACACCTGCCCGGAGGCTCCGGGGTACTGGATGAAGGCGCCGAACGCGTCACCGTCGACCGAGGCGCCTGCGGTGAAGTCGACCGGGCGCAGCTCGATCCCGAGCGCCGCGGCGCGGTGAGCGAGGAGAGCGTGCGTCTGCGGCAGCGCGTCGGCGTCGACCAGAAAGACGTTCGAGGGGCTCTTCGACGCGCGTCGCGCGACGAGCATGCCCTCCACGACCGCGGTCGATTCGTCCAGCATCGATGCGTTCGCCGTGTCGAGCCCGGTGAGATCGGTCACCATCGTCTGGAAGGTGATGAGCGCCTCCAGCCGCCCCTGGGAGATCTCGGGCTGATAGGGGGTGTAGGCGGTGTACCACGACGGGTTCTCGAACACGTTGCGTGCGATGACCGCGGGGGTGTGGGTGTCGTGGTAGCCGAGCCCGATCATCGATCGCGCGACGGTGTTGCCGTCGGCGAGGGTGCGCAGCTCGGCGAGCGCTTCGGCCTCGGTGGCGGCCTCGAGGTGCAGGCCGGCTCCGTCGGCGAGACGGATGGACGCCGGAACGGCCGCCTCCAGGAGAGCGGCGGTGTCGGCGTAGCCGATCGTGTCGAGCATGACCCGCTGGGCGGCACCGTCCGTGCCGATATGGCGGGCGGCGAAGGCCGCGGCTCCGCCCGTCACGCCTGCCCGCCGGTGAGCTTCGCGTACGCCTCGTGGTCGAGGAGTCCGTCGACGGCGGCCGGGTCGACGGTGAGCTTGATGAGCCACCCCTGGCCGAAGGGGTCGGAGTTCACCAGCGACGGATCGTCCACGGCGGCGTCGTTGACGGCCGAGACGGTTCCCGTCAGCGGCGCGTACAGTTCTCCGACCGACTTGGTCGATTCGATCTCGCCGCAGACGGCATCCGCGGAGACCTCGGATCCCACACCGGGCAGTTCGACGAAGACGATGTCGCCGAGCTTCTCGGCGGCGAAGGCGGTGATGCCGATGGTCGCGGTGTCGCCGTCCAGGGCGATCCATTCGTGCTCGGCGGTGTACTTCAGGGCGGTGGTGTCGGTCATCGGTTCCTCCGGTAGAAGGGCAGGGCGGTCACGGTCGCGGGGATGCGGGTCCCCCGCACGTCGAGGGCGAGGGCTGTTCCGGGCTCTGCCTGGGCGGGGTCGACGAAGGCCATCGCGATCGGATGGCCGAGCGTGGGGCTCAGGGCGCCGCTGGTGACCTCGCCGACGATGTCGTCTCCGGCCAGCACGGCGTAGCCCGCACGAGCGGCCCGGCGGCCCCCGGAGACGAGCCCCACGAGCACCCGCGCCGCCGGGTCCTGGGCCTCGGCGAGCGCTGCCTTTCCGACGAAGTCGTCTTTGCCCATCGCGACGACGCGGCCGAGCCCGGCCTGAGCGGGACGGACATGGCGGCCGAGCTCGTGGCCGTAGAGCGGCATGCCCGCTTCGAGGCGAAGGGTGTCGCGCGCGGCGAGTCCCGCCGGAATGAGCCCTTGGGGCTCTCCCGCCTCCAGGACGGCGTCCCACAGCGCAGGCGCGGCGTCGGCGGCGATCAGGAGTTCGAATCCGTCTTCGCCGGTGTAGCCGGTGCGGCAGACGACGACGGTCGTGCCCGCGAACGCCGCTCCGCGTGCCGCGTAGGAGCCGAGATCCGCGACCGCCCACTCCTCGCGCACGCCGTCGCGTCCGACCGGCGGCGCGACGAGCTCGAGTCCGCTCACGTCGGCGAGGATCTGCGCGGCCCGGGGACCTTGGAGGGCGATCAGCGCCGAGACGTCGGAGACGTCTTCCACGCGGGGCTGGGCTCCGGCGACGAACGCGAACGAACCACTCTCGTCGGCGGCGCTCGCCGGAGTGGGTGCCGGAAAAGCGCGCAGCCGCTCGTCGAGCGCGCTGCCGACCGCGTCGCGGTTGCCGGCGTTGGCGATGACGAGGAACCACTCCTCACCGAGGCGATAGACGATGACGTCATCGACGATGCCGCCCGATTCGGTCAGGACGAGTGAGTAGGTGGCCTTGCCGATCGGGAGCGCCGAGAACCGACCCGCGAGGGCGTCGTCGAGGAAATCGCCGGCGCGGGGGCCGGTCACGAGGAATTCCGCCATGTGCGAGATGTCGAACAGGCCCGCCGCTTCGCGCACCGCGCGGTGCTCCGCGAGATCCGACGAGTAGCGCACCGGCATGAGCCATCCGCCGAAGTCGGTGAAGGAGGCGCCGAGTGCCTGGTGGCGCGTGTGCAGCGCCGTGGTGCGGGGGTCGGTCATGAGTTCTCCCGGTCCGGTCGGGCATCCGTTCGGACGAGCGGATGTGAACTCCCCCTCTGTCATGGGCCTGAGAGATTCGTCGAGGCACGGATGCCCGGACTTTCACCATCGGCGGACCCCGCGTGCAGGGTCGCTTTCCAGAGTCGGCCAGATCGGAGCGGTACGCATTACCTGAGAGATTGGCGGGGAGGCTTGCTCCTTCGGTGCCCGGTCACCCGGGGCTCTCCCGACCCGATCGTCGGCCTGTGTTGACGTGTCCGACCAGCATAGCCAGTCGGTCGAGACGGGGAACAGTCTTTCGCCGGAGTGGCGCGGCCTGCGATCAGCTCGTGCAGTCGCCGGAGGAGACCGGGTCCGTCAGACCCGGAGCGGCGGCGGCGACGTCGACGAGCTCCGTGTTGGTCGCGGCATAGCCGCGGGTGTCGTCGTTCTGCCCACGTGCGAAGACGATGCCCACGACGACCCCGTCACCGGTGAGCACCGGTCCGCCGGAATTGCCGGGACGCACGAGCGCCTCGAGGGTGTAGATCTCCCGGGGCTCGGACCGGTCGGAGTAGATGTCCGGGACCGGAACGGTGCCGGTGGAGAGCACCTGCGCGTTGTTCTGGGTGAAGGGCCCGCCCAGCGGGTAGCCCTGCACGACGGCGGCGGACCCGGGAGTGAGCACGTCGCCGAGCGCCAGCGGCTCGGCATCGAGCCCGTCGACGGCGATCACGGCGATGTCGTCGACGGCGTCGAAGTACACGACACGACCGGCGAGCGCTTGGCCGCCGGGGAGCTGCACGAGCGGCTCGTCGACCCCCGCGATCACGTGTGCGTTCGTGACGACGCGATCGGCGGCGATGACGAACCCGCTCCCGGTGGAGCTCGTGCCGCACGCATACGCGGTGCCGGAGACGCGCGCGACGGATGCCGCCGCGGTGGCGAGTTCGGGGTCGTCGAGGGCGATCGGCGGCTCCGTCGCCTCCGCCTGCGGCGCAAGCAGCTCCCCCAACCGGGGGATGCCGTCATCCAGCACGATCGCGCGAAGCTGTGCCATCGCCTGCGACACCGGCGTCGGCGTGTAGCGATCGATCGTCTGCAGCACCTGCGAGGATCCGACCGCCGGAGCGAGCATCGGCGCGCCGGTGGCGGTGACGCTCGCGCCGATGAGGGACAGGGCGAGGGCGGTGGCCACCACGCCGGCGGCCGCCCCGAGCAGCCGGTCGATGATGCGCAGCGGCGTGCGGTCGACGCCGGAGCGGATCCTGCCGGCGATGCCCGCGCCGATCGCCGTCCCGCCGAGCACCAGAACGAGGGCGAGCCCCACGACGACGAGCGAGCGCCACTCGGGATAGGGCCACGCATCGTTGACCAGGGGCACGAGCCACCACGCCGCGAGCACGCCGACGACCAGGCCGATGAGGGAGCCGAGACTGGCGATGAAGCCGCGCACGGCGCCCACGATCAACGCGATGACGAGCATCACGATCAGCACGATGTCCAGCAGCAGCACGAGTCCTCCCCCTCGCACCCTAGACGCCACAGCTATGAGACCGCCGGGCGGTGCCGACGGAGCCGCGGTTGGACTTCTGGTCCCATCGACACTAAGATCGGTCGCGGAGGTAATGG
Source organism: Microbacterium sp. UBA1612 (assembly GCF_002321605.1). Classification (NCBI taxonomy): domain Bacteria; kingdom Bacillati; phylum Actinomycetota; class Actinomycetes; order Micrococcales; family Microbacteriaceae; genus Microbacterium; species Microbacterium sp. UBA1612. The sequence goes on from NZ_DCMW01000004.1 coordinate 87,432, forward strand.
TCATGGTGACACGAAGTTCCGAGACCGGTGATGACGTCACGCGCGTCGCCGTCTCGACGGTCATCTTCACCGTGCGCCGTCGCGGCGACGCGATCTCGCTCAGCCTGCCTCTGGTGCGCCGCACCCGCGATCCCCACGAAGGACGGTGGGCGCTCCCCGGAGGGTGGCTCGACATCTCCGAGGGGCTGGATGCCGCCGCATCGCGGACGCTCGCCGAGACCACCGGTCTCCAGCCGAGCTACCTCGAGCAGCTCTACGCCTTCGGCGACGTCGACCGCTCCCCCGGCCGCGTCGTCTCGATCATCTACTGGGCGCTGCTGCGCCAAGACGACGTGGATGCGCAGCTGGCCGCCCACGCCGCGGCCGGCGACGCTCCCGAGAACGTCGCGTGGTTCGATGCGACGGACCTGCCACGGCTCGCCTTCGACCACAACGAGATCGTCGACTACGCGCTGTGGCGCCTGCGCAACAAGGTCGGCTACAGCCGCATCGCGCACGGCCTCCTCGCGGACGAGTTCACCCTCGCGGAACTGCGCGAGGTCTACGAGGCGATCCTGCGCCGGCGCCTGGACCCCGCGAACTTCCGGCGTCAGGCCGAGGGCTCGGGAACGCTCATCCCGACCGAGCGGTTCCGCACCGGAAGCCACCGCCCCGCCCGCCTCTACCGCTACAACCGCGACGTCGAGCTGGCCGATCGCGGGCCGCTCGGCGCGCGCATCTGACCGCCACCATCGAGAGAAGAGAGGACGCCATGGCCGCCACCCCCGTCACGCTGCAGCCCCGTCCCACCGACGCTTCCGTCGACCACCTCATCCAGCGCATCGTCGCCGGCTCCGACCCTGCCGACACGTGCTCGACAGACCTCGCCGACGGCCCGTGGGAGATCGATACCCGACCCGGCTACGGCCCCGGCGCGTCGATGGGCGACGTGATCCCCACCGGCGCGCCCCGGCAGGGCGAGCTGCCCGCCGAGTACCGCGAGGCGAGCGACGCCGAGCTCGACGCACGCATCCGCGCCGCCAAGGACACGCTCGGAGACCGCGTCGTCGTGCTCGGGCACTTCTATCAGCGCGAAGAGGTCGTCACCCACGCGGACTACGTCGGCGACTCCTTCCAGCTCGCGAACGCCGCGCTGGAGCACCCCGATGCCGAGGCGATCGTCTTCTGCGGCGTGCACTTCATGGCCGAGACCGCCGACCTGCTGTCCGGGCCGGAGCAGGCGGTCATCCTCCCGAACCTCGCGGCGGGCTGCTCCATGGCCGACATGGCCGACATCGACCAGGTCGAGGAGTGCTGGGAGCAGCTCGAAGAGGTCTATGGAGACATGGCCGCCGTCGATTCGGACGGCCGCGTGCCGGTCATCCCCGTCACGTACATGAACTCCTCCGCCGCCATCAAGGGCTTCGTCGGCCGCCACGGGGGGATCGTGTGCACGTCCTCGAACGCGCGCACCGTGCTGGAGTGGGCGTTCGAGCGCGGACGCCGCGTGCTCTTCTTCCCCGACCAGCACCTCGGACGTAACACCGCGAAGGCGATGGGCGTGCCCCTCGAACAGATGCCCATGTGGAATCCGAACCGACCGCTCGGCGGCTCGGACGAGGGCACGCTCGACGCCGCCCGCGTCATCCTGTGGCACGGATTCTGCTCGGTGCATCGGCGCTTCACCGTCGACCAGATCGACAAGGCACGCGCGGAGCACCCCGGGGTGCGCGTCATCGTGCATCCGGAGTGCCCCATGGCCGTCGTCGACGCCGCCGACGAGTCGGGATCGACGGACTACATCCGCAAGGCCATCCGGGCGGCCGCGGAGCCGACGACCTTCGCCATCGGCACCGAGATCAACCTCGTGCAGCGGCTCGCCGCGGAGCACCCGCAGCACACGATCTTCTGCCTCGACCCGGTGGTCTGCCCGTGCTCGACCATGTACCGCATCCACCCGGGATATCTCGCGTGGACGCTCGAGGGCCTTGTCGCCGGGCGCGTTGAGAACCGCATCACGGTGCCGGCCGAGGTGGCCGATCCCGCGCGTGTCGCGCTCGAACGGATGCTCGCCGCCAAGCCCCCGGCGGCGTGAGGTGAGACCCGTGCGAACCCTCGTCGTGGTCGGGAGCGGAATCGCCGGCCTCACCGCCGCCCTGCACAGCGCCGCGCGCGGCATCGAGGTCACCGTCGTGACCAAGAGCGCACTCGACGACACGGCGACCGCGTGGGCGCAGGGCGGCATCGCCGCCGTGACGTTCCCCGACGACAGCGTCGACGCGCACGTCGCCGACACGCTGACCGCCGCCGCGGGGCTCGGCGACCCGAGCGCGGCGCGGATCGTGGCCGAGTCCGGAGCATCGGCGATCGCGGAGCTGGTGGCACGCGGGGTCGTCTTCGACACCGACGACACCGGACGCTTCGTCCGCGGTCTCGAGGCCGCGCACTCCTCCGCGCGGGTCATCCATGCCGGCGGCGACGCAACCGGTCGCGAGATCCAGCGTGCCCTGTCGGCGATGGTGCGACGAACGCCCGGGATCGCCGTGCGGGAGCACTGCTTCGCCGCCGACATCGTCATCGAGCATGGCCGCGCATGCGGCGTGACGATCCGCGACGGCGAGGTCCTGACCGCCGATGCCGTCGTCCTCGCGACCGGTGGCGCGGGGCACCTCTTCTCGCACACGACCAATCCTCGTATTGCGACCGGCGATGGCATCGCCATGGCCCTGCGCGCCGGGGCGGCTGTCGCCGATCTGGAGTTCGTGCAGTTCCATCCCACCGTGCTCGCTGCGCCCGAGCCGTTCCTGGTGTCGGAAGCCGTCCGTGGCGAGGGCGCCGTGCTCATCGACGACACCGGACGCCGCTTCGCCCTGGACGCTCATCCCGACGGCGAGCTCGCCCCCCGCGATGTTGTCGCCCGTGCAATCGCCGACGCGATGATGCGGCAGGGCGGGCGGCCCGTGCATCTCGACGCCACCGGTCTCCGTCACGATGCCGACGCCCTTACCGCCTTCCTCGCGGCCCGCTTCCCCACGATCGACCGCGCCGTGCGAGCGGCCGGAATCGACTGGTCGCGGACGCCGATCCCGGTAACGCCGGCGGCCCACTACCTGATGGGCGGCGTCGTCACCGACCTCGACGGCCGCACGAGCGTTCCGGGTCTGATGGCCGCGGGTGAGACGGCACGGACCGGACTGCACGGCGCGAACCGGCTGGCCTCCAATTCGCTTCTCGAAGGGGTGGTGTTCGGTGCGCGGGTGGCAGCCGCAGCCGACGCGGGCAGCCGGTCCGGCATCACAGCGTCCCGCGCGACCCCGCCGGTAGCCGCAGCACTTCCCGCACGGAACACGGGAGCTCCGACGACGCCGTTCACCCGCGCCGCCCTGCAGGATCTGATGTGGCGACACGCCGGACTCCTCCGCGACGGCGAGGGTCTCCGTCAGGCCGCGGAGACGGTCGCAGCATGGCGGAGTGCCCGGCCGGAGACCGCGGCGAACGACTCCGGTGCCGAAGACGACAACCTGCTGCTGGTCGCCGAGCACATGCTCGCGGCGGCATCCGCCCGTACCGGCTCGGTCGGTGCCCACGTCCGCATCGATGAGCCGAACGCCGGTCCGTCCGCGCACCGCTCCCCCGCCCTGATCGGAGCCCCATGCTGACCCGCCGTGTGATCGACCGGATCGTCGAGGCCGCACTCGACGAAGACGCGCCCTGGGGCGACCTGACCAGCGAGACCCTGATCCCCGAAGACGCCGTCGCCCGCGCAGAGTTGACCTCGCGTGAGCCGGGCGTCTTCGCCGGCGGCACCGTCTTCGCAGCGGCGTTCCGACTCACCGACCCGTCGATCGACGTCGACGTGCGCTACGCGGACGGTGAAGCGTTCGCGGCGCGACGCACGCTCGCGGTGGTCACCGGAGCGGCGCGCGCCGTGCTCACGGCCGAACGGGTGGGTCTGAATTTCGTGCAGCGGATGTCGGGGATCGCCACCCTCACCGCCCGGTACGTCGCCGAGGTCGCGCACACGGGCGCGCGCATCGCCGACACGCGCAAGACCACGCCGCTCCTGCGCACCTTCGAGCGTCACGCGGTTCGCTGCGGCGGCGGCCACAACCATCGCACATCGCTCAGCGACGCCGTGATGGTCAAGGACAACCATCTGGCGGTCCTGAAGGACCGGGGCGTCTCCGTCACCGCGGCCCTGAACGGTGCCATAGCGCGGCTTCCCCACACGACCCACGTCGAGGTCGAGGTCGACCGGCTCGACCAGCTCGACGCAGTCCTCGCGGCCGGTGTGGGCACGATCATGCTCGACAACTTCTCCCTCGACGATCTGCGCGCCGGCGTGCAGCGGATCGGCGGCGCAGCGATCGTGGAGGCGTCGGGAGGGGTCTCGCTCGAGCAGGTGCGCGCGATCGCCGAGACCGGCGTCGACGTCATCTCTGTGGGAGCTCTCACGCACTCAGCCCGCGCTCTCGACCTCGGCCTGGACATCCGGGTCGCGGCATCGGAGGCGTGAGGAGGTGTCGGGCCTCTACCTGGACAACGCCGCCACGACACCGGTGCGGCGTGAGGTGCTCGAGGCGATGTCGCCCTTTCTCACCTCGGCATACGGCAACCCCTCCAGCCACCACACCGTCGGCGAGCAAGCCGCGGCGGCGCTCGACGACGCCCGGCGCCGCGTGGCGCGGGTACTCGGCGTGCGGCCCGGCGACATCGTGTTCACCTCCGGGGGGACCGAGGCCAACAACCTCGCGATCAAGGGCATCGCGCTGGCGGCCCTGCAGAACTCCGGCGCGCGGCATGTGATCACGTCCCCGATCGAGCACGAGTCCGTGCTCGCATCCGTCGGCTATCTGCGTCGGCTGCACGGCTTCGAGGTGACGGTGCTCCCCGTCGACGCCGACGGGGTCATCGATCCCGGCGACCTGGCCGGTGCCGTGCGGCCGGACACGGCCGTGGTGAGCATCGGGCTGGCCAACAACGAGATCGGCACCGTGCAGGATGCGGCCGCGCTGGCCGACGCTCGTGGGTCGGCGCGTCTTCACCTCGACGCGGTGCAGGCCGCCGGGTGGATGCGCCTGTCCGGGCTGGGCGCCGACGCGCTCACGCTCGCAGGACACAAGCTCGGCGCCCCGAAGGGCATCGGCGTCGCGATGATCCGCGGGCGGATCCCCCTCGAGCCGGTGATCCACGGCGGCGGTCAGCAGCGCGATCGACGATCGGGGACCGAGAACGTCGCGGGCGCGGTGGGCTTCGCCGTCGCGCTCGAACTCGCCGAGGCCGAGCGCGAGGAGGCCGCGGCCCGGGTCGCGGCGGCGCGGGACGCCTTCGTCGCGCGCGTGCTGCGCGAGGTTCCCTCGGCACGGCTCACCGGTCACCCCCAGAGGCGCCTCCCGGGAACGGCGAGCTTCACCTTCGCCGGCGTCAGCGGCGAAGCGGTGCTGCTCGAATTGGAGCGTCGCGGCGTGATCTCCTCCAGCGGATCGGCGTGTGCGGCGGGAAGCGAGGAAGCCTCCCACGTGCTCACCGCGATCGGTGTCGAGCACGATCTCGCCCGCACCGCGGTGAGATTCACCCTGCCGCACGCGTGGGTCGGGTCGCTGGATGCCGTCGCCGTCGCCGTCGCCGCCTCGGTCGCCGGGGTGTGACGCGGCAGCTGGAGGATCAGGCACGTGACGAGTCCTGCGATCACCGTGATCGTTCCCGGCTGGAACGTCGCCGGCTACGCACCCGCCGCCCTCGCCTCCCTCAGGGCGCAGACCCGCGAGGACTGGACCGCCGTGCTCGTCGACGACCGGTCGAACGACACCACCGCCGAGGTCTTCGCGACAGCCGCCGCTTCCGACCGCCGCTTCCGCCTCGTGCGGCACGAGCACCGGCGCGGGCTGGGCGCCTCACGCAACACCGGGCTCGCCCGCGTCGGCACCCCGTACCTCGGCTTCCTCGACGCCGACGATGAGCTCACCCCGACGGCGCTGGCCACCCTGCTGGGCGTCCTCGAGGAAACCGGCAGCGACTTCGCCGTCGGGGCGTACACCCGACTTCGTCCCGACGGCCGCGGCGGCTACGTCGAGGGCGAGGTGCAGCCGTGGGTCGCGGCGGCGACCGCCCCCGCCCGGCGAGCGACCACTCTGGCGGCGCATCCGGCCGCCGGAGGAAACGTGGTGGCGTGGTCCAAGGTCAGCCGGTCGGACTTCTGGCGGCGAGCCGGCCTGCGATTTCCCGAGGGTCGCCTCTACGAGGACCAGGTGCTGGCCCAGCAGATGTACACGCGAGCCCGCCGGTTCGACACGGTGCCCGACGTGGTCGTGCGCTGGCGCGTGCGTGCCGACGGCTCCTCGATCACCCAGCACGAGGAGCGGGTGGAGGTGCTGCGGGACTGCCTCGACGCGATGACGGCGGGGCTGGGCGTCCTCGACGCGGCGCGCGTGCCGGCCGCCCTGCAGGAGCGGGTGCTCCTCATCCTGTCGATGGATGTGCCGCGCCTCGTGCCCATCGCCGAATCCCACCCCGACCCCGCCTACCGCAAGCTTCTGGGTGCGTTCACCCGCGATGTCTGGGATCGCGCCGAGTCCGCTCGCACGCGGCTCGATCCGGCGCTGCGGGCGACGATCGACGCGGTCAGCCTCTGGTGACGACTTCGGGGTCGACGACGTCATCGGGGGCCCGGTCGCCGCGACGTTCGGGCATCGGGGGATGCGGCTCCGCCTCCTCGGTCTCCAGGATGCGGGAGGCCGCCAGCTGCTGGGCCGCGAGTTCCGCGTAGAGGCCGCCCCGGGCGACGAGGTCGCCGTGCGTGCCGGACTCGACGATGCGGCCGCCATCGACGACATGGATCACATCGGCGCCGATCACCGTCGACAGCCGGTGCGCGATCGACAACGTCGTGCGCCCCCGCGATGCCGTCTCCAGCGCTTCCTGCACCACCCGCTCCGACACCGTGTCGAGTGCGGAGGTCGCCTCGTCCAGGAGGAGCACGGGCGGGTCCTTCAGCAGCACGCGGGCGATCGCGATGCGCTGCTTCTCCCCGCCGGACAGCCGGTATCCCCTCTCGCCGACGACGGTGTCGTACCCGTCCGCGAATCGCGCGATGACGTGGTGGATGTTCGCCGCGCGACATGCGCTTTCGAGCTCGGCGTCGGTCGCATCGGGCTTGGCGTAGCGCAGGTTCTCGCGGATGGACGCGTGGAACAGGTACGTCTCCTGCGACACGATGCCGACGTGGTCGATGATCGACGCGCCAGCGAGGGTCTCGACGTTCGCCCCGGCGAAGCGCACCTCGCCGCCGGTCGCGGCGTACATGCGCGGGGTGAGATAGAGGATCGTCGTCTTGCCCGCGCCCGAGGGCCCGACGAACGCGACGTGCTGTCCCGGCTCTACCTCGAAGGAGACGCCGTCCAGGGTCGCGGCGGTGTCCGGGGCGGCATCCGGATACCGGAACGCGACATCGCGGAACTCGACACGACCGAGCGGGCCGGGAGCGTCGTCGACGCTCATGGCGTCGGGGCGGTCGCTGATCGTCGGTGTCAGGTCGAGGTACTCGAAGATGCGGGCGAACAGCGCCGAGGACGTCTGGAGGTCGAGCGCGACGCGCATGAGGCCCATGAGCGGCATGAGCAGGCGCGCCTGCACGGTCGTGAAGGCGACGATCGTGCCCGCGGTGATCGCGTCGGCGCCGCCGGTGATGAGATAGCCCGCGACCAGGTAGATGATGGCCGGAACACTGGACATCAGCACCTGCACGACCGCGAAGAATCCCTGACCGCTCATGGCCCGGCGCACCTGCAGCCGCACCTGATTGCGGTTCTCCTCCTGGAAACGCTGCGACTCGGTGCGCTGCCGGTTGAAGGACTTCGACAGCAGGATGCCGGACACGCTCAGGGTCTCCTGGGTGATGGCCGTCAGCTCCGACAGCGACTCCTGGGTCTCGCCGGCGATGCGGGCCCGCACCTGACCGACTCGCCGCTGCACGATCACCAGGAAGGGCATGATCGCGACGGCGATGAGCGTGAGGCGCCAGTCGATGATCACCATCGCGACGAGCGAGGCGACGACGGTCACGGCGTTGCCCAAGATGCTGGTGACGGTGTTGGTGAGCACCCCGGCCACACCGCCGACGTCGTTCTGCAGACGGGACTGGATGGCACCGGTCTTGGTGCGCGTGAAGAAGGCCAGTTCCATGGACTGCAGATGCTCGAACAGGCGCACGCGCAGATCGCCCGTCACGCTGTTTCCGACGGTGGCGGTGAGCCAGGTCTGAATCACCGACAGACCTGAGGAGAGCAGGAAGAGTCCGATCATCGCGGCCACCAGCACCACGAGCAGTGAGAGATTCGGAGCCGATCCGTCGACGGGGAACAGGGCGTCGTCGAACACGCGCTGCACCAGCAGAGGCGGGATGACCGCGACCGCCGCGGCGGCGATCACCAGCACCGCGGTGACCGCGATGCGCCCCGCGTAGGGCCGGAACAGCGCCACCACGCGGGACCCCAGATTCCGCACCCGCGGAGCCTGCGCGTTCTGTCGACGCTGCGCGGCCTCGTCGACACCGCGGAAGCCTCCACCGCGGCCGGGCGGCCCGAGCATCGTCATGGATTCAGGCTAACCGTGCACGGTAGGCTCGGCTCCATGAGCACCTCCGGCGACCAGCCTGCACACGACGGATCCGACCTCGAGGCGCTGCGCGAGGAGATCGACGAGCTGAAGAAGGTGCCCGTGGAGGAGATGGTCAACCCGACGCCTCACGGCTGGCAGGACCGCGAGCCCACGCCGGAGCCGACCGACGCGATCGGGTCCGAGCAGTGGGACGACGAGGCCTCCGACAGCTGAGACTCCGACAACTCCGCGGAAAAATCCGCGGAGTGGGAATACCGGTGTCGGCTGCCGCCGTTAGCCTGTGACGTGCGCCGTTTTCGGCGCGGTTCTGCTGCGCGCTCGCGCATCCTCTCCCTCTCGCTCGCGCGACCGATCCATCGGAGACCCCATGGCCGCCACTGACGTCCAGCCCGGCACCGGCACCGTCGGCCTTCCTCGCACGGGCACGGTCTCGGCCGACGGCAACCGGGTCATCTGGCTCCTCCTGGCCGCGGCCTTCGTCGCGATCCTCAACGAGACGACGATGGGTGTGGCCATCCCCCACCTCATCACCGATCTCGGCATCACCGCCGTCGCGGCGCAGTGGCTGACCACGGCGTTCATGCTCACGATGGCCGTGGTCATCCCGATCACCGGCTTCCTCCTGCGCCGCTTCCCGACACGGGTGATGTTCATCGCGGCGATGAGCCTGTTCTCGCTCGGGACCCTCATCGCCCTGGTCTCGCCCGGCTTCCCGACCCTGCTGGTCGGACGCGTGGTGCAGGCTTCGGGCACGGCGATCATGATGCCGCTGCTGATGACGACCATCATGAACGTCGTGCCGCCGCACGCGCGCGGCCGGATGATGGGACGCGTCAGCATGGTGATCGCGCTCGCACCCGCCATCGGTCCGACGATGTCCGGCGTGCTGCTGGACACCCTCGGCTGGCGCTGGATCTTCGGCATCGTGCTGCCGATCGCCCTCGCGGCGCTCGCGGTGGGCGCGATATGGATCCGCAACATCGGTGAGACGATCCGTGAGCCCATCGACGCACTCTCCGTGGTCCTGTCCGCGTTCGGGTTCGGCGGCGTCGTCTACGGCCTGAGCCAGATCGGCGGCGCGGCCGCACACGGTGGCTCCGCCGCCGAAGAGGCCGCCGGTACGGCCGCCACCACGACGCTGATCGTGTCTCTCGCGGTGGGCGCCATCGCCCTCGCCCTGTTCGCGTGGCGCCAGATCGCGCTGCAGACGCGCGGCGTGCCCCTGCTCGATCTGCGTGTGTTCCGTTCGGCGAACTTCTCGCTCTCGGTCGCCCAGTTCGGGCTGCTGTCGATCTCGTTCTTCGGCGCCATCACGATCATTCCGCTCTACATGCAGAACGTGCTCGAGGTCTCCGCCTCGGTGACGGGGCTGGTGGTCCTCCCCGGCGCGCTGCTGATGGGACTCGCCGGTCCCGTCGTCGGACGCCTCTACGACCGCTTCGGGCCGCGGGTGCTGCTCTTCCCGGGCTCGATCATCGCTTCCGGCGTGCTGTGGATGTTCACGACGTTCGATCAGAACACGCCGATCTGGCTCATCCTCATCGCGCAGACCGCCCTGTCGCTGGGCCTGGCGATGTCGTTCACCCCGCTGTTCACGGCCTCACTGGCCTCGCTCCCCCGCCGGTTCTACTCCTACGGTTCGGCGGTCGTCAGCACCATGCAGCAGGTCGGCGGCGCCGCGGGCATCGCTCTGCTCGTCGCCGTCATGTCGGGGGTGCAGACGGCCGCCATGGACGCCGGCACCGACGAGATCGCGGCCGGCGCCCAGGGCGCGCACGCCGCGTTCCTCATCTCCGCGATCGTGTCGCTGACCCTCATCGTGGGCGCGTTCTTCATTCGCAAGCCGGATGAGTCCGACGACGCACCCGCACCGATGGCGCACTGACCGGCGACGTCGGTCGGTAGCGTCCGCGCCGCGGGCGCGCAATCCCCTCCGAGGGTTCGCGACCCTCACCTAACGTGGAGCCGACCGACCGAAAGGAGTCATGCGATGACCGAGAACATCGACGGCAAGAAGGTCGCCTTCCTCCTGACCGACGGGTTCGAAGACAGCGAACTGACCAGCCCCTGGGGTGCGGTGACATCCGCCGGCGGACAGGCGACACTCGTCTCCCCCGCCGACGGGACCGTGACCGGCAAGAACGGCCACGAGCAGAGTGTCGACCTCGATGTGGCATCCGCGCAGGCGGACCGGTTCGACGCGCTCGTGCTCCCCGGCGGTGTCGTGAACGCCGATCATCTCCGGATGGACGACCGGGCTGTGGCGTTCGTGCGCGCGTTCTTCACACAGCACAAGCCCGTCTCCGTGATCTGTCACGGAGCCTGGATCCTCGCCGATGCCGGGGTCCTGGAAGGGCGCACGCTCACGAGCTATCCCAGCCTCAAGACCGACCTGCGCAACGCCGGGGCAACCTGGGTCGACGAGGAGGTCGTCGTCGATCAGGGACTGACCTCGAGTCGCACGCCCGACGATCTGCCGGCCTTCAACGCCAAGACGGTGGAGGAGATCGCCGAGGGTCAGCACGCCGGCCAGACGGCCTGAACCACTGACGTGAGGGGAGCCGGGCCTCGACCCGACTCCCCTCACGTCATCGCGGAATCACTCGCCGCCGCAGGCGCCTCCGCCGCAGCAGGAGCCCTCGGATGCGGTCTCGATGGTGGCGAGCAGCTTCTTGTCATCGACCGAAGGGGTCGGCAGGTTCGACGTGGTCATGTCCCGATCGTATCGCCGTGCGCACGTCATGTCAGCGGCACACCGCTCGTCTGACACCCCGGGCAGTACTGAGCGCCGCCGCGCGACCCGGGTACGTCGTGGATGACGCCGCCGCACACGGGGCACGCCTCGTGTGCGCGTCCATGAACACGCATCGCCGCCGTCTTCGCGGCCTTCTGGTGCGCGATCGGCACGGTGGCTCTCGCGGTGACGGCGTCGTGGAGCACGGAACGGAGAGCGTCATACAGCCGGTCGCGTTCATCCTCGGTGAGGGTCGACGCCTGCGCGAGCGGTGACAACCCGGCGACCTGCAGGATCTCGTCGGAGTACGCGTTCCCCACCCCCGCGAACGACTTCTGCTCCTGCAGGAGGGCCTTCAGCTGTTTGCGCCGTCCCACCACCACGCCGTCGAAGTCAGCGCGCGTGTAGTCGGATCGCGCCGGATCCGGCCCCAGCGCGGCGATGGCCGGCAGCGTATGCGCGTCTTCGACCAGCGCGAGGGAGAACGACAGCCAGTCCGCCGCCTCCGTGAAGTGGACCGGCCCATCGCGATCCGTCTCGAGGGTCGCGACGACGGGCGGCTCGTCGCGTTGGCCGTCGGTGTCGCCGCCGTCGCCGTCATCCGATCCATCGCCATGCCAGCGTGCCCACCCGGCGCGCCCGTAGGAGATGACCAGAACACCGCGGTCGGTCGCGACGAGCGTGTGCTTGCCGGCGCGTGTGACGCCCGTGATCAGCGCGCCCGCCAACGTCTCGGGCCGGCGATCGCGGCTCTTCCACACGCGGAATTCCGCGAGGTCGATGCGCACGATTCGCGCATCCAGGAGTCGAGATCGCAAGGCCTCTGTCAGTGCGTGAACCTCGGGCGACTCCGGCATGCGCTCATCATGTCATCGGATCACGCGGCCGGCACCAATTCGCTGTAGAGCGCGCGCACGCGACGGTCGATGTCATCGCGGATCGCCCGCACGCCGGCCGGCGGCAGCCCCGCCGGGTCTTCGAGATCCCAGTCGAGATATCGTCGCCCGGGAAGCACGGGACACGCGTCACCGCATCCCATCGTGATGACGACGCTGGCAGCGCGCACCGCCTCTTCCGTGAGCGGCTTGGGGAAGTCTCCCGTGGCCGGAATGCCGATCTCATCGAGCGCAGCGATGATGCTCGAACGCACCTCCGTGGCCGGCTGCGAACCCGCAGTCGCGACGCGGAGCCGGTCGCCGGCGAGGTGACGCAGAATTCCCGCCGCGAGCTGGGACCGCCCGGCGTTCTGCACGCACACGAAGAGCACATGCGGCGTGTCGTCGGGGCCCGCGTCGGCGCGCGCCAAGGCTTCGAGCCGCGATGAGGCGAACGCTGCCGTGCGCGACGCGAGAAACGGCGCCGCCGTGTCGTCGCCGCGCAGGCGGACAAGGCTGTCGGTCACGACCGATCGGATCGTCTCGACGCCGAAGACGCCACGGAATCTCGTGGTGAGGTCCGCGACGATGCGAGCTGTGTCCGGCTCCGGCCCGATCTTCTGCCCGAGGAACGCCGCGATCCTGTCGTCTTCGTCCGGATGAATCGCGTACCAGACGCGACGGCCTTCCGGCTTGCGCACGAGGAATCCCTCGGCGAGCAGCGCCTTCATGTGGTGGCTGATCGTGGGCTGCGTCAGTCCGAGGGTCGCTGCCAGCTCTCCGACCAGCGCGCGCCCGTCGTGGGAATCCCGGATGAGGCGCAGGATGCGGGAGCGTGTGGGATCCCCGAGCGCCGTCAGGCGTCGCTCATTCGCAGCCGCATGCATAGATGTGAGTCTATCTCTCGCTCCGGCGATCGGTGGCGAGACGGATACGCTGACCTCGTGACTCCGCGCCTTCTCCCCCACGACGCCGTCCTCCGGCCGGCCCAGCCCGGTGACGAACAGGGGCTTCTCGACAGCATCCGACGCCTCGCGGCCTACGAGCGCGAACCCGATGCCGTCGAGAACACCGTCGAGATGATCACCGACCGGTTCTTCGGCGCAGCACCGAAGGTCTTCGCCCACGTCGTGGAGCGCCAAGGTCGGATCGTCGGGATCGCCGTGTGGTTCCTCACGTACTCCACGTGGACCGGGACGCACGGCATCTGGCTCGAGGATCTCTTCGTCGAGGAGACCGAGCGTGGCCGGGGATACGGGAAAGCCCTCATCGCGGCTCTCGCTCACGAGTGCCGCGCGCGGGGCTACTCCCGCCTGGAGTGGACCGTCTTGGACTGGAATGCGCCGTCGATCGCCTTCTACCGCGGGTTGGGAGCCATCCCGATGAAGGAATGGACCACGCAGCGGCTGACCGGTGAGGCTCTGGCAGCACTCGCCTCGGAGTGACCGCACTCGCCTCGGAGTGACCGGACCGCGCAACACCCTGGCCCTGCGTACCGGTCATGCCGCACCCTCTTCGGCGAGCAGGTCGGCGAGAAGGGCCTCGACACGGCCCCGGATCTCGTCGCGGATGGGGCGCACCGCCTCGATTCCCTGGCCGGCCGGGTCGTCGAGCTGCCAGTCCTCGTAGCGCTTCCCGGGGAAGATGGGGCACGCGTCGCCGCAGCCCATCGTGATCACGACATCGGACTCCTTCACGGCGTCGACCGTCAGCACCTTCGGGGAGTTGCCCGCAATGTCGATGCCCTCTTCGGCCATCGCCGCCACCGCGACGGGATTGATCTCGTTCTTCGGCGCCGATCCCGCCGAGAGCACATCGACGCGACCGGCGCCGAGCTCCTCGAGGAACCCGGCCGCCATCTGCGAACGGCCGGCATTGTGGACACACACGAAGAGGACAGACGGCTTGCCGGTCATGACGGCTCCTTCACGGATGGAGAACACAAGATCGAGGGGCGGTGCCGGGGGAAGCCGACGCCACAGCGGTCGTAGCTGCTGAGCAAAAGCATAGATGGTTATCTATGCTTCGTCCAGTCTGCGCTGTGCGCGTTCACTCCGACGGCGATGTCGGGGGCCCGACATAGCCTCGGAATCACATCGAGAGCGTGCCCCTCTCCCGACGATCGGAGCACGCCCATGTCCTCATCCACGAACAGCAACCGTCCGACACCGATGCCGAGAGGTTTCGATGTCTACGCCGTCGCCTGTTGCCACCTCTTCCGACAGGAGCGCTCGGTGCGCTACGTCGTGCACGGACCCGACGGCTGGTCCTTCTCCTGCGGCGGCGTCGATCACGATCCCGAGTGCTGGGGAACCACGCACACGCATCACCTGCTCGACATCGACGCATCCCTTGCCGAGATCGCCATGCTCCCCGTCGGCGCGGAGACGATGCGGTTCACCGCATCCTCACCCTGGCTTCGTCTGCCTGATCTCGCGTGAGATCCGACTGCGGGCACGGGCTCAGTTGTTGAAGCGGAACTCCACCACGTCGCCGTCGCGCATGACGTATTCCTTGCCCTCGAGGCGGGCCTTTCCGCGAGAGCGAGCCTCCAGGACCGAACCGCACGCGACGAGGTCGTCGAACGAGATGACCTCCGCCTTGATGAAGCCCTTCTCGAAGTCGGTGTGGATGACGCCCGCCGCCTGCGGAGCCTTCGCGCCCTGCGGGATCGTCCAGGCGCGCGCCTCCTTCGGCCCGGCCGTGAGGTACGTCTGCAGGCCGAGGGTGTCGAATCCGATGCGGGCGAGCTGGTCGAGGCCCGATTCTTCCTGACCGGTCGCGGCCAGCAGTTCCGCGGCGTCCGCGGCGTCGAGGTCGATCAACTCGGACTCGATCTTGGCATCGAGGAACACGGCCTGAGCGGGGGCGACCAACGCCGCGAGCTCGGCCTTGCGCGCATCGTCCGTGAGCACGGCCTCGTCGACGTTGAAGACGAAGATGAAGGGCTTCGATGTGAGCAGCCCGAGCTCCTTGATGGGCTCGAGGTCGAGGCCCGCTCCGGAGAGAAGGGTCCCCGCGTCCAAGGCATCCTTGGCGGCGACGGCCGCGGCCAGCACGGCAGGATCGGTCTTCTTGCCCCTGACCTCCTTCTCGAACCGCGGGATCGCCTTCTCGAGCGTCTGCAGGTCGGCCAGCTGAAGCTCGGCGTTGATCGTCTCCATGTCGCTCGCGGGATTCACCTCGCCGTCCACGTGAACGACATCGTCGTCCGCGAAGCCGCGAACGACCTGCGCGATGGCATCGGCTTCACGGATGTTCGCGAGGAACTGGTTGCCCAGACCCTCCCCTTCGCTCGCGCCCCGCACGATGCCGGCGATGTCCACGAACGACACCGTCGCCGGCAGCACCCGCTCGCTGGAGAAGATCTCGGCCAGGCGGGCCAGGCGCGGATCGGGCAGACTCACCACCCCGACGTTGGGCTCGATCGTGGCGAACGGATAGTTCGCCGCGAGCACCTGGTTCTTGGTCAGCGCGTTGAAGAGGGTCGACTTGCCGACATTCGGGAGTCCGACGATTCCGATGGTGAGAGCCACGGGAGTCCAGTCTAGGGCGGCGCGCCTGCGCGAGAAGACGCCGCTCGCACGCGATGCTGTCGACGTGTCACTGGATTTCACGGCGATCGACTTCGAGACGGCGAATTCCAGCAGCGCATCGGCCTGCGCCGTCGGACTCGTCCGTGTGCGCGCCGGAGAGGTCGTGGCGAAGACCGGATGGCTGATCAGGCCACCTGTCGGTCACGATGCGTTCTTCGAACTGAACACCCGCATCCACGGAATCCAAGCCCGGGACGTTGCGGATGCGGCGACGTGGACCGAGCAGCTCTCGGACATCGCCTCGTTCGTGGGCGAGGACATCCTCGTCGCCCACAACGCCGGCTTCGACATGGCCGTCATCAAGCGCGCATGCGAGGCGACCGGTGACGAGTGCCCGCCCTATCGGTACGCCTGCAGCCTTCAGGTGGCCCGCCGGGTGTACTCGCTCGAGTCGTATCGCCTGCCGTTCGTCGCCGCCGAGGCCGGTTTCGCCTCCTTCGCGCACCACAACGCCACTGCCGACGCGCTCGCCTGCGCGCACGTGATGGTGGATGCCGCGCGCCGTGCCGGCGCCGCCGACATCGTGGCCCTCGCGGAGGCGACCGGGGTGAGGGTCTCGCAGATCGCACCGGCCACGGCAGGTCGCGCGGCATCCGCCGTCGTCGCCGCCTGATCGATCGCGCCGGCCTGGCCGGGACGGCGGCCCCGTCGGTCGGGACGCCGCTTCAACGCGCCGGCGCGTGCCGAGAGAGGCGGTGTCGGAGGTCTGCGAGAGAGTGTCGGCATGGACACGATGCTCCTTCCCCTCCTCGCCGTCGCGGCACTGTTCGCGGGCCTTCTGGCCGGCTGGGCCGCCGGCGGGGCGCGAGCCGCGACGCGTTCGCACACGCAGATCGCCGACCTGCGCGCCCAGGTCGCCGCCGCGAACGCCGCGCGGCAGGGGGTGCAGGCGCAACTCGATCACCAGCAGCTGCTGTATCGGGAGCTGGCGTCCCAGGCGCGATCCGACCTCGCGGCGCGCGACGATCGCGAGCGCCGAGAGCAGGCGATTCTCCGCGCCCTTTCGCCGGTGCACGAGACTCTGCAGACCATGCAGGGCAAGGTCGATGAGCTGGAACGGGACCGGCACCACCAGTTCGGCGCTCTCGCCGAGCAGCTGCGACGGTCGCACGAATCCGACGAGCAGTTGCGAGCGACCACGGAGGCGCTCGCGGGCGCACTGCGTTCGGGGAGCACCCGCGGCGTCTGGGGAGAGACGCAGCTGCGACGCGTCGTCGAGGCAGCCGGGCTCACGCGATACGTCGACTTCGACCTGCAGGCATCCGTGCACTCCGATGCCGGCGCCGGCCGACCCGATATGGTCGTGCGCCTGCCCGGCGAGAAGGCGATCGCCATCGACGCGAAGGTCCCCCTGGATGCCTACCTCGAGGCGAGCGCGATTCCGTTCACCGCCACCGGAGACGACGCTGCGCGCCGCGAGAGCCTCCTCCGCAAGCACGTGAAGGCGGTTCGCTCGCACGTCGACGCTCTCGCGAAGAAACAGTACTGGGCGGGATTGTCGGCCAGTCCCGAGTTCGTCGTGTGCTTCATCCCGAGCGAAGCGCTGCTCGCCGCGGCGCTGGAAGCCGATCCGAGCCTGCTCGAGTACGCGTTCGGTCGACGCGTCGCCCTGGCTTCCCCGGTCAACCTCTGGGCGGTGCTCAAGACGGTCGCCTTCACGTGGACCCAGCAGAACGTCTCCGAAGAGGCGCGCACCCTGTTCGATCTCGGCAACGAGCTGTACGCGCGACTTTCGACGCTGTCCGGGCACGCAGACGATCTCCGTCGCGCGATCGAGCGGACGATCGACAGCTACAACGGCCTCATCGGGTCCCTCGAGTCACGCGTCCTGGTGACGGCCCGTCGATTCCCCGGCATCGATGAGACGAAGCTGGACTCCGCGACGGCGCCCGCGCCGATCGAGAGCAGCCCGCGACGAGTCGTCGCCCCCGAGCTGCTTCCCGCTCAGGGCGCAGACATCGGAGCGCTTCGATTCCGGCTCGATACGCCCACAGCGGATGGTGACGCGTCCGGGGCCTCTGCGCAGTCGTCGCGCGACGAGGAGAGCGCGCGTTAGCTCAGGCGCCGCCGGGCACGAAGCTGAGCAGCACGATCACCGCCGCCGAGACACCGACGAAGGCACCGATCATCCACCACGCCGACGGCTGCTGACCCTCTTCGCGTCGCACCCGGAAGAGCACATCCGGTCGACGGGCGGGATCGGTCGCGTCGGCGACGACGGCCTGCGCGCCGGTCTGCGT
The DNA here is from genome assembly GCF_002321605.1 of Microbacterium sp. UBA1612. Classification (NCBI taxonomy): domain Bacteria; kingdom Bacillati; phylum Actinomycetota; class Actinomycetes; order Micrococcales; family Microbacteriaceae; genus Microbacterium; species Microbacterium sp. UBA1612. Next base: position 105,472 of record NZ_DCMW01000004.1, read on the forward strand.
GGTGGTTCCGCTGGTGGCGGACATCGAGTTCTCCCTCGCTGGGTTGAAGGTTCGGCGTCTCCTCTGACGGACGCCCCCAGTCTCCCACAGCGATGCTGAGAGCCTTGTCACATACCCATCACGATCTCGCCGCCCGTCCGGCCGTCTCGGCCGAGAGCCGGCTCACAGCCACTTCGAGGTGAGATGCTCCGACGAGATACGGCGCAGGGTGCCCGAGGCGCCACGCAGCACGACGCTCTCGGTGTAGACGTAGCCGCCCTCTCGGCGAACGCCCGCCACGAGCTGGCCGTCGGTCACACCCGTCGCGACGAAGATCGTGTTCTTTCCCTTGACCATCTCGTCGGCTTCGTACACGTGGTCGCCGAACTGCAGACCGGCATCGATGCCCTTCTGCTTCTCGTCGTCGTCGCGCGGCCACAGCCGGCCCTGGATGTGCCCGCCCAGGGCCTTGATGGCACACGCGGTGACGATGCCCTCGGGGCTGCCGCCGACACCCACGCACATGTCCGTGCGCGCGTTGTGACGGGCGGCGTTGATGCCGCCGGCGACGTCGCCGTCGCTCATGAGACGCGTTCCCGCCCCCGCCTCGCGGATCTCGTCGATGAGCTTCTCGTGACGAGGTCGGTGGAGCACCGAGACGACCATCTCCTCGACGGGCTTGCCGAGCGCGCCCGCGAGGAGGCGGATGTTCTCGCCGATGGGAAGCCGGATGTCGACCACTCCGACGCCGGCGGGGCCGGTCACGAGCTTGTCCATGTAGAACACGCTCGACGCGTCGAGCATCGAGCCGCGGTCGGCGACCGCGATGACGGAGAGGGCGTTGTTGCGCCCGGCGGCCGTCAGCGATGTGCCGTCGATCGGGTCGACAGCCACGTCGCACTGCGGACCACGACCGTTTCCGACGCGCTCGCCGTTGAACAGCATCGGCGCGTTGTCCTTCTCGCCCTCGCCGATGACGATCGTGCCATCGAAGTTGACGGTGGTCAGGAACGCCCGCATCGCATCCACGGCCGCGCCGTCGGCCGCTTCTTTGGCGCCGCGGCCGATGAACGGCACCGCGCGGATCGACGCCGCCTCCGTTGCGCGCACGAGCTCGAGAGCCAGGTTCCGGTCGGGGTGCAGGGGGCTCATATCGCCGGTAAGACTCACCATGGGTCGACTCTATCCAGCGTGCTCCTGAAGATCGCGGGAAATCACGAGGGGCAACGGCGAAGGAATGACAGTTCTTTCGCAGTGGCGCAATTCGCGCATCCCATCGCGCGGGACCGGGCGATCTTGACGCCCGGAGCCGGCCTCCGACGGCCTCGACCGGATCGATACACTCGAAGTGTCGACCCCGTCACGAAGGAGCACCCATGCCCGTCGCCACTCCCGATCAGTACGCCGACATGCTGGACCGCGCGAAGGCGGGCGGATTCGCGTACCCCGCGATCAACGTCTCCAGCTCGCAGACCATCAACGCCGTGCTGCAGGGTCTCACCGAGGCCGGTTCGGACGGCATCCTGCAGGTGACCACGGGTGGAGCTGACTACTTCGCCGGTCACACGGTGAAGAACCGCGCCGCCGGCGCACTCGCGTTCGCCCGGTACGTGACCGAGGTCGCCAAGAGCTACCCGATCACCGTGGCCCTCCACACCGACCACTGCCCGAAGGATGCCCTGCCGACCTTCGTCCTGCCGCTGCTGGAGGCTTCCGAGGAGCAGGTGAAGGCCGGTGGCGAGCCGATCTTCCAGTCGCACATGTGGGACGGCTCGGCGGTGCCGCTGGACGAGAACATCGAGATCGCCGCAGACCTGCTCCCCCGCATGAAGAACATCAACTCGATCCTCGAGGTCGAGATCGGCGTCGTCGGCGGCGAGGAGGACGGCGTGAAGCACGAGGGCTCCAACGAGGCGCTCTACACGACCGTCGCGGACGTCACGAAGGCCGTCGAGACCCTCGGCCTCGGCGAGAAGGGCCGCTACATCTCGGCGCTCACCTTCGGCAACGTGCACGGTGTGTACAAGCCGGGCAACGTCAAGCTCCGCCCCGAACTCCTCGGCGAGGTCCAGGAAGGGATCGCCGCGACCTTCGGTACCGACGCCAAGCCGCTGGACCTCGTCTTCCATGGCGGCAGCGGCTCGACCGACGAGGAAATCGCCCTCGCAGTCGCCAACGGAGTCGTGAAGATGAACATCGACACCGACACGCAGTACGCGTTCACGCGCGCCGTCGCCGGCTACATGCTCTCCAACTACGAGGGCGTGCTGAAGGTCGACGGCGAGGTCGGCAACAAGAAGCAGTACGACCCGCGCGCCTGGGGCAAGGTCGCCGAGACAGCGATGGCGGCACGCGTCGTCGCCGCGACGCAGCAGCTGGGCTCGCACGGCAAGAGCCTCGGAGCCTGACGCCGCTCCACGAATGGCCCCGTCACCTTCGGGTGGCGGGGCCATTCGCCTTCGTCTCGTCGGCCTCGGCGTGCACGAAGTCAGGCTCAGCGGGCGTTGGGAGGCCCTGGGCGCCACCGATCCCGCACTCAGCCTGAGTTGGTGCCCGCCGCAGGGAGGACGCCTGCAGGAGGGAGGACGCCTGCAGGAGGGAGGACACCGGCGGGAGGGAGGAAACCTGCGGCGCGTGGCGAGAGCCGAGGGTGAATCAGCTGCTCGCGCCGGAAACGAGCACGTCCCACACGCCCGGGTCCAGGAACAGCGGCACGGTGAGCAGGATGCCGCTGGCGAAGGAGAAGACGAGGGCGCCGACGAGCGGGATCCACCAGCTGATCCGCCCGCGCCGCATGCTCATCCACGACACCACGGCGGTCAGCAACCACCCGAGGCCGAGAACGACCGCGGCGGCGAATCCCCACGCGCGCGCCCCCTCCGGGTCGCTGAGGGTCGCCTGCAGCCCCATCATCTCGAAGAGGCTCGCCGCGTACGCGCTGTAGTCGGTGAACAGCGGGATGCTGGTGAAGACGTTGAAGAGCCCGTACACGAGCAGGCCGATCGTGATGACGCGATCAGCCACCCGTCGCCGCCGCGTCAGGTCCGTCTCGGCGGTGTCATCCGCGAGCGGGGCCGCCTCCGCCGGACTGTGCTGCTGCGCGGGGTTCTGGTCCAGCTGCTGCCCGCTCTCGAGCGCCCACGTGGCATCGGGCTGCTGGATACGACGACGCTGCTCCTCGGTGCTCGCGTACTCGCCGTACTGGGGACGAGGGCGCGCGCCCTCCGTGTTCGGCTCGCTCATGCTCCGGATCCCGTCGTCGCCCGCCCGCCGCGTCGGGCGGAGTCGTCGCCGCGCAGTTCCTTCGGCAGCGAGAAGATCAGATCCTCCTCCGCGGTGCGCACTTCTTCGACGTCGCGGTAGCCGGCATGGGCGAGATCTTCGAGCACCTGCGCGACGAGCACCTCGGGCACGGATGCGCCGCTGGTCACACCGACGGTCTCGACGCCTTCGAGCCACTCCTGTCGCACTTCGTCGGCGTAGTCCACCCGGTATGCGGCCTTCGCCCCGTATTCCAGGGCGACCTCCACCAGGCGCACCGAGTTGGACGAGTTCGCCGATCCCACGACGATCACGAGGTCGGCGCCGACCGCGACCTTCTTGATCGCGACCTGCCGGTTCTGCGTCGCGTAGCAGATGTCATCCGACGGGGGGTCCTGCAGCTGCGGGAACCGCTCACGCAGCCGGCGGACCGTCTCCATCGTCTCGTCGACCGACAACGTCGTCTGCGACAGCCACACCACCTTCGTCGGGTCCTTGACCGCGACCGTCGTGGCGGCCTCCGGCGAATTCACCACCGTGACGTGGTCGGGCGCCTCGCCGGCTGTGCCCTCGACCTCTTCGTGGCCGTCATGGCCGATCAAGAGGATCTCATAGTCGTCGCGAGCGAACCGCACCGCCTCGCGGTGCACCTTGGTCACCAGCGGACACGTGGCGTCGATGGCCTGGAGCCCGCGGGCGTCGGCGGACGAGACGACCGCCGGGGAGACACCGTGGGCACTGAAGACCACGTGTGCGCCCTCGGGAACCTCGTCGACCTCGTCGACGAAGACCGCACCCCGCCGCTCCAGCTCGCTCACGACGTGCCGGTTGTGCACGATCTGCTTGCGCACGTAGACGGGGGCGCCGTACCGGTCGAGGGCCTTCTCGACAGCCACGACCGCACGATCCACACCCGCGCAGTATCCACGGGGAGCGGCCAGGAGCACACGTTTGTGTCCGACGACGGGGATATCCTGGAGCCGGTCTCGCCGTCCCGGCACACGGGGAGCCGGCAGGCTGACGGACACTGCGGGCGCGGTCGTGGTCACCCCTCAAGTCTACGGTTGCGGCCTGAACAGGTGCTCAGCACCCAGAAAGGACCCGATGACCTCCTTCGCGGCCGAATCGATGCCGGGACAGGCGCCCCCGCCCGACTCGGTCGCGCCGCGGGATTCTTCTCCCACCACACCGACCTCGGTCGGTCGCCTCAACGACACCATCCGCGGGTTCATCGAGCGGTGGGGGTCGGTCTGGGTCGAAGGCGAGATCACCAGCTGGAACGTGCGCGGCGGCAACGTCTTCGGGCGCATCAAGGACCTCGCGACCGACTCGACCGTCTCGGTACGACTGTGGTCCTCGACCCGGCAGCGGATGCGGGGGGATTTCTCCGTGGGCGATCACGTGGTCGCGTGCGTCAAGGCGGACTACTTCCCCCGGTCCGGCGACTTCAGCTTCGCCGTGTCCTCCCTGCGACAGGTGGGTCTCGGCGAGCAGCTCGAGAGGATCGAGAAGCTCCGAGCCCAGCTTCGCGCCGAGGGGCTGTTCGACCCGGAGCGGAAGAAGCCGCTCCCCTTCCTCCCGCACGTCATCGGACTCATCACGGGCGAACGGTCCGACGCGGAGAAGGACGTGCACCGCAACGCCGAGCTGCGATGGCCGCAGGTGAGGTTCCGCACCCGCCATGCCGCCGTGCAGGGCGACCGGTGCGTGCCCGAGACGATCGCCGCCCTGCGCACTCTCGACGCGGACCCCGACGTCGACGTGATCATCATCGCCCGCGGCGGCGGAGATCCGCAGACGCTCCTCGGATTCAGCGACGAACGCCTGCTGCGTGCCGTCGCAGCGGCGGCGACGCCGATCGTGAGCGCGATCGGCCACGAGAACGATCGCCCGCTCCTGGACGACGTCGCCGACCTTCGCGCATCCACACCGACGGATGCGGCCAAGCGCGTCGTGCCGGACGTCGCGGAGCAGCGAGCTCTCGTGACCCACCTGCGCGCGCGGCTGACCGGCCGACTCACCCAGCGGGTCTCGCACGACATCAGCCAGCTCGAACATCTGCGTTCGCGCCCCGTGCTCCGCACACCGCAGACGATGCTCGAGTCCCGGTCGCACCACCTCTGGGTGGAGGTGGCGCGCGGTCGCGAGATCGTCGAACGACTCCTGGATGCGCAGCACCGCCGCGCCGCGGAGCTGCGCGCCTCGCTCCGGGCCCTCTCCCCGGCGTCCACGCTCGCCCGCGGGTACGCGATCGCCCATCTCGACAGCGGTGAGATCGTCCGCGACGCGGCCCAGGCACCCGCGGGCAGTCCGGTGGTTGTGACCGTCGGCCGAGGAGCCTTCGCGGCACGATCCGACGGCGAGATCACGGGCGGGCACCCCGCCGATGCCGCGACGAGTGACGAACGGACGACACCTAGGATGGAACCATGACCGAGACGAGCGCACCCGGCACGGATGTCGAGGGGCTCTCCTTCGAAGACGCGCGCGACGAACTCGTGCGGGTCGTCGCCCAACTCGAGCAGGGCGCTCCGACCCTGGAGGAGTCGCTGCAGCTGTGGGAGCGCGGGGAAGCCCTCGCCGACCGGTGCGAGCAGTGGCTGCTGGGGGCCAAGCGTCGCCTCGACGAGGCCCGCTCCCGTTCGGAAGACGCCGACGCTCCCTCCGGCGCCACCGCGTGATGGCCAAGCAGCCCCGCGTCGTCGCCGAGCTCGGGCGCCCGGAGACCCCTGATGAGACCGCCGCGCGCAAGGCGGCGTCATCCGCCGCCTACCGGTCGAGCAAGACCGTCCGCAACCTCGTCGTCGCCCTGCTCGTCACGCTCGGCATCGTGGCCGTGATCATCCTCGCCGTGCCGCGTGGACAGCTGCCGGCGACCGAGATCGACGTGGCCGAGACCGCCGCCACCATCGAATCGGGCGGAGACGACGACCTGATCGTGCCGGAGCTGCCCGAAACCTGGCGAGTGAACAGCGCCGTCGTCGAGAGCGACGACACCGTCCGCGCATGGACCATCGTGTACGTTCCGGAATCGGCGCAGGGTTACGTCCGCATCGAGCAGGGATTCGACGCGGACGCCGCCTGGGCCTCCCGCGTCCTCCGCGGCGCCGAGATCGAAGACACCGTCACCATCGACGGCATCACCTGGGATCGCTACGACGTCGGCACCTCCGGCGAAGAGGGCAACATCACCCAGGGGCTGGCGGTGGCCGCCGGTGCCGACACCGTCCTCATCTACGGCGACACCGACGAGGCGAGCCTCACGCAGGCCGCCGAGAGCGTCGCCGACCAGATCCGCGAGCTGCAGGAGGCATCGTGAGCGCACCCACCCCCGCCCAGGCCTGGACCGACATGGCGACCGGCAACGGCCGGTTCGTCGCGGGCGAGCCGCAGCATCCGCGGCAGGATGTCGAGCGTCGTCACGAGCTCGCCGCGGCACAGAAGCCGGTCGCGGCGCTGTTCGGATGCTCGGACTCCCGCCTGTCCGCGGAGATCATCTTCGACCAGGGCCTCGGCGATCTCTTCGTCGTGCGAAACGCCGGCCAGGTGATCTCGGACTCGGTCGTGGGGAGCCTGGAATACGCCGTCGCGGTGCTCGAGGTGCCGCTGATCGTCGTGCTCGGCCACGACGCGTGCGGCGCCGTCAGGGCGGCCATGGACAGCACCGCCGCCGACGCGGCACCCCTGCCCCCGCGCATCTGGCGACAGGTCGCGCCGATCGTTCCCGCGGCGCGTCGTCTCCAGCAGCAGCATCCGGGCGAGCCGCTCAACCCCGAAGAGGTCGGTCGCGAACATCTCCGCGACACGGTCGGCGAGCTGCTGCACTCGAGCGAGCTGATCAGCGACGCCGTCGCCGCCGGGCGCCTGGCGATCGTCGGGGCGAACTACCGCTTGTCCGAGGGCACCGCCGTGCCCGACATCACCGTGGGCGTCGTCGACGCCGACGCCTGAACGACTCTGAGAAACGGGAGGAACGACGACGTGACCGACACCGAGTACCGCATCGAGCACGACACCATGGGCGAGGTGCGCGTGCCCAAGAATGCGCTCTACGCCGCGCAGACCCAGCGCGCCGTGGAGAACTTTCCGATCTCGGGCGACCCGCTCGACCCGGCGCAGATCGTCGCCCTGGCGCGCATCAAGAAGGCCGCGGCGCTGGCCAACAAGGAGCTCGGCACACTCGACGGTGCGATCGCCGATGCGATCGCGGGTGCCGCCGACGAGGTCATCGCGGGGTCGCACGCCGACCAGTTCCCGATCGACGTGTACCAGACCGGCAGCGGCACCAGCTCGAACATGAACATGAACGAGGTGCTCGCCACGCTCGCGACGCGCGCGCTCGGCTCCCCCGTTCACCCGAACGACCACGTCAACGCCTCGCAGTCCTCCAACGACGTGTTCCCCACCTCGGTGCACATCGCCGCGACGCAGGAGATCATCGACGACCTCATCCCGGGACTCGATCACCTCGCGGTGGCCCTCGAGGCCAAGGCCGAGCAGTGGAAGGACGTCGTGAAGTCGGGTCGGACGCACCTGATGGATGCGACGCCGGTCACCCTCGGTCAGGAGTTCGGCGGCTATGCGCGCCAGATCCGCCTCGGCATCGAGCGGGTGCAGGCGGTCATCCCCCGCGTGGCCGAGGTGCCGCTGGGCGGCACCGCGACCGGCACCGGCATCAACACCCCGCTGGGCTTTCCGCAGAAAGTCCTCGAACTCATCGTGGCCGACACCGAACTGCCGATCACCGAGGCCAAGGATCACTTCGAAGCGCAGGGCGCGCGCGACGCCCTCGTCGAGGCATCGGGTGCGCTTCGCACCGTGGCCGTGTCGCTGACCAAGATCAACAACGATCTGCGGTGGATGGGATCCGGACCCAACACCGGTCTCGGGGAACTGCACATCCCCGACCTGCAGCCGGGATCATCGATCATGCCCGGCAAGGTCAACCCCGTGATCCCCGAGGCGACGCTCATGGTCTGCGCACGGGTGATCGGGAACGACGCCACCATCGCGTGGGCCGGCGGCACCGGCTCGTTCGAGCTCAACGTCGCCATCCCGGTCATGGGGACGGCTCTTCTCGAGTCGATCTCGCTCCTGGCCAACGTCAGCCGCGTCCTCGCGGACAAGACCATCGACGGCCTCGAGGCCAACATCGAGCGGGCCGCCGCCTTCGCGGGCATGTCGCCGTCGATCGTCACACCCCTGAACAAGATCATCGGCTACGAAGCGGCGGCGAAGATCGCCAAGCACTCCGTCGCCGAAGGGATCACCGTGCGGGAGGCCGTCATCTCGCTGGGCTACGTCGACCGCGGTGAGATCACGCTGGAGCAGCTCGACGAGAAGCTCGACCTGCTCTCGATGACGCATCCGGGCTGATCGTGACCGCCGGCACCCCTCGGCGCGATAATCGAGGGATGTCGTCCCTGCCACGCCCCCTGTCGGCGAGAGCGCGCATCCTCGGCGCGATCGTCGCCGTCGCCGCGGTGGGGCTGATCGTCGTCGGCAGCGTCACGTTCCTCGCGCAGCGGGAACGCACGCTGACCACCGTCGACGAGCGCTTGCGCACGCAGGTCGAGCAGCTGCGCACGGTGGCCGTCACCACCGACGAGAGCGCCGGGGCTCCGGCATCCGACGGCGGCGACGACGACCTCGTGCTGGAGGACTTCGCCTCGGTCGAGGAATACCTGCAGACCGCGGTCGCCCGCCTCGTGCCGGCGCGGAACGAGGGCTCCGCCGCGATCGTCGACGGCGAGGTGCAGTATCGCCCCACGACGCTGTCGGGGTTCGACATCGCCGACGACAGCGAACTCGTCGACGCCGTCGTGGCTGCGGTCGACGAATCCGACCGCACCGTCCTGGGCACCGTGTCCACGGAGCGCGGCACACTGCGATACATCGCGATCCCCGTCGAGCTCGACGAGGATTCCTCGTCGGGAATCTACGTGCGTGCCGTCAACCTCGACGCCGAGCTGCAGCCCGTGATCGCCTCGATGATCACCTTCGGCGTCGTCGCGCTCGCCGTGGTCGTCGCGATCGGCTTCGTCGCGTGGTTCGTGGCCGGACGGCTGCTCTCCCCCATCCGGCACCTGCGGGATGCCGCCGGCGTCATCACCCTGGCTGACCTGTCACCCCGCCTGAGTCCGCAGGGCAACGACGACATCTCGGACATGACGCGCACCGTCAACGAGATGCTCGATCGCCTCGAAGGCTCGGTCGATGTGCAGCGTCAGCTCCTGGACGATGTGCGGCACGAACTGAAGACGCCGATCACGATCGTGCGCGGGCACCTGGAGGTCATGAACCCGGACGACCGGGACGACGTCGTCGCGACGCGCGACATCGGTATCGCCGAGCTCGACCGCATGACCCGCCTGGTCAGCGACATCGATCTCCTCGCGACCGTCGAAGGCGACGAGCTCGAGATGAAACCCGTCAGCCTCGCGGTCCTCACCGCACGCGTCGGCGAACTCGTCGCCGTCATCCCCGGCCACCACTGGCAGATCGAGCACACGGCGCGGGGGAAGGTCGTCGGCGACAAGGATCGACTCCTGCAGGCGTGGCTGCAGCTCGCCGACAACGCCGCCAAGTACACCCCCGAAGGCACCCCGATCGAGATCGGAAGCACCCTCGAGCCGTCGGGTGCTCGCCTGTGGGTCCGCGATCACGGGCCGGGGATCCCCCGCGCGCAGCGTCACCGCATCTTCCGGCGCTTCGATCGCGCCCACGGATCCCGCGCCGTGGGAGGCTCGGGACTGGGCCTGGCGATCGTCGATGCGATCGCGAAGGGCCACGGGGGTCGATGCGTCGTGACCGACACGTCCGGCGGCGGCGCGACCTTCACGATCCACCTGCCGTCCCCGACCTCCGAGCTGCCTGCCCCCGTGCGCGCCGGAGACGTGCTCCAGAGAGAGGCCTCGTCGTGACCCTGATCCTCATCATCGAAGACGAACCGCGCATCGCCTCGTTCGTGGGGCGCGGCCTGGAATCGGCCGGCTACGCGACGGCCGTCGTCGAAGACGGTGCCGAGGGGCTCGCCCGGGCGCTCGACGACGATGTGGCGCTCGTACTGCTGGACGTCGGCCTGCCGTCCATGGACGGGTTCGAGGTGCTTCGCCGCCTCCGCGGCCACGGCTCGGCGGTTCCGGTCATCATGCTCACGGCGCGCTCGAGCACACGCGACACCGTCGACGGACTCGACGCCGGCGCGAACGACTACGTCCCGAAGCCGTTCACCTTCGACGAGCTCCTCGCACGCATCCGTTCGCGGCTGCGCGAACACGCCGCACCCGCCGGCACGTCGGTGTCCCACGGCGACGTGACCCTCGACATCCTCGGTCGCCGGGCGACTGTGGGCGGCCGAGAGGTCGAACTGTCGGCGCGGGAGTTCGCGCTCGCCGAGCAATTCCTGCGCAGTCCCGGTCACGTGCTGAGCCGCGAGCAGCTCCTCAGCCGGGTCTGGGGACTCGATTTCGACCCGGGCTCCAACGTCGTCGACGTCTACGTGCGCTACCTCCGCGGCAAGCTCGGCGCCCACCACATCGCCACCGTGCGCGGCGCGGGCTACCGGTGGGAATAGCCACCGGCACGGAAGAGCCCCCGGCGTCGCGGGGCGCCGGGGGCTGAGATGCCAGGCGGGGGGACCGTGGCATCTTCCATGCTCTCGCTCTCAGATGAGAGCCGGAGGAAAGGCCGATGAGAGTCCTCTCATGTCCGTCAGGACAGCTCCCCTGCTTCCAGCAGCTCCGTCACGAGCGCGGCGATGGCCGAGCGCTCCGAACGCGTGAGCGTGACGTGTCCGAAGAGGTCGTGACCCTTCAGCGTCTCGATCACGGACGCGACGCCATCGTGGCGCCCGACGCGCAGGTTGTCACGCTGCCCGACGTCGTGGGTGAGCACGACGCGGGAGTTCTGCCCGATCCGGCTGAGCACCGTCAGCAGCACATTGCGCTCCAGAGACTGGGCTTCGTCGACGATCACGAACGCATCGTGCAGCGAGCGACCGCGGATGTGGGTCAGCGGCAGCACCTCCAGGAGCCCGCGCTCGACCACCTCGTCGAAGACGTTCGACGAGACGATGGAACCGAGGGTGTCGAAGACGGCCTGACCCCACGGATTCATCTTCTCGCCCTGATCGCCCGGCAGGTAGCCCAGCTCCTGCCCGCCGACGGCGTAGAGCGGCCGGAAGACGATGATCTTCTTCTGCTGCTGACGTTCCAGGACGGACTCCAGGCCCGCGCACAGCGCGAGAGCGGACTTGCCCGTGCCGGCGCGGCCACCGAGCGAGACGATCCCCACGTCGGGATCCATCAGCAGGTCGATCGCGATGCGCTGCTCGGCCGATCGACCGTGCAGGCCGAACATGTCCCGGTCACCGCGCACCAGCCGGTAGGAGCCGTCTCCGGTCACCCTCCCGAGTGCGGAGCCGCGTTCGGAGTGGATGATCAAGCCCGTGTTCACCGGGAGGCCCACGACGTCGTCGCTGACGGCCACTTCGCTCTCGTAGAGGTCGCTGATGTCATCGCCGGAGACGTCGATCGAGGCGATGCCGGTCCACCCGGAGTCGACGGCCTGCTCGGCGAGGTATTCCTCCGAGCTGATGCCGAGCGAGGCGGCCTTCACCCGCATGGGCATGTCTTTGGAGACGACCACCACCTCGGTGCCGTCCTGTGACAGGTGCATCGCCACCGCGAGGATGCGGGAGTCGTTGTCGCCCATCCGCATACCGGACGGGAGCACCGCGGCGTCGGTGTTGTTGAGCTCGACACGCAGCGTGCCTCCCTCACCGATCGGGATCGGGAAATCCAGCCGGCCGTGATCGGTGCGCAGGTCGTCGAGGAGGCGCAGCGCCTGCCGGGCGAAGTAGCCGATCTCGGGATCGTGGCGCTTCCCCTCCAGCTCGGAGATCACCACAACCGGGATGACGACATTGTGCTCGGCGAACCGCGAGATGGCCCGTGGATCGCTCAGCAGAACCGAGGTGTCCAGCACGTAGGTGCGAAGCGCCTGGTCCTGGTCGTCGGGGATCGCCTCCCCCAGACCCGCGGTGCCCTCGTCCTGTCGGCGCTGCATGTGTGGTGCTCGTGCGGTCACAACCCACTCCCCGCTCCGGGTCCGGTACCCGGGAACTCGAGTCGACCGTGGGTCACGAGTCGCGATCCTTCGAGGCCGACTCGACCGGGCGCCTTGCCCGATGCTCTGAAGCTACGACCGCGAACGGCGACACGCCATCCCGACACGCTGTCCGCGCGTTACGCCGGAGTGAATTCCTGGATGCGACGACGTGACGCCGCATCCGTTCAGCTGCCGTAGCGCCGATCGCGCTCTGCGTAGTCGCGCATCGCGCGCAGGAAGTCCACCTCGCGCAGGTCGGGCCCGAGCGCTTCGACGAAGTAGAACTCGCTGTGCGCGGACTGCCACAGCAGGAAGTCGCTGAGACGCTGCTCGCCCGACGTGCGGATGACCAGGTCCGGATCGGGCTGTCCGCCCGTGTAGAGGTGCTCCCCGATCTGCTCCGGAGTGAGGCTCTCCGCGAGATCCTCCAACGAACCGCCGCTGCGGTGGTGGGCGGAGATGAGGCTGCGAACCGCGTCGACGATCTCGCCGCGCCCGCCGTACCCCACGGCGAGGTTCACGTGGAGACCTCGATGCTCCACCGTGCGCGCCTGCGCGTCCGCGAGCACACGAGCGAGGTCCGGAGGCAGATTCTCGGATCGACCCACGTGCTGCACCCGCCAGTCCCGTTCCCGGGAGAGCCCTTCGGCCAGCTCCGCGATGATCTCCACCAGATCGGACAGCTCCTGGGAATCGCGCTTGCGCAGATTGTCGTTGGAGAGCAGGTACAGGGAGACGACCCTCACGCCGATGTCGTCGCACCAGCGCAGGAACTCGCGCATCTTCGCCGCTCCGGCGCGGTGCCCATGGGCGGCGGAGTCGAATCCGAGCTGACGCGCCCACCTCCGGTTGCCGTCGATCATCATCGCGACGTGGTGCGGCACCGTCTCCGGAGTGAGACTGCGGCGCAGCCGGCCGATGTACAGGCGATAGAGCGGTCCCCTGCCCTGCTTCATCTGCGTCACCTCCCTAACGTACCGCCGGTCCCGAAGCCGAGACGGTCCGGTGACGCGTGCGCCCGGCGGCATACTCCGACGCGTACGCTCGGATCATGGCCCGCCGAGAGCGCACGATCGTGTCCGACGAGGGCGCGAAGATGCCCGAGCTCCCCCTCCTCGAGGCGACGGCCCTCAGCGCCCAGACGGAGGTGAAGCCCAGCTGGCGCGGGTGGATCCACGCCGGCACCTTCCCCGTCGCGATCGCCGCCGGCATCGTTCTCATCGTGCTCGCGCAGGGAGCACCGGCGAAGTGGTCGTCCGCGGTGTTCATGGCCACGTCGCTGCTGCTGTTCGGCAACTCGGCCCTGTACCACCGCTTCTCGTGGAAGCCGACCATGCGCGCCACGCTCAAGCGCATCGATCACGCCAACATCCTGCTTCTGATCGCCGGCACCTACACGCCGATCGCCGTGCTCGCACTGCCGACGTCGAAGTCCGTGCTGCTGCTGTCCCTCGTGTGGGGAGGGGCGATCCTCGGGATCCTGTTCCGCGTCTTCTGGATCGACGCACCGCGATGGCTGTACGTCGCGCTGTACCTGGTGCTCGGATGGGCCGCGGTGATGTACATCGTCGACCTCTTCGCGGCCAACCCGGCGATGATGATCCTCGTGATCGTCGGCGGCCTCCTGTACACGGGAGGCGCCGTGGTCTACGCGCTCAAGCGCCCCAACCCGTGGCCGGGTCACTTCGGCTTCCACGAGATCTTCCACGTCTGCACCGTGCTGGCGTTCCTGTGCCACTGGACGGCGTGCCTGCTCATCGCCCTGCAGCCCGCCTATCACGCGGGCTGATCTCCCCGCGTCAGCGGCGCGGCTCGGCCGGGTCGTCTCCGCTACTCACCGGGCCATCCTCATCGGGTGCAGCGGGCTCCCCGCCGGCCCGTGCGTCGGCGGCCGCCTGCTCGGCGTCGAGCTGCTCGTCGATGTCAGCCCGGATGCGTCCTCGACGGATGCGACGCAGCATGTCGGTGATGAGCACGATGACCGCCACGCCCAGGAGTGCGAACACGAGGAAGCCCCACGGGCCGGGCGTCACCAGATCCGGGTCGACGAGCTCGGCAGGGGTCGGCGTGGGTGTCGCGGTCGCCAGAGCGACGAGCGCATCGTGCATGTTTCCTCGATCCGCGCCGGAGCGCATAGCCTGGTCTTCAGCCTAATCTTCCGGAGCAGTGCCGCATGACGACCCCCGAGCAGCTCGACGACCGGTACGGTCGCACGCCTTCCGCGCGACGACGCGTCGTCGCCGGTGTCGCCATCGGCGTCGGTGCACTCCTGGCCGGAGCGATCGCCTGGGGTGCGGTGAGCAACGTCCTCGACGACGTGGAGGTCGAGACGGTCGCGTTCGAGGTCGTCGACGAGCATTCGGTGACCCTCAGCTTCCAGATGGCCGCGCCCGCCGGGCGCGACGTGGCGTGCGCCCTGGAGGCCCGGGATCCCGATCACGGCGTCGTCGGATGGAAGATCGTGCAGTACCCCGCGTCCGAACGGCACTCGGTCGCCGTTCGGGAGGACATCCCGACCGTCGGCGAAGCCACCACCGGTTTTGTCAACACGTGCTGGGTGACGTAGTCTGTCGAGACACAGACGACTGACGCCCCGGCCGATGCCCGGGGCGTTTCGGTTACCCGCACCGGAATTCTCGTTCGACAGTCCGGTCCGAACCAGCAGTCCCATCCGAACCGAAGGAGATGTGACGTGTCCAGCGATGCCCAGGTGACGTTCCTCACGCAGGAGGCGCACGACCGACTGACGGCCGAGCTCGAACACCTCTCGACCACCGGTCGCGAGGAGATCGCCAAGCGTATCGAGGCCGCACGCGAAGAGGGCGACCTCAAGGAGAACGGCGGATATCACGCCGCGAAGGACGAGCAGGGCAAGCAGGAGGCGCGCATCCGCACCCTCCAGTCCCTGCTGAAGTCCGCCAAGGTCGGCGACTCGCCCCAGAGTCACGGCGTGGTCGAGCCGGGAACCGTCGTGACCGCGGTCATCGCCGGAGGCGAGGAGACGTTCCTGCTCGGAAACCGCGAGATCGCCGGCGGCACAGAGCTCGACGTGTACAGCGAGGTCTCCCCGCTCGGCGAGGCCATCCTCGGCCGCAAGGAAGGCGAGAAGGTGTCGTACACCGCCCCGAACGGCAAGGAGATCGCCGTCGAGATCGTCAAGGTCGAGACGTACGACGGTCAGTGAATCCCGGGCGGCCTCGAGCGGCCTGCCCCGAACGGGTCGCTTCGCGCGTGTGCGCGGATGCGGCCCGTTCGGCGTTCAATCGGGGACGACTGTCGCGGTGAATCCCGCCTGCTCGAGCGTGGAGATGACGTGTGCGCGGTGTTCCTCGCCGCGCGTCTCGACGCTGAGCTGAAGGATCACCTCGGAGATCTGCAGTCCCTGACCGTGACGGGTGTGCAGCACCTCGATGACATTGGCCCCGGCGAGCGCCAGCAGCTCGGACACCTTGGCCAGCTGGCCGGGCCGGTCGGGCAGCGGAATCCGCAGGCTCATGTAGCGCCCCGAGGCCGCGAGCCCGTGTGCGACGACGCGCTGCAGCAGCAGCGGATCGATGTTGCCGCCGGAAAGCACCGTCACGGTGGTGCCGGTCGCGGTGACTTTGCCCGCGAGCATCGCCGCGACACCGACGGCGCCCGCCGGCTCGACGACCTGCTTCGCGCGCTCGAGCAGCACCAGCAGTGCGCGCGCGATGTCGTCCTCCGTCACGGTGACGACCTCGTCGACGAGGTCGTGGATGATCTCGAACGGCAGGTCCCCCGGTCGCGCGACGGCGATCCCGTCGGCGATCGTGGGTCGCGTTGCGACCTCGAGGGGCTTGCCCGCCGCCATCGACGAGGGATACGCGGCGGAATTCTCCGCCTGGACGCCGACGATGCGAACGCGCCGACCGTCGGCCGCCGCACGCGCCTTCACGGCCGCAGCGACGCCGGCGAGGAGGCCGCCGCCGCCGATGCCGAGCACGACCGTCTCGAGATCGGGAACCTCGTCGTAGAGCTCGATCCCGAGCGTTCCCTGGCCGACGATCACGTCTCGGTGGTCGAAGGGGTGGATGAGCACGGCGCCGGTCCGCTCGGCGTACTCGGCGGCCAGGCGCAGTGGAGTCTCGACGGTGGCCCCTTCGAGCACGACGTCGGCGCCATAGCCACGGGTGGCGAGGAGCTTCGGGACCGGCACGCCCAGCGGCATGAAGATGGTCGCGGGGATGCCCAGGGTCTGCGCCGCGAGCGCGACCCCCTGCGCATGGTTGCCCGCCGAGGCGGCGACGACACCGCGTTCGCGCTCCTTCTCGCTCAGGCGCGACAGACGGTAGGTGGCACCGCGGATCTTGAACGACCCGGTGCGCTGCAGGTTCTCGAGCTTGAGATGCACCGGCACGCCGAGCAGGTCGGAGAGGAACTGCGAGCGGTCCGTCGGGGTGCGGGTGATCACGCCGTCCAGGGTGGCGGCGGCATCGGCGAAGTCTTCGATGGTGGGGGCGCTCACGCGCGCGTCCTCCTCGTTCTCGGGACGGTGGTCCAGATCAGATCCGCCGTCACACGCGGATCGGCGCCGGTCTCCCAGGCGCGCTCGCCAAGATAGACCGCGACGACGTTGACGAACGCGGCCAGCGGCACCGCGAACAGAGCACCCGGGATGCCGGCGATCATCGCACCGCCGGCCACGACGAGGACGACCGCCAGCGGGTGGACCTTCACCGCCGACCCCATGAGCAGCGGCTGCAGCACGTGACCCTCGAGCTGCTGCACCCCGAGGACGACCAGGAGCATCCACAGCGCGATCCACGGACCGCTGTAGACCAGCGCGAGGAAGACCGCGAGAGCCCCGGTCACGACGGCTCCGACGAACGGGATGAACGCGCCGAGGAACACCAGCACGCCGATGGGGATCGCCAGCGGCACCCCGAGGAGCGCGGCGCCGACTCCGATGCCGATGGCGTCGATCGTGGCGACCAGCAGCTGGGTGCGGGCGTAGTTGATGACGGTGACCCACCCCGCCCTGGCGGCTCCGTCGACGGCCGCGCGCGTGCGCTTCGGGAACAGCTTCGTGGTCCAGCGCCAGATGCCGGCGCCGTCGGCGAGCAGCGTGATGAGGATGAAGACGGCCAGGAGGGCACCGGTCGCCACGTGTCCGACGGTCGTGCCGATGGCGAGAGCTCCCGACCAGAGCAGTTCGGCCTGCTGCTGCAGGAATGTTCCCGCCTGGGTGAGGAGATCGTCGATCTGCCGCTCCGTCAGGTGCAGGGGACCCTGAACGAGATAGTCCCGCACCTCCCCCACCGCTTCGACGGTACGCTGCTGCACCGACGGCCACTCGCGCGAGATCTGCCAGGTCACCAGCCACACGAGGCCGGCGACGACGGCGAAGGTGCCCAGGAGCGCGATGACGATGGCGATCCAGCGCGGGAAGCGGTGCCGGATCATCCAGGAGAAGAAGGGCCACAGCAGCGCCGTCACGAGGATGGCCACCATCATGGGGATGACCAGCAGCTTCAACTGGATGATCAGCCAGATGAGCACGCCGATCGCGGCGGCGATGAGCAGGAAGCGCCACGCGTACTCCGCTGTCAGACGCAGCCCACGCGGAACCTGCTCGCTCAGCTCTCCCGAGACGATGCGGGTGCGATCGCGCAGTGCGGAGAAGAACGAGCCACGGGACGTGTCGTCTGGACCGCTCATCACGCCAGTCTAGGTCCCCGCGAGGCCGGGGCCGCGTCGGAGGGGGCCGTTAGGCTGACCGGGTGAAGGAGACGCTGAGCGCCCCGGAAGCGCGTCGGATGGCGCTGGCCGCCCAGGGCTTCGGCAAGCGCCCCGTCGACGGCCGCGCGGGGGTGCGCACGCTCGGTGCGACCATCCGCCGCCTCGGCACTCTCCAGATCGATTCCGTGAACGTCTTCGCGCGATCGCACTACATGCCGCTGTTCTCGCGCCTGGGGAGCTATGAGACCGCCGACCTGGATCGGCTTTTGTTCGCGCGGCGGGCGCCCTTCGTCGAGTACTGGGCCCACGTGGCCGCGTTCATCCCCGCGGCGGACTGGGGACTGTTCGATTTCCGGATGCGGGAGCTGCGCCGGAAGTACGACGCCCCCGACGGCTGGACGCGGCGCCACGCCGAGACCGTGTCGTGGGTGCGCGACGAGCTCGCCGCCCGCGGACCGTTGCGTCCGGCCGACATCGAGCGAGACGCCCACCGGTCCCGGCGCGGACCCTGGTGGGACTGGGACGAGGTGAAGTCCGCGCTCGAGTACCTGTGGCTGTACGGCGAGGTCGCCATCGCCGGACGCCGGGGATTCGAACGCCGCTACGGCCTGGCCTCCCAGGTGATCCCGGACGACGCACGCGCTCCCGTGCCCCGTGAGGACGCGATCCGCGAGCTCGTCCGTCGAGCCGCGGCGGCATACGGGGTCGCTACCGCCGCCGATCTCGCCGACTACTGGCGCATCCGCGACCGCAGGGCGATCCTCGCCGCCGTCAGCGACCTCGTCGATGCGGGCGACCTCTCGCCCGTGAGGGTCGAGGGCTGGACCTCGGGCGGGCGTCCCGCCAAGGCGTGGGTCCATCGCGACGCGCGACTGCCGCGGCACGTCGAGGCCGCGGCCGTGCTCACGCCCTTCGATCCGGTGGTGTGGTTCCGCGACCGCGCCGAGCGCTTGTTCGACTTCTCCTACCGGATCGAGATCTACACCCCCGCGAACCGCCGCCGGTTCGGCTACTACTCCCTGCCCGTGCTCGTCGGCGACGACATCGTCGGGCGCGTCGATCTCAAGGCGGACCGACCGACGGGCCGACTGCTCGTCCAGTCGGCCTGGTGGGAGCACGGCGCCCCCCGCGACGCCGCCGAGGCGGTCGCAGATCGGCTGCGCGCCGCTGCTTCCTGGCAGGGTCTGGAGACCGTCTCGGTTTCGCACTGGGGTGATGCGACCGACGACATCGCTCGAATGCTCGGCGGCGCACCCCGCCACGATGCCGGACCGATCGGCCCCGAAGCCCTCTCTCCCGCCGAGCCCGATGCGCCGGCCGAGGTCGCCTCGTGAGCCGTCGCGTCGCGGTCGTCGTCGCATCGGTCGCCGTGGTGCTCGGAGCCGCAGCGATGGTGTGGTGGTGGACCTCGACCGCCGATCGGGCATCGGCCCCGCGGGATATCGCGCAGGTCTACCTCACCGCGCTCGAGCAGGGCGACATCGACACCATCCAGGAGGTTCGGAGGGGATCGCTCTCGCCGCTCGCGATCGACGCGTTCGCGGGCGCGGACCACATCGTCGACGCGCGGATCGACGATGTGGTCGTGGACGGCGACGAGGGCGCGGTGACCGCCTCGGCGGAGCTCGCCGGGGAGCGCCGGCCGCTGCAGTTCGCCGTGATCGGCGACAGCGACGGCTGGAAGGTCGCCGGTGACGACCTCGGTGAGCTGTCGGCATCCACCACTCCCGGCGCAGCCGTCACGATGGGCGACGCGGTGGTCGAGGCCGACACCGTCGTCGACGTGCTTCCGGCGGTCTACCCCGTCGTCGCCGTTCCCGAAGAGGTGCTGTCGGGTCGGACGGATGCCGCGATCACCCCGCAGCAAACGGTGCACGTCGTCGTCGAGACCGAACTCGCCGCGGGGGCCGTCGACGCCGTGCAACGCGCGGTCGATGCGTGGGCCGAAGCGTGCACGGTCTCCGCGCAGAGCGTTCCCGCCTCGTGCGGATTCGACGTTCCGTGGCCGGCCGACTTCACGTCCATCGCGTCGATCGACTACCGCATCGATGCCTACCCGAGCGTGGCCGACCTCGGTGTCGACGGCGTCCTCGTCGCCTCCGACGGAGTGCTCGTCGCTACCGTCCGCGGCCAGGCGCGGGAAGGCGACGAACCGCGCACCTACCGCACCGACGACTGGATGATGCGCGGCGCGATCACCTTCGACGGCGCGCAGCTGGTGATTCGCGCCTTCTGAGCCCACAGCGGCTTCTGACACCTCAGAAGGAGCCGCCGATCTCATGGAGTCGTGCGATGCGGTCGGGAATCGGCGGGTGGGTCGCGAACATCTTGGCGAAGGCCTTCGGCGCGAGCGGATTCGCGAACCACAGATGCGCCATGGACGTGTTCTCCCGCTGCAGCGGCCTCCCCTCCTGGGAGAGCTTGGCCAGAGCCGACGCGAGCCCGTCCGGGTCGCGGGTGGTCAGGGCGCTCGTGGCATCCGCCAGGTATTCGCGCTGACGCGAGATCGCCGCCTGCACCACCCCGGCGAGAAGGGGTGCCACGATCGCGGCGACGAGGCCGAAGATCATGAAGAGCAGCTGCGCCTGCCCGTTGTTGCCGCCTCCGCGCCGCATCCCGCCGAAGAACGCGGCACGCAGCATGATGTCGGCGAGGATCCCGACGGCCACGACGAGACCGAAGACGATGAGCGAGACGCGGATGTCGTAGTTCCGGATGTGGCCCAGCTCGTGCGCGAGGACTCCCTCGAGCTCACGATCGGTCATGATCTCGAACAGTCCCGTGGTGACGGTGATGGCCGCTTTCTCGGGCGTGCGCCCCGTCGCGAACGCGTTGGGGGCGGCATCCTCGACCACGTAGAGCTTCGGCATCGGCGTTCCGGTCGTGATGCAGAGGTTCTCCACGAGCCGGAAATATCGCGGCGCGTCGTGCGACGACACCTCGACTGCTCCCGCCATCGCGAGCGCTTCCCGGTCGGCGAAGAAGTACTGCACGGTGGCGTATCCGGCCGCGAACAGCAGGATGAACCCGGTCACGAACCAGTTGTTGCCCAGGAGCCAGCCGGCGATCCATCCGATCGCCCCCAGCACCAGGACGAAGCCGATGAGGATGAACCACGTGTTGCGCTTGTTCCGCGCGATGGCGCTGTACACGGTCGGTCCTCCTTCGCCGTGTGAACTGCGATGCGGTACGTCAGCTGTTGCGTCAGAACTGCACGCGCGGCGGCTCCGAGATCGCGGCGCCGTCGACGACCTCGAAGAACTCGCGCTCGCTGAACCCGAGGTTCTTGGCGAAGAGGTTGTTCGGGAAGACCTTGATCTTGGTGTTCAGCTCCCGGACGCCGCCGTTGTAGAACCGGCGCGATGCCTGGATCTTGTCCTCGGTGTCGACGATCGCCTGCTGGAGCTGGAGGAAGTTCTGGCTGGCCTGAAGCTGGGGGTAGGCCTCCGCCACCGCGAAGATCGACTTCAGCGCCTGCTGCATGTGCCCTTCGGCGACGCCCGCTTCCGCCGGACTCGCCACGTTCAGCGTCTCCGCGCGAGCGCGCGTGACGTTCTCGAAAACCGCCTTCTCGTGCGCGGCATACCCCTTCACCGCCTCGATCAGATTCGGGAGCAGGTCGGCGCGTCGCTTCAGCTGCACGGTGATGTCGCTCCACGCCTCGTCGACGCGAACGTTCAACTGCACCAGCGAGTTGTACGTCGCCCACAGGTAGATACCGGCGATGACGACGATCGCGACGACGATGAGGACCGGGATAAGCCATTCCCACATGGTCGCCATCCTAGTCCGCACCCGCGGACCTCACGTGCCCGAGCCGCGGACTCCCAGCACTCCCGCGGGCTGCGGGGTCACTCCCCCAGGACGCGCGTGAGGTACCGGTTGCCGAACAGGCGATCGGGGTCGAGGCGGTCGCGCAGCGCCACGAAGTCCGCGAAGCGCGGGTAGCGCGGGCCGAGATCGGCGACGCCGAGCGTGTGCATCTTCCCCCAGTGCGGCCGTCCGTCGTGTGCGAGCATGATCTGCTCGACGGCCTCGAAGTACTCCGACGGATCCTCGCGCCAGTATCGGTGGACCGCGATGTAGGCCGTGTCGCGGTCGTACGCCGTGGACAGCCACCGGTCGTCGGCCGCGGCGAAGCGCACCTCGACGGGAAAGGACACGCGCCATCCCTCGTCGTCGATGAGGCCACGCAGCCGGTCGAAGGCCGCGCCCACGGCCGATGCGGGCAGCGCGTACTCCATCTCGCGGAAGCGCACCGATCGGGAGGTGGCGAACACCTTGTGCGACGCGTCGGTGAAGGCGCGGTCCCCCCAGAGCCGCACCGAGGCCTGCGCGATGGCAGGCACGCTGGCTGGCACCGCCTTGGCGATGCCGCACGCCGCCTGATGCAGGGCACCTCCGACGAGGGTGTCGTCCACCCAGCCCCCGATGACGCCGAGAGGCTTGCGCGGCGCGCTCTCGGGCAGGCGCGTGTTCGTCTTCGTCATCGCGCTGTCGGTGTGGGGGAACCAGTAGAACTCGAAATGATCCGCCTCGGCCGCGCGCCGATGCAGGCTCGCACGGACCTCGTCGAGAGGCTCCGGCTTCTCCACCGCGCTCAGCAGGAACGCCGGGACGCACTGCAGGGTGACCTCGACGAGGATGCCCAGCGCGCCGAGCCCGAGGGCGACGGCCGGAAGCATGTCGGCGTTCTCGTGCTCGTTCACCCGGAGCATCTCGCCGTCGCCCGCGACGAGCGCCACGCCGACGACCTGGGTCGAGAGTCCTCCGAAGCGTACTCCCGTGCCGTGTGTTCCGGTCGAGATGGCCCCGGAGATCGACTGGCGGTCGATGTCGCCGAGATTCGCCATGGCCAGCCCGTACGGCGCGAGCAGTTTCGGGATCTGATGCAGCCTCGTTCCCGCGAGGAACGTCACGCGGGCCCGCTCGGCGTCCACCGAGACCACCCCCGAGAGGTCGGTGAGATCGAGCAGAGCACCGGGCGCCACCGCGATGCCGGTGAAGCTGTGGCCCGCGCCGACGGCCTTGATCGGCATCCCCCGCTCTCGCGCCGCCGTCACCGCTCGCGCCACCGCACCCACCGTGCGCGGAAACTCCATCCGCTGCGGTCGGATGGCGGCCGATCGCGCCCAGTTGCGCCACGTCGCCCCGGGTCGTGTCATAGGAACGCCTTCCCCTCGCCGCGATAGGTCGGCGCCTCGCCGGCGATCTCGCCGTCTGCCACGAGCAGGACGCCATCGACGTGCTCCGCCGTCTCGCCGCTCTTGGCGTGCCGGAACCAGACCCGGTCGCCGATCGCGAGGGATCCCGCCGAAGCGCCTCGGAGGGGCGTCTGCACCTCGCCGGCCGCCTCGCGGGCGAGGGTGCGCAGCGCCTTCGGCCACACCGGTGCCGGCTGCCGCGACGGCGTCGGTGGCCCCGACGCGATCCATCCGCCTCCCAGCACCGTGACCATGTCGGGAGCCGGACGCCGGACGACCTCGAGCGCGAAGGCGGATGCCGGCGCCGGATGAAACCCGCGGTAACCGTCGAAGAGATGGCCGGCGAGCAGTCCGCTGCCGGCGGTGAGCTCGGTCACGGAGCGATCGGATGCCGTCGACTCGAGCGAGCCGGTTCCCCCGCCGTTGACGAACTCCAGGGGCGCGATCTCGCGCAGCGCGGCGACGATGCCGGCCCGTCGGTCGTGGAGCTCGGCGGCCGAGCGTCGCTTCATCCACCGCATGACCGGCGCATCGGTGCCGACGGCGTCCGGCTGGCCGGCGATCTGCGCCTCGTACATCATGAGTCCCACGAGCCGGAACCCGGGGCGGGCGACGATGGCCCGGGCGAGGCGGGCGACGTCGGCGGCGGCGAACAGCGGCGATCGGCGGACGCCGACGTGACCGAGCGCGGCCGAGCGCCAGGAGGCGTCCACGTCGATCGCGACGCGCACCTCGCAGCGCGCGGTCGGGGCGGCGACGGCGTCCAGAAGATCCAGCTGCGCCGGGTCGTCGACCATGATCGTCACCCGCGCCGCGGCGCGCTCGTCGGCTGCGAGGCGGGCGAGCGCCGCGCGATCGGCCGAGGGGTAGCCCACGACGATGTCATCGTGGGCCTCGGCGAGCCACAGCGCCTCGGGCAGCGTGTAGGCCAGCAGCCCCGCGTAGCCGGGCAGCGCGAGCGTCGCGTCGAGCACCTCCCGCACGCGCACCGACTTGGTCGCGATCCGGATCGGCACGCCGCGCGCGCGGACGAGCATGTCGAGGGCGTTGTGGCGCAGCGCATCGAGTTCGACGACCGCGCACGGCCCCGAGACGTCGGAGACCGCATCCGTGAGGCGACCCCAGTACGCCGCTGCGTCATGCCACCCGGGTGTGGTGGCCTCCCGCGCCAGCAGATCGATCATGTGCCCCCGCTGGGATTCGAACCCAGACTGAAGCGATTTTAAGTCGCCTGCCTCTGCCGGTTGGGCTACGGGGGCGCCGCAGCATCCCCCACGCTACCGCTCAGCGCGCGGCGGCCTTCTCCTTGTCGGCGTCGGCCTTCTTCTCGGGCTCGGCCGGTCGCGGGCGCGCCGCGAACTCCTCGAAGACGTAGCGGGGGTTCTGCACGCTGGAAAGGCTCACGATGTCGCGACCGAGCCAGAGGTTGTTCCACCAGCCCCAGATCACCCGGAACTTGCGCTCCCACGTGGGCATCGCGAGACCGTGGTAGCCGCGGTGCGCGATCCAGGCGATGAAGCCCTTCAGCGCGAGCTTGCCGGACTGGAAGACGCCGTTGTACAGGCCGAGCCCGGCGACGGCTCCCAGGTTCTTGTGGACGTAGTCCTTGGGGTCCTCGCCGCGCAGGACCGCCGTGATGTTCTTCGCGAGCAGCTTGCCCTGGCGCACGGCGTGCTGTGCGTTCGGCACGCACATGCCGCCCACGCCGCCACCGGTGAGGTCGGGCACGGCCGAGACGTCGCCGGCCGCCCAGGCGCCCTCGACGATCTCCTCGTCGGTCCCCACGCGCAGATCGGGACGGGTGCGGATGCGGCCCCGCTCCTCGACGGGCAGGTCGCTGCCGCGCACGACGGTCGGGTTGGCCATCACGCCTGCGGTCCAGATGATCAGATCCGACGGCAGGGTCTCCCCGGTCGAGAGCTCGACGTTGCCGTCGACGGCACCCTTGACCTGAGTGTCCAGGTGAACGTACGCGCCCCGCTTGGCGAGGTCCTTCAGCACCCATTCGCTCGTGGGCAGCGACACCTCGGGCATGATGCGACCCATCGCCTCGATGAGGTGGAAGTGGGTGTCCTCGAACGAGATGGTCGGATACTTCGCCAGCAGCGACGATGCGAACGAGCGGAGCTCGGCGAAGACCTCGATGCCGGCGAAGCCGCCGCCGACGACGATGACCGTCAGCAGACGATCGCGCTCGGGTCCGGCGGGGATCATCGCGGCCTTGTCGAAGTTGTCCAGGAGCTGGTCGCGGATCGCGACGGCCTCTTCGATCGTCTTGAGGCCGATGGCGTTGTCGGCGATCCCGGGGATCGGGAACGTGCGCGAGACAGCCCCGGCGGTGACGACGATCTGGTCGTACGTCTCGGTGAAGGGGTCGCCGATCTCGGGGGTGACGGTCGCCGACTTCGACGCGTGGTCGATGCCGGTGATCTTGCCGGTGAGGATGCGCGTGCGCTTCAGGTGGCGTCGCAGCGACACCACGGAATGACGCGCCTCGATCGAGCCGGCAGCGACTTCCGGCAGGAACGGCTGGTAGGTCATGTAGGGAAGCGGGTCGACGATGGTGACCTCGGCTTCTGCCTTGCGCAGAGTCTTTTCGAGCTTCCAGGCCGTGTAGAAACCTGCGTATCCGCCACCGACGATGAGGATCTTGGGCACGGTGTTGGTCACGAGTGGGGTACTCCCTGAGTCAGCGGCTGGGCGTTCGGGACGCCGATCGGATGCGTCGGACAGCTGCGGTGACGCCGAGCGCCACCAGTATAGCCGCGCTGGTGACCATGACGAGCGGGAGGGTGCCGTACAGCAGGGTCTCCCGGGTCGGCAGCAGCGGCGAATCATCGCGAGAGAGCGATTCGGCCGGAGGAAGGGCCTCGATCTCGACCGGCTCCGCGGTCGGCTGGGCCACGGGCCCTGCATCCGCCCGCCGGTAGATGCGGATCCACTCCTCGAGGCTTCCCATCGGATTCGTGGTGACCGTCGGCACGGAGGCGTTCACCGCCGCGTCGGCGTCGACGAGCCCATAGCCGTAGAGGACCGAGGAGCCCTTGGCCGGGGTCGTGGTGCGGATGAGTCGGTTGATGACGTTGTTCGCATCGAGGTCGGGATGCGCCGAGCGCACGAGTGCGGCGATGCCGGCCACGATCGGGGCGGCACCGCTCGTGCCGTCCCACTGCACGACGGCACCGTCTGCCGAGACGCCGAGCAGCTTCTCGCTGGGCGCCGATACGCCCAGGGTGATGCCCTGCGTCGAGGCTTCGACGCTGGCGGTCCCCTCGGGGTCGACCCCGGCGACGGTGAGCACGCCCGGGATCGTCGCCGGCGCCCCGACGGTCGACGTGCCGCTGCCGCGGTTGCCGGCGGCGACGACGATCACCACGTCGTTGTCGAAGGCGTACTGGAACGCGCTGTCCCAGCTGGTGTCCCAATCGGTCGTGTTGGTGGTGAAGGAGAGATTGATGATGTCGGCTCCGTTGTCGACCGCCCAGCGGATGCCGTCGGCGACCTGGTCCACGAACGGCACGGCGGCGGAGGAACCGAAGCCGACCGAGATCGAGAGCAGATCCGCCTCCGGCGCGACGCCGATCATCCCGGTGTCGGCCCCGGTGCCCCGCGCGGCGGCGAGGGAGGCCACCCAGCTGCCGTGGCTCGCGTCGACGGCGCCGACCGGCGTGCGGCCGTCGGTCGATCCGAGACCGGACATGTCCGTGCCGCCGACGACGGCGGGATCCAGCTCGACGGGACCCCGCGCGATGCCGGTGTCGATCACCGCGATCGTGACCCCCGCTCCCCGGGTCGTCTCCCATGCCTCGGTGATGCCGTAGTCGTCGAGCCAGTACTCCAGTCCGCGCACCGGATCGATGACGTCGTCGGGAGAGTCGGCGTCTGCGGGGGGCGTGGCGACGGTCGACCCGGTGAGGAGGGTGACCCCGAGGAGAGCCGCGGCGACGGCGGCGACCACGCGCTTCATGTCGTCGCCGCTCCGGGTTCGGCGCACACGCACACCGCGGGCGACCAGTCGCCGCGTTCGAGGGCCAGGTCGCCGATCGGGTTCACCCCCGGGCCGGCCGCGAGGCTGTGAGCGGCGAGCGCGTGAAGGCATTTCACGCGCGTGGGCATACCGCCCGCGGAGACACCGTCGATCTCGGGGACCTCCCCGTACGGCGCCCGGTCGGCGAGGTAGGCCTCATGGGCACGCTGGTAGGCGTGGGCGACGTCGTCATCGTCGGCCAGGAGGTCGTTGTACTCGACCATCACCTGTGTCGCCTCCAGCGCCGACATCGCCGCGGTCGCGCCCGGGTGGGTGAGGTAGTAGAACGTGGGGAAAGGCGTGCCGTCATCCAGTCGGGGCGACGTGGCGACCACCGTCGGGTTGCCGCAGGCGCAGCGCGCGGCGACGCCGACGACGCCGCGCGCGGGCCGCCCGAGCTGGGCGCGGAGCACATCCCGCTCGGCGTCGGTCACGGGCGCGAAGGGCGAAGGGATCACGCGCGCCACGTTACCGGGCGCGTCTGGACCGCCGCTGGGTCGCCGGCCCGCACGCACTCACGGGGTCGGGTCATCCGTCGGCTCGGACGTAGCCGGATCCTCGGTGCCGCTGTCCACGGGAACGACCGTCTGGGCGAGGCCGGCCTCGGTGACCGATCTGACCATCTGCGTCATCCAGTCGTTCCGGGTCTGCTCGACGTCCTCACTGACGGGTTCCTGCTCCTGCGGCAGATCGGCCGACGCGAGGTCGTTGTCGACGAGGTAGACCACCTCGCCCGGCTTGACGTAGTAGAGGCGCTCTCGCGCCTGGGTCGTGATGAAGGCCGGGTCGCGCCAACGATCCTGCTGGGCCTCGAGGTCTTCGACGTCGTCCTGCGCGAGCGCGACCGCCGCCTCGAGAGCGTCGATGCGCTGACGCTGCTCGACGTAGGTGCCGATGGTGGGAACGAGCACGAAGGCCGCCAGCACCACCAGGCCGAGCATGATCACCATGAACCCGGACAGCCGGATGCCGCCGAGCCACGTGCGCACGTCGACCGGACGGCGCGTCCGGGAACGCGAAGAGGGAGCCGTCGTCTTGACCACGGCTCCCCCTCTCGTCGTTCGTGCGGTGTATCAGCCCGTGAAGCGCGGGAAGGCTGCGCGGCCGATGAACTCCGCCGCGTCGCCCAGCTCCTCCTCGATGCGCAGAAGCTGATTGTATTTCGCCACGCGCTCGCTGCGTGCGGGCGCGCCGCTCTTGATCTGACCGGCACCGGTGGCGACGACGAGGTCGGCGATCGTCGTGTCCTCGGTCTCGCCCGAGCGGTGCGAGAGCATCGCCGTGTAGCCCGCACGGTGCGCCATGTCGACCGCGTCGAGCGTCTCGCTCAGCGTTCCGATCTGGTTGACCTTCACCAGCAGCGAGTTCGCGACACCGCGGGCGATGCCGTCGGCCAGACGCTGCGGGTTGGTGACGAAAAGGTCGTCTCCGACGAGCTGGGTCTTCGTGCCGAGCACGTCGGTGAGCGCCTTCCAGGCGTCCCAGTCGTCTTCGGCGAGCGCGTCCTCGATCGTGACGATCGGATAGTCGTTCACGAGCCCGACGTAGTAATCGGTGAGTTCGGCAGCGGTCCAGTCCTTGTTCTCCAGGCGGTAGACGCCGTCGGAGAAGAACTCGGTCGCCGCGACATCCAGGCCGAGCGCGATGTCGGTGCCGGGAGTGAAGCCCGCCTTCTCGATCGCCTTCACCAGGAAGTCCAAGCCCTCGCGGTTGCTCGGAAGATCGGGGGCGAACCCGCCCTCGTCGCCGAGACCGGTGGCGAACCCGGCAGCCTTCAGCTCGCCCTTGAGGACGTGGTAGACCTCGGTCCCCCAGCGCAGCGACTCCGAGAAGGTCTCGGCCCCGATCGGGGCGAGGAAGAACTCCTGCATGTCGATGCCGTTGTCGGCGTGCTCACCGCCGTTGATGACGTTGAACAGCGGCACGGGCAGGATGTGCGCGTTGGGTCCGCCGAGGTAGCGGAACAGCGGCAGATCCGCCGAGTCGGCGGCCGCCTTGGCCACCGCGAGCGACACGCCGAGGATGGCGTTCGCGCCGGTGCGCCCCTTGTTGTCGGTGCCGTCGGTGGCGATGAGGATCTCGTCGACGATGCGCTGTTCGCTCGCCTCGACGCCCTCGATCGCGGGCCCGAGCTCGTCGATCACGGCCTCGACGGCCTTGAGGACGCCCTTGCCGTTGTAGCGGCCCTTGTCGCCGTCACGCAGTTCATATGCTTCGAAAGCGCCGGTGGAAGCGCCCGACGGGACGGCGGCCCGCTGGACGATGCCGTCGTCGAGGAGAACCTCCACCTCGACGGTCGGGTTTCCGCGCGAGTCGAGGATCTCGCGTGCGCCTACAGCCTCGATAAGTGCCACTGAGGACTCCTTGTCAGATGGAGGGTGGGTCTTCGGAACGTCGTCGGTCCGAAGACGAGTCTAGTGATGACCGCGCTCGACGCCACCGGCGTCGCGCGCCGGCCCCGGCTCGACCACGATCGCGAGGGCGATGCCGTCCCATCCCTTCGCGTCGAGGGTCTGCAGGGCGGTCGCGTCGAAGCGCGGATCGCGCGCGAGCATCTCCAGCCCTCGCTGGGTGCCGATGACGTTCGACGCTGTGGTCGCGGGATTGGCGACTTCCCCTCCTCGGCCGATGTTGTCGACGACGACGACGGTTCCGGGGCGCCCCAGACGCGCCGCCCAATCGAGGTAGATCGTGTTCGATTCCTTGTCGGCGTCGATGAACACGAGATCGAACGGCTCGCCGCCGGACAGGGTCGGGAGCACATCCGCAGCACGGCCCTCACGCACCTCGACGCGGTCGGCGAGACCCGCCCGGGTGATGTTCGCCCGGGCCAGTGCCGCATTGACCGGCTCCGCCTCGATGCTCACCACGCTCCCGCGTTCCGGCAGCGCGCGTGCCAGCCAGATGGTGGAGTATCCGCCGAGGGTCCCGATCTCGAGGATGCGCCGCGCACCGGCGATGCGGGTCAGCAGGTGCAGGAACTTGCCGTTGACGGGGGCGACCTCGATAGACGGAAGGCCCGCCGCGTTCTGGTCGTCGACGGCGGCGTCGAGGGTGGGGTCGTGACCGACGAGGGTCTCGGTGAGGTAGCGATCCACGCGTCGCCACGCGTCAGGTGTGGGGTCGGCCATTCCCCCAGCAAATCCCTGCGCTCGCCCCACGTCAACCCGGCGACGAGGTGTCGTCAGCGGAGCGGGCGGCCCGCATCCTCTCGAGGCCGACGATGACGACCATCACGATCCCGAGCAGCACCCAGCTGACCACGCCGAGCGGTCCGACGACGGCCATGTCGACGGTGGAGCCGGCGGCCGAGACCAGCACCACGAAGCCGCCGACCGCGTTCAGCGAGCCGTGCGCGAGCACGGCGGGCCACACGGAATCGGTGCGCAGGCGAAGCCATCCGAGGAACAGTCCCCACATCACGCAGCCGCCGACCATGAACAGCACGCCGGTGATGTCGGTGCGGCCGAAGTTGTAGCCGAGCAGGATGACCGGGCTGTGCCACAGCCCCCACGCCACGCCGGTGATCAGGATGGCCTGCCATGCGCCGAGGGGCATCAGGGCGGGTTGGAGCCATCCGCGCCAGCCGATCTCCTCTCCTGCGGCGAAGACGCTGTTGATGACCGCCCCGAGGGGGATCTGCACCAGCTGCAGCACAAGCAGGAGGTGCAGGGGCGGCAGAGGCGTTCCCGCCGGCACCGCCGCAGCCAGCTGCGCACGGAACCCCGACAGCCCGGCGAGGTCGAGGTCGATCCAGCCGAAGGCCGCGGAGAGGAACACCGCGGCGACGACGATCGCGATCGGGACCACCAGCGCGATGCCGAGGTATCGGAGCCACCGACCGAGCGGGCCGAGCGGCCAGATGCCGAGAAAGGCCCGGCGGTGCTTTCGCGGGGCGCGAAGCGCGAGAACGACGACGACGGTCGCCACCGTCGGCGTGAACATCATCACCGGCAGGAGGAACGGCGCAGCCGGTGCCGCGAGCCCCGCCGGGTCGATCCACAGCGGCAGTGCGACGAGCCAGGCGAGGCCGAACGAGAGGGCGAGGAAGACCGCGACCGGCACGACGCGGACCCGGGGCATCATGCGGCGCCTCCGTGGTCGCCGCCTTCGCCGCGCTCGCCGCGCTCGCGCAGGGCCAGGAGGAGACCGGCGGCCGTCGACGCATCGTCGACGGTGACGACGAAGGCTCCGCCCCTCGCGCGCTCGACCTCGAGGGCCTCGCCACGGCGCAGGACCACGCCGGTGCGTCCATCCAGTGCCTTCCGCAGTCCCCATCCGCCGAAGTCCGCCATCGGATTGATCGTGACCACCTTCACCTCGACGACCTGATCGAGTGACACCCGGAACCTCGGCACGCCCAGCAGGCTGGTCACGCTCAGTCCGTCGTGGTCGACGCGGACGCGGAACAGCATGGTGGCGAGGATGGCCGCTGTCACGACGACCGCCACGATCAGCAGGATCGGCCAGGCGCTTCCCGCGGTGGCGATGTCGAGTGCGGCGAGTGCGAAGAGGAGTACCGCCGCACCGACGAGCACCGCCATCCCGCCACTCGCGAGAGATGCGGTGCGCACCCAGACGGCGCGCTCGCCCGGCCCCAGGAGGACCGGTGTCGCCGGGCGGACGGTTCCGCCGCTCACCGTCAGGCGCGGCTGCGAAACCCAGGCCACGACTCCGACGACGATCCCCGTGGCGCCGCTCCAGACGAGCGGTCCGAAGATCCCGGCCGACTGCGTGGCCACCGGCAGATCGACCTGCGCCGCATACGTTCCGGTGATCACGACCATCACGGCACCCACGACGGCGGGAGCGAGCGAGCCGAGGAACCGCATCGTGGCTCCCCACTCCCCCTCGCGCGAACCGAGGAGGGCGAACGCCGACAGCACGAGCGTCATCCCTATGCCCAGGCCGGCACTGAGGGCCGGAACGGTCCACGGCGCCGCGTAGCCGTCGGGGGCGCCCGACACCGCCCAATGGACCGCGACGGGGTCGGGAACGCGAGGCAGCAGCCACAGCTGGATCGCCACCGCCGCGACGGTCATCGCCAGCGGCAGGACGATGCCGAACCACACGAACGCGCGGCGCGCCCGGGTGAGTCGTTTCCGATCGTTCTCGGAAGGGGAGACGGTCATGACGGGTCCTCCTCTGGATCCACATCGGCCAGCAGCGAAGCGAGCACGCCCGGCGCGAGCCCGAGGCTCCGCGCACGAGAGGCGAGGGCGACCACGTCGTCGCGGAGCCGGCGCAATCCGTCGGCGGCCTCGGTGACGACCGCACCGCGGCCCCGCCTCATGTCCACGAGGCCCTCGTCGCGCAGCTCCTGGTAGGCGCGCAGCACCGTGTGCAGGTTGAGGTCGAGCGAGCCGGCGACCTCACGCGCGGAGGGAAGCCTCTCCCCCGAGCGGATCTTCCCGGCGGCGATCGCGGTGCGCACCGAGGCGGCGACCTGTTCCCACAGGGCCGCGCCGCGTGATGGGTCGATTCGAATCAGCACGCCACTATTATACTTTCACTATAATAAATCCAAAACCCTTGCCGGCGATCTGGAGAGCCGTTCGTCAGGGCCACGACCGTGCACGAATTCAGGCTGCGCGAGGTGCGAGACGCGCCCTGTCGGCGTGTCGCCCCGTCCCCGGCGTGTCCAGCCTGAGTTAGGGCCGAGCGCGAGGCGAAACGGCATCGGGCGCCGGCAAATCAGGGCGCGCCGGCGGCGGAGCCCTTCGTGACGGCCGCAGTCGAAGTAGCGGTCGCGACCACGGCCACTGTCGCGACCACGACCATGCACGAACTCAGGCTGCGCGAGGCGCAGGACGCGTCCTGTCGGCGTGTTGCCCCTCCCCGGCGCGTCCAGCCTGAGTTAGGGCCATACGCGAGGCGGAACGGGCGCCGAGCGGCGGCGCGCCAGGGGGCGGCGCTCTTCGTGACCGCGACGGTGACGGTCGCGGTCGCGGTCGCGGTCATTGTCGCGACCACGACCATGCACGAACTCAGGCTGCGCGAGGCGCGAGACGCGTCCTGTCGGCGTGTCGCCCCGTCCCCGGCGCGTCCAGCCTGAGTTAGGGCC
>NZ_DCMW01000041.1:0-2147 GCF_002321605.1 Microbacterium sp. UBA1612
AACGCCCTTGAAGTACCAGATGTGAGTGACCGGGGCGGCCAGTTCGATGTGGCCCATCCGCTCGCGACGCACGGAGGACTTGGTGACCTCCACGCCGCAGCGCTCGCAGACGATGCCCTTGAAGCGGACGCGCTTGTACTTGCCGCACGAGCACTCCCAGTCGCGGCTGGGTCCGAAGATCTGCTCGCCGAACAGACCGTCCTTCTCGGGCTTCAGGGTGCGGTAGTTGATGGTCTCGGGCTTCTTGACCTCGCCGTAGGACCAGCGACGGATGTCGTCGGCGGTGGCCAGGCCGATGCGAAGCTCGTCAAAAGTTGTTGCGTCGAGCACGTGTGTTTACTCCTGTGAGATTCCGGTGATCGAGTAGCCGCGACGCGGCGTATCGAGATCAGTGGGTCGGATGCCGCGGGTCAGATCTCGTCGATCGACGAAGACTCGAACCGGGTGGAGATGTTGATGCCGAGCTCCTCCGCTGCGCGGAAGGCGTCGTCATCGGTGTCACGGAGGTTGACCGCCGTGCCGTCCGCCGAGAGCACCTCGACGTTCAGGCAGAGCGACTGCATCTCCTTCATGAGCACCTTGAAGGACTCGGGGATGCCGGGCTCCTGGATGTTCTCGCCCTTGACGATCGACTCGTACACCTTGACGCGGCCGAGGATGTCGTCGGACTTGATCGTGAGGAGCTCCTGCAGCGCGTACGCGGCGCCGTAGGCCTCGAGGGCCCACACCTCCATCTCACCGAAGCGCTGACCGCCGAACTGCGCCTTACCACCGAGCGGCTGCTGGGTGATCATCGAGTACGGACCCGTCGAACGCGCGTGGATCTTGTCGTCGACGAGGTGGTGCAGCTTCAGGATGTACATGTAGCCGACGGAGATCGGTGCCGGGAACGGCTCGCCCGAGCGACCGTCGAACAGCTGCGTCTTTCCGCTGGAGTCGATCATGCGGTCGCCGTCGCGGTTGGGCAGCGTCGAGTCGAGCAGACCGACGAGCTCCGACTCGAAGGCGCCGTCGAACACCGGGGTGGCGACCTTCGTGCCCGGGGCGGCCTCGCGGGCCTGCTCCGGCAGCCGGGCGGCCCACTCGGGGGTGCCCTCGACCTTCCAGCCCTGCTTGGCGATCCATCCGAGGTGCAGTTCCAGCACCTGGCCGAAGTTCATTCGACCGGGGATGCCGAGAGGGTTCAGCACGATGTCCACCGGGGTGCCGTCCGGCAGGAACGGCATGTCCTCGACGGGGAGGATCTTCGCGATGACGCCCTTGTTGCCGTGGCGGCCGGCGAGCTTGTCGCCCTCGGTGATCTTGCGCTTCTGGGCGATGTAGACCACGACGCGACGGTTGACGCCCGAGCCCAGCTCGTCGTCGCCCTCCTCGGCGTCGAACTCCTTGACAGCGATGATCGTGCCCTGCTCACCGTGAGGAACCTTCAGCGACGTGTCGCGCACCTCGCGGCTCTTCTCGTTGAAGATCGCGCGGAGCAGGCGCTCCTCGGCCGAGAGCTCCGTCTCACCCTTGGGCGTGACCTTGCCGACGAGGATGTCGCCGGGACGCACCTCGGCGCCGATGCGGATGATGCCGCGCTCGTCGAGGTCCTTCAGCAGGTCGGGGCTCACGTTGGGGAGGTCACGGGTGATCTCCTCCTTGCCGAGCTTGGTGTCGCGGGCGTCGACCTCGTACT
Organism: Microbacterium sp. UBA1612; assembly: GCF_002321605.1. Lineage (NCBI taxonomy): Bacteria > Bacillati > Actinomycetota > Actinomycetes > Micrococcales > Microbacteriaceae > Microbacterium > Microbacterium sp. UBA1612. The sequence goes on from NZ_DCMW01000041.1 coordinate 1,679, forward strand.
CCTCGATGTGGATCGAGGAGAGGGTGTCTTCCTTCACCAGGTCCTGGCTGAGGATGATCGCATCCTCGAAGTTGTGACCCTCCCACGTCATGAACGCCACGAGGAGGTTCTTGCCGAGCGCCAGCTCGCCGTTCTCGGTCGCGGGGCCGTCGGCGATGACCTCGCCGGCCTCGATGCGGTCACCCGCGGAGACGACGACGCGCTGGTTGTAGCTGGTGCCCTGGTTGGAGCGGTCGAACTTGCGCAGGTAGTAGTCCTGCGTGCCGCCCTCGTCGAGCTGCACGGTCACGACGTCGGCCGAGACCTCCATGACCACACCCGGCTTCTGCGCGGTGATGACGTCTCCGGCGTCGACGGCGGCGTAGCCCTCCATGCCGGTGCCGACCAGGGGCGAGTCGCTGCGCAGCAGCGGCACGGCCTGGCGCTGCATGTTCGCACCCATCAGGGCGCGGTTGGCGTCGTCGTGCTC
>NZ_DCMW01000041.1:2469-2806 GCF_002321605.1 Microbacterium sp. UBA1612
CGTGCTCGAGGAACGGGATCAGCGAGGTCGCGACCGACACCATCTGGCGCGGCGAGACATCCATGTAGCCGATGTCCTCGGCGGGCACGAGCTCGACCTCGCCGCCCTTCGAGCGGGCGAGGACGCGGGTCTCCTCGAAGTGACCGTCGGACTTCAGCGGCGCGTTGGCCTGGGCGACGATGAAGTCGTCCTCCTCCGCGGCGGTGAGGTACTGAATCTCGTCGGTGACGCGGCCGTTCTCGACCTTGCGGTACGGCGTCTCGATGAAGCCGAACGCGTTGATGCGCGCGAACGAGGCGAGCGAGCCGATGAGGCCGATGTTCGGGCCTTCCGGCGT
>NZ_DCMW01000041.1:3139-4101 GCF_002321605.1 Microbacterium sp. UBA1612
GATCGGGCACATGCGGCCGTAGTGCGAGGGGTGCACGTCGCGCACCTCGACGCCGGCGCGCTCACGGGAGAGACCGCCGGGGCCGAGGGCCGACAGACGGCGCTTGTGGGTCAGGCCCGCGAGCGGGTTGTTCTGATCCATGAACTGCGACAGCTGCGAGGTGCCGAAGAACTCCTTGATCGCGGCGACGACGGGGCGCACGTTGATCAGGGTCTGCGGCGTGATCGCCTCGATGTCCTGCGTGGTCATGCGCTCGCGGACGACGCGCTCCATGCGGGACAGACCGGTGCGGACCTGGTTCTGGATGAGCTCGCCGACCGCGCGGATGCGGCGGTTGCCGAAGTTGTCGATGTCGTCGACGTCCATGCGGATCTCGACCTCGTTGCCGGCGCGGGTGCCGGTGAAGGTCGTGTCGCCGCGGTGCAGGCGGACCAGGTACTTGATCGTCGCGACGATGTCGTCGACGGTCAGCACCGAGTCGGTCAGCTCGCCCTCGAGGCCCAGCTTGCGGTTGATCTTGTAGCGACCCACCTTGGCGAGGTCGTACCGCTTGGGGTTGAAGTAGAAGTTGTCCAGCAGCGCACGAGCGGCCTCGGCGGCGACCTGCTCGCCCGGACGGAGCTTGCGGTAGATGTCGCGGAGCGCATCCTCCTTGGTGAGGATCGTGTCCTTCTCGAGCGTCTCCTCGATCGAGGTGAAGCCGGCGAACTCGTTCAGGATGTCTTCGCTGGTGAGGCCGAGGGCCTTCAGGAAGACGGTGACCGACTGCTTGCGCTTGCGGTCGATGCGCACGCCGACCTGGTCGCGCTTGTCGATCTCGAACTCGAGCCAGGCGCCGCGCGACGGGATGACGCGGGCCGAGACGATGTCCTTGTCACTGGTCTTGTCGGGGGTCTTGTCGAAGTAGACGCCCGGCGAGCGAACCAGCTGCGAGACGACGACGCGCTCGGTGCCGTTGATGA
>NZ_DCMW01000041.1:4403-48946 GCF_002321605.1 Microbacterium sp. UBA1612
CGCTCGGTGCCGTTGATGATGAACGTGCCCTTGTCGGTCTGGAGCGGGAAGTCGCCCATGAAGACCGTCTGGGTCTTGATCTCACCGGTCTGGTGGTTCATGAACTCGGCCTCGACGTAGAGCGGGGCAGCGTACGTCTTGCCGCGCTCCTTGCACTCCTCGATGGAGTACTTCTCGGGCTCGAGGTAGGGGTTCGTGAACGACAGCTGCATCGTCTCGGAGAGGTCCTCGATCGGCGAGATCTCCTCGAAGATCTCCTCGAGACCGCTCTGCAGGGCGACGTCGGTGCGGCCCGCGGCCTGCGCCTCGGCGAGGCGGTCGCGCCACGCCTCGTTGCCGACCAGCCAGTCGAAGGACTCGGTCTGCAGCGCCAGCAGGTCGGGGACCGTCAGCGTGTCGGAGACTTTGGCGAACGAGAGACGGGAAGCTCCGCGTCCGTTCTTGGGGGTGGTGGTGGATGCGTTGCTCGCAGCAGCCAAGGGGATTACCTCCGTGGGCCCGGGCGGGGCCTGTTTCCTTGTCGTCAGGTGGAGTGCTCAGTCGTCCCCGAAGTCCGCGAGCCGCACGCCGCTTCGTGTCGATCTCGTGAAGCGGGGGCACACGGACACCGCCGACCACCATATGAGGGCAGGGGGAATCCAAAGCGCAAAGACTCACTATACGCCCCGCGACGCGCCATGTCCAGCCGATCCTTGACCCGGCCCGTCCGGTGGGGTATAAACCGCTCATGACTGGGGGTTCGCCCGTCATCCGCACGCCTGACCAGCGGATACGGGTGTTCGTGAGCTCGACCCTGCGCGAGCTGCAGGGCGAGCGCCGTGCCGCCCGCGCAGCCATCGAGCGTCTGCGCCTGGCGCCGGTGATGTTCGAGCTCGGCGCCCGACCGCATCCACCCCGCACCCTTTATCGCTCCTATCTCGCCCAGAGCGACGTCTTCGTCGGGATCTATCACGCCAGTTACGGCTGGGTGGCACCGGGAGAGGACGTGTCCGGACTCGAAGACGAGTACAACCTCTCCCCGCCCACTCTGCCCAAGCTGATCTACGTCAAATCCGCTGATCACCGGGACGAACGCCTGAATCGCCTGCTGGAACGCATCCGCGACGACGACACCGCCGCCTACCTGCCCTTCGACGACCCAGCCGATCTCGAGGAGCAGATCGCGGCAGACCTCGCCACCCTGCTCGCCGAGCGCTTCGCGCAGTCGCAGGAGGCGGGTACCGGCACGGAGGCCGCCACCGCGGCCCTGCTCTCGCGCGTTCCCGCCCCCGCGACGACGACGATCGGCCGGGACGATGACATCGCACGGTTGCGCTGCTTGCTCGCGGAGGGGTCTGACCGCGTGCTCAGCCTGATCGGCCCGGGCGGGATCGGCAAGAGCCGCCTCGCGACCGAGACCGCCAGAGCCTGCGAAGACCTCTTCCCCGACGGCGTCTACTTCGTCGCCCTCGAAGGTGTGCTGGAACCAGCCCTGCTGCTGCCGACGATCGGCTACGCACTGGGCATCCGCGACAACGGCGAGGCACCGCTGGAGGATCGCATCTCGCGGTCGCTGGAGTCCAGACGAGTGCTCGTCGTGCTCGACAACTTCGAGCAGATCGTCGATGCCGCTCCGGCGCTCGTGAGACTGTCCGCGGCCGCCCCGAGCGCCCGCTTCCTGGTCTCCAGCAGAGTCGTGCTGCGCATTCGGGGCGAGCGCGTCTACGACGTCGATCCGCTGCCGTTCCCGGACGCCGGCACGGTGAGCACGCTGTCCCGCGCGGAGACGTGCGACGCCTGCGCGCTGTTCGTCGATCGCGCTCGCGCCGCCGACCCGGGCTTCGCTCTGACCAAGGACAACGCCGCCGCCGTGATCGACATCTGCCGCCGTCTGGACGGGCTGCCACTGGCGATCGAGCTGGCCGCCGCCAAGGCGCGCCTGCTCACGCCGCAGGTCATGGCTCAACGACTCGAGCGACGCCTGCCGGTGCTGAGCGCGACGGTGCGCGACATGCCGGACCGCCACCGCACCCTCCGCGCGACGCTGGACTGGAGTGTCGACCTGCTCGCCCCTGCGCAGCGCGCTCTCCTGGAGGATCTCGGCGTCTTCGGCCCGCGGTTCGGTATCGAAGCGGTCGAGGCGATCGGGGCGGGGCGCAGCTGGGAGGGCGAGGAGATCGACGCGATCGCCGCTCTCGTCGACGCCTCGCTCGTGCGCCGCGTCGCCATCGGCGGCCGTGTCGTGCTGTCCTTGCTGTCCATCGTGCGCGAGTACTCGCTCGCGCGACTGAAGGAGCGCGGCGACGCCGATCTGATGCGCGAGCGTCACGCCGACCACTACGTGGCCCTGGCCGCGCGTGTGGCGCCGGATCTGCGGGGAGCCGGTCAGACCGCAGCCCTGGGACTTCTCGGCATCGAACTGTCGAACCTGCGGGCGGCCGTCCGTCACCTCGTCTACATCGACCGACTGGATGACGCCGCCGACCTCGCCTGGAGCCTGCTCATCTACTGGTGGATCATGGGGTTGTTCGCAGGCGTGCGCATGTGGATGCTCGAGCTCCTCGACAAGCAGCAGCCGATCAGCCCGCACACCCGGGCGGTGGCCTGGTTCTTCGCGCTCTGGGGCGAGATGTGGCAGCGCCCGGCACCCGAGGTCGTCGCCGGTCTCGCCGAATGCGTGCGCCTGTTCACCGAAAGCGGCGACGAGGACGCAGCGGCGATGGCGGTCGCTGCGCGAGCGACGGCGCGCGTGCAGCTGCCCGACCCCGATCTCGATGCCGCCGAGCGGGAGCTGACCGAGGCTGTGGCATCCCTGCGGCAGCTCGGCAACGGGTGGGGCGAGGCGATCAGCCAGGTATCCCTGGGCCGCGTGGCATGGCTCCGACATTCCCTCGACGGGGCCATCGACCATTTCGAGCGCGCCGCCGACATCGCCGAGCGCGGCGGCGACCGCTTCACAGGGTCGATCGCCGGAAATCAGATCGGTCGGCTCCTGCTCGTGCGGGGAGAGACCGACCAGGCCGAGGGGGTGTTCCGCCGCACCCTGGTCGACGCCGTGCGCCTGCATCACGAAGAGGGCGTCGCCTACGGCCTCGAGGGCCTTTGCGCCATCGCGGCCGCACGTGGCGACGCCGAACGAGCCGGCGAGCTTTCGGCCGCCGCGGCCGCTATCCGTCACCGGATCGGCGTCTTCGACGTCGAGGCCTTCACCGTGCATTCACTGTCGCTGGATGCGGCGCGCGCGGCAGCGCCGGAGGAGGTCGCGGCGGGCGAGCACCGCGGCGCGTCGTTGAGTCTCGCCGAGGCGGTCGTGTGCGCTCTCCCACCCTCGGACCGGGCCATCCTCGCCGACACGCTCGCGGCGTGGTGACGCGGCGTCAGCCCGCGTGGCGCACGTGCCGGAAGCGGATCCGGGAGCCCGGGCGCGCCTGTGCGAGCAGGTCGAGATCGGCATCCGCCACCACCGCGATCACCGGGTAGCCGCCGGTGACCGGGCCGTCGGCCAGCAGCACGGTGGGTCGTCCGGTCGGGGCCACCTGGAGGGCACCGGGCACCATCCCCTCGCTCGGCAGCTCGCCGGCGCGGCGCCGCGTCAGCACGGGGCCGTCCAGTCGCACGCCGACCCGGTCGGCGTCGGCGGCGACGGTCCACTCCCCGTCGAACAGGGCGACGCGTGCGTCGTCGTCGAACCAGTCGGACCGAGGCCCGGGAGCCAGACGGAGCTCGATCTCATCGGGCGGTGCGCCCCACGTGGCCGTGGGCGCGACGGGCACCGGCGCAGCCGGATCGGGTCCCACCTCGACGTGCGCGCCGGCCGCGAGACGATCGGGTCCGAGCCCCGCCATGACGTCGGTGCTGCGGGATCCGAGCACACGCGGACCCGCGACGCCGCCGCGTACCGCGAGCATCGCGCGGACGCCGTGCTCGGCCCAGTCCACGTGCAGCTCGGCGCCGGCGGGCCATTCGTGCGCCGTGTAGGGGTCGACCGGACGCCCGTCGAGCGTCACCGGTCCCCACGCGCCGGTGACCGCGAACCACAGCCGCGTCGCTGCACGGGCCCGGAATCCGCCCATCGTGATCTCAATGCCGGCGGCACCCTCGGGATTGCCGACGAGCCGGTTGCCCGCGCGCAGCGCCGCCCGGTCGAGTGCACCCGAGCGGGCAACGCCGAGGGCCGCGTGACCCGGGCGTCCGAGGTCCTGAACGGTCGCGAGCAGCCCCGCCTCGATCACCTCGATCCCCCGGCCGGCGCCGGCGGGTGCGGTTCCGGGCGCGGCTTCGGCACCGGCACCGGGTGCGGTCCCGTGTTCGGTACCGGCCCTGGGTGCGGTCCCGGCGCCGGGTGCGGTCCTGTGTTCGGTACCGGCCCCGGGTGCGGTCCCGTGTTCGGTACTGGCCGCGGTCCCGGCCCTGGATTGGGTACCGGTACCGGGTTCGGCACCGGGAGTCGTGTGCCCCAACTCAGGCTGAGCGGGCACCGGCGGCCGCGTTCCGGCGTCTCCGGCGGGCGGCGACGTCTTCCAACCTGAGTTACGGCTCGAAACGGTGGCGACACCCGGCTGCGTGGCGGCACCTGCCTCCGAGGCCGCGGCGTCGCTCAGGACGGCGTCCGCGGCCGGGCTTCCCCCCGACGTGTGCCCTGACTCAGGCTGCGTCGGGGCGGACGGTGGTGAACCGGGGTTCTCGGCGGGTGCCGGCGGCACCCAGCCTGAGTTAGGACTCGAAACGGAGGCCGGAGAGACGGAGGCCGGAGAAGCCGGGGACGCCGTCGAAGAGGCGGGGGCGGGGGAAGCCGAGGCGGGGGAAGCAAGGGATTTCGGCGGGATGGAAGGGACGGGGATGAAACGGACGCGGGTGCCCGGCGCGAGAAGGGCGGGCTGGGCCGCGGCCGGGTCGAAGAGGGGCGCGTCGGTCGTGCCGATGAGGCGCCATCCGCCTGGCGTATCGCGCGGGTAAGCGCCGGTGAAGCCGGCGGCCAGGCCCACCGACCCGGCCGGAACGCGTGTGCGCGGGGACTCCAGACGCGGCACGTCGAACGACCACGCGTCGCTCACGAGATAGCCGAAGCCGGGCGCGAATCCGGTGAACGCCACGCTCCACGTCGCGGCAGCGTGGCGGCGCGCCAGCTCGTCTGGCGAGATGCCGAGCACCGCAGCGGTGTCAGCGAGGTCGGCACCGTCGTACCGCACGGCGAGTTCGACGGCCTGCGCCTCGACACGTTCCGACGGGATGCGCCGCACGTCACCCGTCAGCGCACGGTCGATCCACGCGCGCGCCGACGCGAGAGACAGGATCGCCGGATCCACGTGCACGAGCACCGTGCGGGCGGCGGGTACCACGTCGACCACGCCATCCGGCGGCGCGGCGACGAGCGCCGCGTGCAGGTCCAGCACCTCGGAGAGCCCCGGGGCCTCGATCAGCAGCGCTCGCTCACCCATCGGCAGGATGCGCCACGACTCACCGGACGATGCCGCCTTCACCACGGTGCCCTCACGTCCACGCCGGCGGCATCGAGCGCCGCGCGCACCGCTCGCGCCATCGCCACCGCGGCCGGGCTGTCGCCGTGCAGGCACATCGAGGGCGCGTCGACGGCGAGCATGTGGCCGTCGACGGCATCCACGACCCCGTCGATCGCCAGGCGGACCGCGCGGCGCGCGACCAGATCAGGATCGTCGAGGAGAGCGCCTGCCTCGCCGCGCGGCACGAGGCCGCCGTCCGCGAGGTAGCCGCGATCGAGGAACGCCTCGCGCACGAACGGCAGGCCGGCCTCCTCGGCGGCGCGGCTGCCGGCACCGCCGAGACCGAGGAGCGGCAGCTCGCGACCGAGACGATCGGCAAGTCGCCGCACGGCGGCGGCGACGACGCGGGCGGTCGCAGCGTCGGCGGTGACGGCGTGGTAGAGCGCGCCATGCGGCTTCACGTAGCGGATGTCCCCGCCCGCCGCGGCGAGCGCCTCGAGCTGCTCGTCGAGCGTGGCGCGCAGCTCGACCTCCGTCAGCGTCAGGGCTGACCGGCCGAAACCGGCGCGGTCGGGGTAAGACGGATGCGCCCCAACGGCGACGCCGTACCGCGCCGCCCGGGTGACCGATTCGTGCATGGATGCCGCATCGCCGGCGTGGCCGCCGCACGCGACGGAGGCGCTGGACACGACGGCGAACATCGCTTCGTCGTCGGCGGTCGGCACCCCGTCGACGGTCTCGCCGAGGTCGGCGTTCAGGTCGATGGCGGACATGTCCTCACGGTACCGGCGGCACTCGCAGCCGGGCATCGGGCAAGCTGGGAACATGGCCCGCGCGCGCAATGAGCACACCGAACCGCCGGTGCGCCTGGGCGACGGGGCGCTCGCATCCGTCGAACCGTCGCCCTATACATCGGGCTACGAACTCGTCGTCGACGGGACCCCGCAGTCGCACGTCGACCTCGACGACCCGACGCATCTGCACTTCGAGTACGTCGCGCGGATGGCCGCCGTGATCGACCGGCTGAAGCTGCCCGGGCAGCCGCTCACCGCGGTGCACCTCGGCGCCGGCGCCATGACCCTCCCCCGCTACATCGACGCGACGCGGCCCGGCTCCCGCCAGCAGGTCGTCGAACTCGAGCCCGAGCTGATCGCCCTCGTACGCGAGCGGCTGCCGCTGCCGCGCGGCGCCTCCATCCGCGTGCGGATCGGGGATGCGCGCCAGGCGCTCGGCCGGTTTCCCGCGGGACTGGTCGGCCAGGTCGACGTGCTGGTGGCTGACGTCTACGCCGGCGCGCAGATTCCCGCGCACCTGACGTCGGTCGAGTTCTACGCCGCCGCCGCGCGTCTTCTGGGTCCCGACGGCGTGCTGCTGGTCAACGTCGCCGACGGCGCGGGACTCGCCTTCGCGCGTCGGCAGGTCGCGACGGTGCGCGAAGTGCTCGCGAACGTCATCGTGCTCGCCGAGGTGCAGACCCTCAAGGGGCGACGATTCGGCAACCTCGTCGTCGCGGCCTCGGCGTCGCCGCTGCCGACGGCGTGGCTGCCGCGCCTGATGGCGGCGGGACCGCATCCGGCGAAGGTCGCCGAGGGGGCCGAGATCGAGGAGTTCGTCCGCGGAGCGCGGCCCGCGACCGACGCCGACGCCGTGCCGTCGCCGAAGCCGCCTTCGAAGCTGTTCGAGCGCTGACCAGCTCCGCCGACACCCCACACTCCGCAGTCACAACACGCGCTGACCCCGGTGCCGCACCCACACATCCTGACTGCGGAACGCCGCTGGGGTGCTCGGACTGCGGAACGCCGCTGGGGTGCTCGGACGCGGCGGCGCGGAGCGAGCGGAGCGAGACGGAACGACGCATCCGCGCGCACGGGATGCCGCCTGTCGGCGTGGCCACCCGGAACCGACGGCGCGGGAGGGCACACTGAGGAGGCGAGCCGCACGCGAAGGGAGTCGACGGTGAGCTTCATCCACGGATACGACCCCGACACGCTGCGGGAGATCGTCGACCCTGCCCAGTGCAAGGAGCGCCTGGCCGAGCTCGGCGATCAGCGCAGCCTCGTGTCGATGCTCGAACGCGTGTGGCTGCTGAAGGTACTCGGCGAGACCGACGACGCCCTCACCCTGTCGGAGCACGCCGTGCGCTTCGCGCGGATGGCCGGCACCCGCAAGGATCTCCTGCGCGCCCGCATCCTGCATGCCACGGTCGTTCAGGCGCGCGGAGCCTACGCCGCCGCCGAGCAGGAGCTCACGACGTGCGCCGAAGAGGCCGAAGGGCAGGGATGGGCCGCGATCGCGGCCTTCGCCCTCCAGCATCGCGGCAAGGTGAATTTCGACGCCGCGGAGTTCGAGGAGGCCCGCAAGGACTTCAAGCGCGCGCTCTTCCTGCGTCAGGAATCCGGCGCCCCGGAGTCGCAGCTGCAGGCCGTGCTGCTGGCGATCGATCTGTGCGACCGCCGGCGCGCGCAGACCGCGGTCGCGAGCTGATCGCCGCAGTGTCGTAGGTCTGTTCTACTCTTCCGACATGTCAGAACCGCATCGCGTACGCCAGTGGGCGGAGGCGTTGATCTCGTCGCACCTCGACTCGTCGTGGACGTTCGGCTTCGACAACGCCAAGCGCCGCGCCGGTCAGTGCGACTACACGCGGCGGCGCATCACCGTGTCGCGCTACCTCTCGGCCCGCTACGACGACGACACCAACCATCAGACGCTCCTGCACGAGGTCGCCCATGCCCTGGCGGGGGCGACGGCCGGCCACGGACCGAGGTGGAAGTCGATCGCCCGCGGCCTCGGCTACGTCGGCGGCACGACCCATCGCGGCGAGACCGCCGTCGAACTCGCCCCCTGGGTCGGGGTGTGTCCGGCCGGGCATGTGGCCTACCGTCATCGTCGGGCATCGCGTCCGACCTCATGCGCACGATGCGCGCCGCGGTTCGACGAGCGTCACCTGCTGACGTGGACCCGGCGGGAGATCACCCCTGCGACACGGCTTGCGGCGATGACGCCGCGCTGATCGACGGCCGGTAGCGGCCCGGGTCGTCGCTCGCGTCGAGTTCTGCGGCGCGCAGCACGTCGGCACGACGACCCTCGGCGACCAGACGCTGTCCGGTCCCGCCAGCGGTGAGCAGGTGTCGCACGGCGCGTCCCAGCCCGCGATACGACTCGGCGGCTGCGGCAGCCTCGGGCGACGTGTGGTCGATCCCCCGGTTCCCCAGAGCGTCGATGACGGCGCCGGCGCCGAACTGGTCCTCGACGGCGAAGCGCACGCCGTGCGGGGTCTCCTCCCCCGCCGAGACGATCGAGACGCTCGTGCGCGCTCCCCGGCGCGCCTGCTCGTCGGCGATCGCCGATGCCACAGCCGTCGCGTTGCGCAGCCCGCCCAGCAGGACGATCGACCCCGCCGCGAGAGCGGCATCCGCGATCGGGGCGGCGTCGTGCTCACCCAGGACGGAGACGACCACCACCACGTCGGCGGGAGCGAGGCGCGCGAATCCCGCACTCCCCCACTCGTGACGGACCTGATAGCGCTGCTGGTCGAACGGCGTACTCACCCGCAGAAGCCTACGGCGAGCGCGCCGGGTGCGCGGCCCGGGCGTCACACCGCGAAACGTGCGCGCGATTCGCCTGGCAGCGGATGCCGCATCCGGTGCGTTCGCTTGCCGGTGGATGTCGCATCGCGGCCGAATGGCGACATCCGCCGGCGACCGAAGCGGTGCGCGGCGGAGGGGCGGATGCATCCGCCCTTGCGCCAGCGGTGTCGCACGATGACACGATGGAGCATGCGCGTTCTGCTGAAGCTCGTCATCGACTGCGACCCCGACGCCGCGTGGCGCGCCCTGCACTCGCCGCGCGCGGTCGCGGAGCTGTACGGCCCGATGGTGTCGATGTCGCCCGTCGTCCCGTCCGGGTTGCCGACGCGGTGGGAGGAGGGCGACGACGTGCCGGTGAGCCTCGAGAGCGGACCGATACCGCTGGGGCGCCAGCTCATCCACGTCAGCCACCGTCACGTGGATGAGCCGGGCGGCGCCGTGCGCATCTTCCGCGACAGCGGCATCCCGCTGACGGGGCCGCTCGCCTTCCTCGACGTGTGGGACCACCAGATGGCGGTCTCGCCCGCCCCCGGCGACCCCACCCGCACCCTGTGGCGCGACCGGCTCGTCTTCGACGGGCCCGGGGCGGCGCTGCTGTGGCCGGTACTGTGGGCCATCTGGCAGTGGCGCGGGGCCCGCATCCGCGCGCTGGCGTCGTCGTGGGCGCACGACCCGGCGGCCGACACGACCGACACCGCCGACGATCTCGACCTCGCCACCGACCCGACAGAGGGGGCGGGTGGGTGGTGACTGAGGCCTACACCGTGCGCCGCGCTCGGTCGACGGATGCCGCCGCCATCGCGGCGGTGCACGTGACGAGCTGGCGCGAGGCGTATGCCGGCCGGATCCCCGACGAGGTACTCGACGGCATGGACGTCGCCGCGCGCGCCGAGACCTGGCGCCGCATCCTGGCCGGCGAGATCGACGGGGAAGCCGGTGACGTCTGGGTCGCCGAGCTCGCCGGCGACGTGATCGGATTCGCCTCGGCGGGCCGATGCCGCGACGACGACGCGGTCGCCGGGCGCCGCGAGCTCTACGCCGTGTACGTGCTCGAGGCCGACTACGGCACCGGCGCGAGCGACATGCTCATGGATGCCGCCCTCGGCGACGATCCGGCATCGCTGTGGGTGCTCGAGGACAATCCTCGCGCCCGGGCCTTCTACCGCCGGCACGGGTTCGATCCGGATGGCGCGGTCAAGACGCACACGGTCGACGGCGCCGCGATCCGCGAGGTGCGCCTCGTGCGCGGCGGCACGCTCGCCTGACCGGTCAGACGCCGGGCTCGCCCGAAAGCAGCCCCCGCAGCCAGTCCCGGGCCTCGACGAAGACGTCGTCGGCGTAGCGGTTGGAGTACCGCACGATCGAGCGGTCCGCGCGCGGATAGGAGCCGAGGAAGATCACCTTGGGGCTGAAGCGTCGCAGTCCCATGAGGGCGTCGGCCATGCGCTCGTCCTGGATGTGCCCGTCGGCATCGATGACGAACCGGTAGCGGCCGAGCGAGTCGCCGATCGGGCGTGAGGCCAGCAGCGACAGGTTGATGCCGCGGGTGGCGAACTGCTCGAGCATCTCCAGCAGCGCCCCGGGGTGGTCGTCGGGCAGCTCCACGATGAGGGAGGTCTTGTCGGCGCCGGTCGCGGGCGGCGGTGCGACGGTGCGGCCGACCAGCACGAAGCGCGTGACGGCGTTCTCGTTGTCGCCGATCTTCTCGGCGAGCAGGTCGAGCTCGTGGTGGTCGAGGATGCCGGGCGGGGCGATGGCCGCATCCGCGTCGCTCGTTCCCTCGAGGATGCCGAGGGCACTGGCGACATTGCTGGCGGCCGGGATGTGAGCGTGTGCGGGAAGGGTGCGCGTGAGCCACTGCAGGCACTGCGCGTAGGCGACCGGGTGCGCCGAGACGAGCTTCACGTGTTCGAGGCTGGTTCCGGGTCGCGCGACGAGCACGAAGTCCACCGGCACGAGGTACTCGCCGATGATCCGGAGTCCGGGGATGGTGGCGAGGGCGTCCTGGGCGGTGGAGACGCCGCCGTCGACGGAGTTCTCGATCGCGATCATCGCCGCGTGCGAGCGCCCCTCGACGACGTCGGCGAGCGCCTCACCGACGTTGTGGACCGATCGCCACCGCTGACCGCGGGCCTCGGGCACCTGCGCCAGGGCGGCCTCGGTGAAGGTTCCGGCGGGCCCGAGGTAGCTGTAGTGCCGGGGCTCGGCGGAGGTTTCGGAGATCGCGGTGCTCACGGGCACCCAGCCTAGATGTTCCGGCCTGCCCGGCGAGCGCCCGCGGTAGCGATGGGCCCCGAGCGCACGCGGACGCGGGCGCGAGGGAACACACGGCGACCTCGCGGGTGCCCGTCGGCCTCCGACAGGGCAGACTAGGACCCATGAGTCGCGCAGGAACGCCCGCCGAACCCTCTGACCTCATCGACATCGACGAGCTGCTGGCCGCCTACTACGACCGCAAACCCGACGCGTCGGTGCCCGCGCAGCGCGTGGCCTTCGGCACGAGCGGTCACCGGGGATCGTCGCTGTCGACCAGCTTCAACGAGGACCACATCCTCGCCACCACGCAAGCGATCGTCGACTACCGCACCGCTCAGGGCATCGCCGGTCCGCTGTTCCTCGGCCGCGACACGCACGGCCTGTCTCTGCCCGCCGAGCGCACCGCCGTGGAAGTGCTCGTCGCCAACGGCGTCGCCGTGCGACGCGATTCCCGCGACTCGTGGGTGCCCACGCCGGCGCTCAGCCACGCGATCCTCGTGCACAACGCCGGGCGCGATGCATCCGACCCCGCCCGGGCCGACGGCATCGTGGTGACCCCGAGCCACAACCCGCCCCGCGACGGCGGCTTCAAGTACAACCCGCCGCACGGCGGCCCGGCCGACACCGACGCGACGGGATGGATCGCGAACCGCGCGAACGACCTCATCGCCGCCGGCCTCGACGGCGTTCGCCGCACGCCGTTCAAGGACCTCGACGAGTCCACGATCGGCGAGTACGACTTCCGCGACGCGTACGTGCGCGACCTCGCCGGCATCATCGACGTCGAGGCCATCCGCTCCGCCGGAGTGCGCATCGGCGCCGATCCGCTCGGCGGCGCATCCGTGGACTACTGGGCCCTCATCGCCGAGGTCTACGGCCTCGACCTGACCGTGGTCAACCCCGACGTCGACCCGACCTGGCGCTTCATGACGCTCGACTGGGACGAGAAGATCCGGATGGACCCGTCGTCGCCGTCGGCGATGGCATCGCTCGTCGCGCGCCGGGACGAGTACGACATCCTCACCGGGAACGACGCCGATGCCGACCGCCACGGCATCGTCACCCCCGACGCGGGGCTGATGAACCCCAACCACTACCTCGCCGTCGCGATCGACTACCTCTACTCCCACCGGCCGGACTGGCCGGCGGATGCGGCCGTGGGCAAGACCCTGGTGTCGTCGATGATCATCGACAAGGTCGCGGCCGCCCTCGGGCGCTCGCTGCTCGAGGTCCCCGTCGGTTTCAAGTGGTTCGTGCCGGGGCTGCTCGACGGCTCCGTCGCCTTCGGCGGCGAGGAGTCCGCGGGGGCCTCTTTCCTGCGCACCGACGGATCTGTCTGGACCACCGACAAGGACGGCATCCTGCTGTGCCTGCTCGCGGCGGAGATCCTGGCGGTGACGGGCAAGACCCCGTCGCAGCGGTATGCCGAGCTGGAAGCCGAGTACGGCGCATCCGTCTACCAGCGTGTCGACGCCCCGGCCACGCCCGAGCAGAAGGCCGCCCTCGGCAAGCTCGCGCCGGAGTCGGTGACCGCCACGGAGCTGGCCGGCGAGCCGATCACCGCCAAGCTCTCGCACGCCCCGGGCAACGGCGCGGCGATCGGCGGCCTGAAGGTGCAGACCGACAGCGCGTGGTTCGCCGCGCGCCCGTCGGGCACCGAAGACGTCTACAAGCTCTACGCCGAGTCACTCCGCGGCGAGGAGCACCTGCGCCAGGTGCAGGATGAGGCGCGCGCGGTGATCACCGCGGCGCTCGGCGACGCCTGACGCGTCGCCGCACAACGTTTTACCCCCGGTGGCATCCCGGCGCGTTTGTGACGCGGTCGGAACGGGCACGTAAACATCGGTGAACAAAGCGTCCATAACCGAGCAGTTCCGTGGACGCGTTGTTAGCGTGCTCACGCGAGCCCGTCTCGGACCCGCGCTCACAGCACACTGACACAGGGAGAATCCTCGTGATGAACCGACGGATGACGGCCATCGCCGCGGGAGCGGTCGGCCTCGGAATCGTACTCGCCGGATGCGCGGGCGACGGCGGCGGGTCGGATGACGGCGACGGCGGCAGCACGGCCGAGGCGCCCGAATCGATCACCCTCGGCCTCGTGCCCTCATCGGACGTCGACCAGGTCGTCACCGACGGCGAAGAGTTGGCTGCGCTCCTGAGCGACGAGCTCGGCGTGCCGGTCGAGATCGAGGTCACCGACAACTACGCGGGGCTCGTCGTCGCCATGCAGACGGACCAGGCGCAGGTCGGCATGTTCGGCCCCATCGGCCTCGTGCAGGCGCAGGATGAAGCCGGTGCCGTCCCGGTGCTGCAGTCGGTGCGCTTCGGCGACAGCACCTACGTCACCCAGTGGTTCACCAACGACCCCGACCGCTTCTGCCTCGACGAGATCGTCACCGAGACCGACGACGACGGCTTCACCTACGCCTTCTGCAACGGCACCGAGGTCGGCAACGAGGGTCCGCTGGGCGAGGAAGCCCTCGCCGAGGTCGACCAGGACGAGACGATCGCCTTCGTCGACGAGGGCAGCGCCTCGGGCTACTACTACCCCGCCACGCAGCTGGAGAACGTCGGACTCGACCCGTTCGACCTGTCCGGCTCGTTCTTCGCCGGCGGTCACCCGAACGCCGTGCGCGCGGTGTACGACGGCGACGCGGCGGTCGGCGTGAGCTTCAACGACGCCCGCTCGTCGGTCGCCGAGGAGGAGCCCGACGTCGGCGAGCAGGTCGTCGTCTTCGCGCACTCGACGCTCATCCCCAACGACGGCGTCGCGGTGAGCGGCTCGCTCTCGCAGGAGTGGCAGGACATGATCACCGACGCGTTCATGGCGGTCGCCGAGACCGAGGAGGGCGCCGAGGCGCTCTACAACGTCTACGAGATCGACGGACTCGTGCCCGCCGACCTCGACGCGCTCGAAGACGCCCGCGCGGTGTACGAGAACTTCGGCGACCAGTGATACGACGGATGCCGGGCGGGGTCCTCCCGCCCGGCATCCGCATGAAGGTGACAACGTGATCCGCTTCGACAACGTCTCGGTGCGCTACCCCACGGGGACGCTCGGGCTGGACGCCATCGACCTCGAGATCGAGGAGGGCTCGTTCGTGGTTGTCGTCGGCCTCTCCGGGGCCGGCAAGTCCACGCTCGTGCGCACGATCAACGGGCTCGTGCCGACGACCTCGGGCACGCTCACGGTGGGCGATCGCACCGTGAGCGGCGCGAACAAGCGGCAGCTGCGGCGCCTGCGCTCAGAGGTCGGCATGATCTTCCAGTCGTTCAACCTCGTCACGCGCACGAGCGTCATGAACAACGTGCTCGTCGGGCGCCTGCACGCCACCTCGACCCTGCGCTCCCTCGTCGGCGTGTGGAAGCCCGCCGACACCGAGCTCGCTTTCCAGGCCCTCGAGCGGGTCGGCATCGTCGAGAAGGCCTACACGCGCGCGTCGCAGCTCTCCGGCGGACAGCAGCAGCGCGTCGCGATCGCCCGCGTGCTCGCTCAGGAGCCGCGGGTCATCCTCGCCGATGAGCCCGTCGCCTCCCTCGACCCGCCGACGGCCAACCAGGTGATGCGCGACCTGCGCCGCATCAACCGGGAGCTCGGCATCACGACGGTGGTGAACCTCCACTTCCTCGACCTCGCCCGCGCCTACGGCGACCGCATCATCGGGATGCGGCAGGGACGGATCGTCTTCGACGGCACCGGGGCGGAAGCCGACGACGCCGTGTTCGAGGAGATCTACGGGCGCTCCCTCACGGCATCCGACGTGCTGCCCGGGGACGCCGCGTCATGACCTCGCTCGCCGCCCCGCCGCGCACCGGACGCCCCGCCAAGCCCGCCCCGCCGTGGGGAACGTGGGCGGGGATCGCCGTCGCCGCGGCCGTGACGATCTGGGCCGGCACGGGGATCGGGTTCACCCTCGCCCCGCTGTTCACCGACTTCGCGCGCGGCTGGATCGTGGTGCAGGACTTCCTGAACCCCAACTGGGGGTTCATCTTCCAGGTCGGCAACGCCTGGCTCGAGACGCTCGCCATCGCCGTCCTGGCGAGCCTGTTCGGCTGCGCGCTCGGTCTCGTCGCCGCGATGCTCGCGTCATCGGTCACCTACCCGAACCGGGCAGGGCACCAGATCGTGAAGGGAGTGCTCTCGGTCATCCGGTCGATTCCGGACATCGGCTACGCGTACCTCTTCGTCGCGTTCGTCGGCGTCGGGTCGCTCGCCGGCATCCTGGCGCTGGTGATGTTCAACCTCGGCATCGTCGCCAAGCTCACCTCCGAGTCGATCGACGCCGTCGAGCGGGGACCGATCGAAGCTGTGGATGCCGCGGGCGGCCGCGGCATCCAGCGCGCCCGCTGGGCGGTGTATCCGCAGGTGCTGCCGAACTTCCTCAGCTACAGCCTGTACGTGTTCGAGCTCAACATCCGCGCGTCGATCGTCATCGGCCTCGCCGGCGCGGGCGGCATCGGCTCGGTCATCGCCGTGCAGCTCGGCCGGTTCGCGTGGGAGAACATCTCGGCGATCTTCATCGCCACCTTCGTCGTCGTGCTCCTCATCGACATCGTCTCGCAGGTCGTGCGCCGGAGGATCACGTGAGCGCCGCGCCGCCCGGACCCCTCACCGGCCGCCCGACACCGCCGAGCAAGCTGTGGTCGACGGTGTGGCTCCTCGTCTCGGCCGCCGTCGTGGTGTGGGCCGTCTGGACGGTCGACGCGAACTGGGCCCGGCTGCTCGGGCTGCCCGGTGAGGTCGGCAACTACGCCCGCCTCATGGGCGGCGGAGTGCTCAACAACCCGACCGCCGACCCGTGGGCGGAGTACTGGGTCCTGGCGATCTCGCGCATGCTCGAGTCGGTGCAGATGGCGTGGATCGGAACGCTCATCGGCGCCGTGCTGTCGCTCCCACTCGGCTTCCTCGCCGCGCGCACCATCGCCCCCGCGCCGGTCGTGTTCGCGGTGCGGCAGGTCCTCAACGCCGTGCGCGCCCTCCCGGAGATCATCCTCGCGATCGTGCTCATCATGCCGATCTTCGGCCTCGGACCCCTCACCGGTGCGCTGGCGCTCGGGATCGGCTCGATCGGCACGCTCGGCAAGCTCACCGCAGAGGCGGTCGAGTCCATCGACCGCGGGCCCGTGGAGGCCTCGCTCGCGTCGGGCGCACGGGGTCTCCAGCGCATCCGGTGGGCGGTCCTCCCCCAGGCGCTTCCCGAGATCGTGGCGTTCTGGCTCTACCGCTTCGAGATCAACATCCGGGCCAGCGCCGTGCTCGGCGTCATCGGCGCGGGCGGCATCGGCTCCCTGCTGTCGCAGCTGTTCAACCGGCGCGAGTGGGAGCAGATCGGCATCACCCTCGTCGTCATCATCGTGGTGACGATCCTCATCGACACGCTCTCGGGCGCCGTGCGCGCGCGCATCATCCAGGGCGGCAGCGCCCGCACCCGGCGGCGCGAGCGCGAGGAGGAGGCCGCCGCCCTCGTCTGAGCGCTGGGCGCCGGACGCGCGTGGCCTCAGCCTCGCGAGGCGGCTGCGGCGACGGCGTTGTCGAGACGGTCGGTGTCGACCGTGGGGCGCTCGGCGCGGTTGGTGAGCAGCACGTAGGCCACGCCGAGGGTCGGATGCATCCAGAACTCGGTGCCCGCCCATCCGCCGTGCCCGTACACGTCGGTGTCGAGCAGGCCCGGCGCGCGGGTGCGGAGATTCCACGTGAAGCCCCAGTCCTGGCCGCGCTCGACGGGATACGGCTCGAGGCGCGGGATGGCGCCGGTGATCGGCCGGCGCATCATGTCGAGAGTGACCGGCGAGACGATCCCCTCGCCCTGACGCAGCAGCGCCGATCCGATCGCGAGCAGGTCGCCCGCACGGGCCATGGCGCCGGCGCCCGGGTGGCGGAGCGCCGCGAACGCCGCCATGTTGACGCCCTTCTCGGCGGCATCCGGCACCGCGTGCGGCTCGCAGTCCGTGTCGAGGGTCACCCCGTCGGCGCCGACCGCCGAGGTCCACTCCCCCAGCTGCGCCTCCCACGGCGCACCGGCGGCGTGCTCGATCATCGCGGCGACACCGTCGAACGCGACCGACGAATAGCGTGAGACCGTGCCGGCGGCGAAGTCCCGCCCCGGCGCCAGGAGGGCGTCGCGGAGGCCGCCGCGCACGTCGAGCGCCGGCTCGGGGATGCCCGCGGTGTGCGAGACGAGGTGACGCAGGAGCACCGCATCCTCTCGCCCCTGCCCGAAGGACGGCAGCGCCTCGGTCAGCGGAGTCTGCGGCGTGAGCAGGCCGCGCTCGACCGCGCGCGCCGCGGTGAGTCCGACGAGCACCTTCGTGATCGACCACAGGAAGTAGTGGTCGTCGACGCGTGCCGGGCGCCCGTCGGTGCTGCCGAAGGCGTCGAGGGCGACGACGCCGGACCGGTCGGCGATGCCGAGAACCGCGGTGGGCAGCGCCCCGGTGTCGACCTGTCGGCGGGCCCAGTCGAAGGCGGCGGAGTACGTCTCGGTCATGGTGTCCGTTCCTGATCGTCGGAGAATCGCGCGTCGGTCGGAGAATACCGGCCGAATCCTCCGACATCGGCGCGATTCTCCGACCGGCGGACAGATGCGAAACGTTTTTCTGGAAAACGCCTACCATGGGGATGCCGGACGAACGAGCCCGGCGGAATCACGAGGACGCGATGAAGCGAGTGGGCATCCGCGATGTCGCCGAGCGCGCGGGCGTGTCGATCAGCACCGTCTCCAACGCCCTGAACCGCCCGGAGCGGGTGCGCGACGAGCTCGTCGCACGCGTGCGCCAGGCGGCGGACGACCTCGGGTACGTGCCCCTCCAGGCCGCTCAGCAGCTGCGCGCCGGGCGCAGCGGGATGCTCGGCATGACGGTGATCAACATCGCCAACCCGTTCTTCGCCGCCATGGTCGCCGGCGCCGAGGAGGCCGCCGCCGCATCGGGCTATCGCATCCTCGTCGGCAACGACGACGACGACGCCGAGAAGGAGCGCGAGCACCTGCGCCTGTTCGAGCGCGTGCAGGTCGAGGGCGTGCTGGTCTCCCCGTACGGCGCCCCGGGCGAGTCGATCTCGCACCTGCGCGCGCGGGGCATCCCGGTCGTGCTGGTGGATGCGGTCGACGACGAGGGCGCGCTGCCCGCCGTCTCCTTCGACGACGTCGCCGGCGGCCGGCTCTCGGCCGATCACCTGCTGGAATCCGGCCGCCGCCGACTCGCCTTCGTCGGCGCGCGCGAGGAGGTGCGGCAGGTGCGCGAGCGCCTCGAGGGCGCGAGAGCGGCGGTCGCCGCGCATCCCGACGCGACACTCGAGGTCGTCTGGTCGGCGCGCACGACGGCGCAGCTCGGCCGGGAACTCGGCGAGCGCATCGCCGCCGCGCCCACCGATCGCCGCCCCGACGGGATCGTCGCCGCTAACGACCACCTCGCGTGCGGCATCGTGTTCGGGCTCATCGCATCGGGTGTGCGGGTGCCCGAGGACATCGCCGTCGTCGGCTACGACGACATCGAGTTCGCCTCCGTCGCGGCGGTGCCCCTCACCTCGGTGCGTCAGCCGGCGCGCGAGATGGGGCGTCGCGCCGCGGAGCTGCTCATCGCCCGCATCGCCGGCGACGAGCGCGACGGTGCGACGGTGCTGTTCGAACCCGAGCTCGTCGTGCGCGCGTCGACGACCGGGGCGCTCGTCACGGCAGGCTGAAGCTCGCGGGAATCTCCCAGCGGGCCGCGTCGGCGGCCGCTCCGCGGCATCCGCCACCCTGCTCCGCAGCACCCGCCACCCTGCTCCGCAGTCACTTTTTGCGGGTGGGGAGGCCACGCACCCGCAAAAAGCGACCGCGGAGCATACAGCGACCGCGGCGCCTCCGCCGGTGAAGGCGCATCCGGCGAGCGCGGCGCATCCGCCGGTGACGCCGCGCAGCATCGGCGCTACCATGGACACGATGTCTCGGAAAACGCTTCCCGACTTGTCGGACGCCATCGACGGCCAGCGCCCGACCCGGTCGGTGCTCCGCCTGCTGCTGCGGCGACCGTGGCGGATGCTCGTGGCGGTTCTCGCATTCGCCCTCAAGGAGATCCCGCTGTGGTTCCTGCCGGTGATCACCGCCGCGATCATCGACATCGTCGCCGACGGCGGCGACGTCTCCGCCGTGCTGTGGTGGTTCGTGCTGGCAGTGGTGCTCCTCGCTCAGAACTACCCGAACCACATCCTCTAC
Source organism: Microbacterium sp. UBA1612 (assembly GCF_002321605.1). Classification (NCBI taxonomy): domain Bacteria; kingdom Bacillati; phylum Actinomycetota; class Actinomycetes; order Micrococcales; family Microbacteriaceae; genus Microbacterium; species Microbacterium sp. UBA1612. The sequence continues at coordinate 23,883 of NZ_DCMW01000041.1, forward strand.
ACGCGGCAGTTCATGACCGTGGTGCGCGACACCGGCGCCGATCTGCGCAACGCTCTCGCGCAGCGCCTGCAGAGCCTGTCGATCGGATACCACTCCCGTGTCAGCTCCTCGATCGTGCAGACCAAGGTCGTGCGCGACGTCGAGAACGTCGAGCTGATGCTGCAGCAGGTGACCCACCCGCTGCTGTCGGCGACGATGGTGATGATCGGGGCCCTCGCGATGACCGCGATCGCGGTGCCGCAGTTTCTTCCCGTGTACGCACTCGCCGTGCCGATCGCGATCGGCATCCGCTACGGCCTGCGCAAGCGCTCGCGCAGCCGCAACGAGCTGTTCCGACGCGAGGTGGAGGTGCTCTCGGCGCGCGTGGGCGAAATGGCCTCGCTCATGCCGGTGACCCGTGCGCACGGCCTCGAGCGCACCGCCGTCACGCGCGTGGCGACCGGCGCAGACGGGGTGCGGCGCGCGGGGCTCAACCTCGACATGCTCAACGGACACGTCGCCTCGATCTCGTGGGTCGCGATGCAGCTGCTCGGAGTCGGCTGCCTCGTGCTGGCCGCGGTCTTCGCCCTGACCGGGTTCCTCCCGATCACCCCCGGTGAGGTCGTGCTGCTGTCGACCTACTTCACGCTCCTGACCCAGGGGCTGACCCAGCTGCTCATGCTGATCCCGGTGGGCGCCCGCGGGCTGGAATCGGTGCGCTCCATCGCCGAGGTCATGCAGGAGCCCGACCTCGAGATGAACGAGGGCAAGCGCCCCGTCGACGCCGTCCGCGGCGAGATCACCCTGGCGCAGGTGTCGCACCGCTACCCCGGCGCCGACGAGGATTCCCTGCACGAGATCGACCTGCGCATCCCCGCGGGGCAGACCGTCGCCTTCGTCGGCTCGAGCGGGTCGGGCAAGTCGACGATGCTGAACCTCGTGCTGGGCTTCCTCCGCCCCACGGGCGGGCGCATCCTGCTCGACGACGTGGACATGCAGGAGCTCGACCTGCGCACGGCGCGCCGATTCGTGTCGGTGGTGCCGCAGGAATCGGTGCTGTTCGAGGGGACGATCCGCGAGAACATCGGATACGGCCTCGACGACGTCTCCGAAGAGCTCATCCTGCAGGCGCTCGCCGATGCGAACGCCCTGGAGTTCGTGCAGGCGCAGACGCATGGCCTCGACACCCTCGTGGGCGAGCGCGGTGCGCGCCTGTCGGGCGGCCAGCGTCAGCGCCTCGCGATCGCCCGGGCGCTCATCCGCGACCCGCGCATCCTGCTCCTGGACGAAGCCACGAGTGCGCTGGACCCCGAGTCGGAGCAGCTGGTGAAGGAGGCGCTCGGTCGCCTCATGGCCGGGCGCACCACCCTCATCGTGGCCCACCGGCTGTCGACCATCCGCCAGGCGGACCGCATCGTCGTGCTCGAACGCGGGCGCATCGTCGAGCAGGGGAATCACACCGAGCTGCTCGATCTCGAGGGCCGCTACGCCGACCTGCACCTCACGCAGGCCGGATCGATCTGAACCGACACCGACTCGAGGAGGAGTCTTCGTGACCACCGCATCCCCACCGCTGCGGGCCGGCATCATCGGCACCGGCGCCATCGCCCGGGCCCACGCGACCGCGATCGCCGAGCTCGACCCCCGGATCACCCTCGTCGGCGTCGCCGACCTCGACCCCGCGCGTGCGGCCGAGTTCGCGGATCGCTTCGGGGGGCCGGCGACCTACGCGACGGCGGATGAGCTGCTCGCCGCCGCGGACCTCGACATCGTCTCGGTCTGCACACCGCCGCAGACCCATGCGCCCCTCGCGATCGCGGCGATGCGGGCGGGCGTGCCGGTGCTCGTGGAGAAGCCCACCGCGCTCAGCCTCGCCGAGGTCGACGAGCTCGCCGCGGTCAGCGAGGCGACCGGTGTTCCGATCCTCACGGTCTACCAGCACCGGTTCGGCGCGACGGCGCTGCGGCTGCGCCGGCTGGTCGCCGACGGCGTGCTCGGACGCCCCCTGGTGGCCACGTGCGAGACGCTCTGGCACCGCCCCGACGAGTACTTCGCCGTGCCGTGGCGCGGGCGCTGGGACACCGAGGGCGGCGGACCCACCATGGGGCACGGCATCCACCAGTTCGACCTGCTGCTGAGCATCCTGGGACCGTGGTCGGAGGTGTCGGCCATGGCCGCACGGCAGTCGCGGCCGACCGACACCGAGGACGTGTCGCTGGTGCTCGCCCGGTTCGACAACGGCGCCCTGGCGACCGTCGTGAATTCGGTCGTGTCGCCGCGCGAGACCACGCGGCTGCGCGTGGACTTCGCCTTCGCGACGGTGGAACTCGAGCACCTCTACGGCTACACCGATGCCGACTGGAGGTTCACCCCCGCTCCCGGCCACGAGCACCTCGCCGATCTGTGGCACACGGGCGCCGGCGACGACGACGTCGTGAGCGGGCACCGCCTGCAGCTCGCGGCGATCATCGACGCCCTCGCCGACGGCGGCGAACCGGAGGTGTCGATCGTGGATGCGCGACGCACGCTGGAATTCGCCGCGGCGACCTACGCCTCGGCCTTCCGCGGCGTGCGGGTGGCGGCGGGCGAGATCTCGGGCGACGATGCCTTCATGACCCGGATGGACGGCGACGGGGCGCCCTGGGCGCCGGTGAAGGAGACCGCGGCATGACGCTCATGATCACGCGCGAGGACACCCGGCTGAGAGTGACCGCCGACACGGTCGAGATCGCGACCTACGTCTTCGACGCCGATGCGCCGGCCTTCGAGGGACCCAAGCCCTACCTGCATCCGATCCGCGCCCTCGATGGTGGGCTGCTCACCGGCTTCCGCCCGTGGGACCACCGCTGGCACAAGGGACTGCAGTTCACGTGGACGCATGTCTCGGGCGAGAACTTCTGGGGCGGCCCGACCTACATCGACGGCGAGGGCTACGTCGCTCGCGACAACGTCGGCCGCATGCGCCATGACGGCTTCACCGCGATGCGCACCGCCGGCGACGAGGTCTCGTTCCGCGAAGACCTCACGTGGATCACCCAGGCCGGCCGGGAGTGGATCACCGAGCGGCGCACGCACCGCTTCGGCGGCGTCGACCGCGAGCGGGGCCTGTGGGTCCTCGATTTCGAGACGACGCTGCACAACGTCAGCGGCGGAACCCTCGAACTCGGCAGTCCCACCACGCAGGGGCGACCGAACGCCGGCTACACGGGCTTCTTCCTGCGGATGCCGCGGGCGTGGACCGGGGGGACGGTGACCTCGCCCGTCACCTCCGATCCTGGCGCGCTCATGGGCGCCGAGGCGCCGTGGGTCGCCTTCTCCGGCCAGCACGACGACGTGGACGGCGGGGGCACGGTGCTCTGCTACGCCGGGCGGTCGTCGGCGCCGCCTCCAGTGAAGTGGTTCGTGCGCACCGAGCCGTTCCCGGTGCTCAGCCCCTCGCCGTCGTTCGACGAGCACATCGCCTTCGCGCCCGACACCGAGATCACCCTCGCGCACCGATACGTCTTCGGCGACCGCATGTGGGATCAGGACGAGGCCCGCGCGATCGCGACGGAGCTGGCACCGTGACCGCGGGTCACCCCCTCACCGGGCCGATCCGCGTACCGCCCCTCTTCCCCGGCGGAGTCGCGGTGAGCGACCTGTGCGTCTACGACACCGAGGGCGCCGACGGGCTGGCGGGCGGCTCGCCGCACCTGCATACGGCCTCGAGCGAGGGCTATGTGGTCACCGGCGGCACCGGCGAGGTGCACACCCTCTCGCACGCCGGCGCGGCCATCCATCCGCTCGCTCCCGGGGAGGTCGTCCACTTCTCGCCCGGGACCGTGCACCGGCTGGTGAACCGCGGCGATCTGCGCCTGGTCGTGGTCATGCAGAATGCGGGCCTCCCCGAGGCGGGGGATGCGGTGCTCACCTTTCCGCCCGACGTCCTCGACGATCCCGACGCCTACGCCGCCGCCGCAACCCTTCCCGACGGCGACCCCGATGTGCAGGCCTCTGCCGCGCGTCGCCGCCGCGACCTCGCCCTCGAGGGCTACGGGCAGCTGCGCGCGCAGATCCGCGACCGGGGACCGGAGGCGTACGCGGAGTTCCACCGCCGCGCCGCGAAGCTCGTGCAGCCCCGCGTCGCGCAGTGGCAGCAGCAGTGGACGCGCACCGTGGTCGCCGAGACGGAGCGCACGCGTGACCAGCTCGCTGCCCTCGCCGAGGGCAGCCCCGGCCTGATGTCCGACGCGGCCGTGGTGCGCGCCGAGCCGACCCCCGGCCCGCGGGGGTTCGGGATGTGCGGGCGCCTGCAGACCTGGCGATGGCCCGCGGGCTGACCCCCTCCGTCCCCCGCCGACCCCGAACGTCTTCCCATGGAGGAGAGCTCATGACCACCGACCCCGACCGCGTTCTGCGGTGCGCCCTGGTGGGCACCGGCAACGTCGCCCGCCTGCACGCGGAGGCCGTCGCCGCCGACCCCGCCGCCCGGCTGGTGGCGGTGACCGACCTCTCCGCCGAGGCCGCCCGCGCGTTCGCGGAGATGCACGACGTTCCGGCCGTTCACGACGACCTCGAGGCCCTGCTGACGAGTGAGCATCCCGACGTCGTACTGATCTGCACGCCCCCGGCGGTGCACCGGGAGCAGGCGCTCGCGGCGTTCGCGGCCGGAGCGCACGTGGTGGTCGAGAAGCCCCCCGCACCGAGCCTCGACGAGCTCGACGACATGCGGCGCGCCGCCGACGCAGCCGATCGGCGTCTCGCGGTGGTCTTCCAGCAGCGCACCGGCACCGCCGCCGCGCACGTGAAGCACCTCCTCGACAGCGGCGCCCTCGGCCGCCCGCTGATCGCACAGTGCCAGACGCTGTGGTTCCGCGACGCGGACTACTTCGCCGTGCCGTGGCGCGGCAGGTGGAGCACGGAGGGCGGGGGCACCACGCTCGGGCACGGCATCCATCAGCTCGACCTGCTGGCGTTCCTGCTGGGCGATTGGGCGAGCGTCGAGGCGCGGATGTGGCGGCTGGACCGCGAGACCGAGACCGAAGACGCGTCCACCGCCACGGTTCGCTTCGCCGGCGGCACCGTCGCGCAGGTCGTCGCGAGCACGGTCTCCCCGCGCCAGACCAGCTCGATCCGCATCGACACGCAGAAGGCCACCGTGACGGTCGACCACCTCTACGGCCACGGTCACGAGAACTGGGCGATCACCCCGGCGCCCGGGTTCGAGCACGAGGCGGCCACGTGGGAGCTGCCGTCGCGTGAGATCCCGAGCGGTCATGCGCCCCTGCTGCACGACGTCTTCACCGCGTTGCGCGCCGGCGGGCCGCTCCCGCCGACCGCCGATGCGCCGGCACGGTCGCTGGAGATCGTCGCAGCGATGTATGCGTCGGCCGCCGCCGACGGGCGCCCGATCACCCCGGGTGAGCTCGCGACGCATCCGACGCACCGCACGGGCTTCGAGAGCCCGGTGACCGACCTGCGGCCGCGCTGACATGCCGGCATCGCCCTGGGATCCCGCTGTCCCCGCACCCGGCGAGGTGTACCGCGACCCCGTCTACGACGGCGCGACCGACCCGACCGTCGTGCGCGCACCCGAGGGGTGGTGGATGTTCTACACGCAGCGCCGTGCGACGCATCCCGCACCCGGCCCGGGGGTCGCGTGGGTGCACGGCAGCCGCATCGGCGTCGCGCGAAGCGGTGACGGCGATCGCTGGGAATACGAGGGAACGCTCGCGCCCGGCGACGGGAGCGCCCTCGCACTCACACCCGGACCGCCGCCGCTCGAGGTCGATCGCACGCACTGGGCGCCCGAGGTGATGCACGACGGCACTCGCTGGCGGATGTACCTGACCGAGATCGAGGGCGTCCCCGATCGGTGGGAGGGCCACGCGCGCCACATCGTGGAGTACACCTCCGACGACCTGCGCACCTGGCGTCGCGTGGGCCCCGTCACCCTCGACAGCGACCGCGTGATCGACGCCGCCGTCAGACGGTGCCCCGACGGCCGATGGCGGCTCTGGTACAAGGACGAGGCGGCTGACTCGGTCACGAAGGTGGCCGTGTCGCAGGATCTCGCCGACTGGTCGGCAGGCGGAACCGCTATCGAGGGCCGCCCGCACGAGGGGCCGTTCGTGATCGATCTCGGCGGATGGTGGTGGATGCTCACCGACGAGTGGCGCGGGCTCGCCGTGCACCGCTCGGCCGATGCGGTCGTGTGGGAGCGGCAGGAGGGGCTCCTCCTCGACGAGGTCGGCCCTCCTGCATCCGCCCTGCAGATCGGACGCCACGCGATGGTCATCGTCGACGGCGAGGACGCTGCGTGGATCTACTTCTTCTCCCACCCGTGGTGGGACGGATCCGAGATCGCCGACGCCTCCGACGACCTGCATCGACGCAGTTCCGTGCAGCGCGCGCGACTGCGTGTGGTCGACGACGTGCTGGTCTGCGTCCGCTGAACCGTCGTGACCCTCATCACGCGCAGTAGTGACGAGCGAGGGTCGTCGGCCACTCGTCCGACAGATCGGTCCGGTCGGCGTGAGGCACGAGCGAGCGAGCCGTCTTGCGCAGGTGCGTGCCCATCGCGGCGACGGCAGCCTGACGGTCACCGGCGGCGATCGCGTCGGTGATCGCCGCGTGCTCGTCGAGGATGTCACCCAGCCGCACGCGAGGGGGCCGAGTGCGCTCGGGCGGCGGCGGTGTCGCGAAACGCAGGTTCTGGATCTGCGCCTGCATCCACGGGTTGGCCAGCACCGCCACGAGGGCGTCGTGCCAGGCACGGTCGGCCGCGACGAAGGCGGACACGTCCTCGACCTCGAGGGCCTCGCGCATCCGGACGGTGTGAGGAGCGAGCTCGGGAGAGATGTCGGGCGAGCCGGAGGCCGCAAGGTAGGACACCGCGCCGCCTTCCACGAGGAAACGCATCTCGAAGGCGGCCTCCATGTCGGCCAGTGAGATCCGGCGCACGACGACGCCGCGGTTCCGCTCGATCGTCACGAGGTTGATGTCGGCCAGACGCAGCACCGCTTCGCGCACCGGCGTGCGCGAGACGCCAAGCCGATCGGCGAGTGTGTAGATCGAGTGGCGACTGCCCGGCGGCATCTCGCCCTGCATGATCTCGTCGCGGAGCGCGAGGAACACCTGCTCCGACGTCGATTCCGCGGCACGCTCGCTGGACATCTGCTCAGTGTAGGGCGCCGTGTCCGCCCTTCGCGGCGCCCACCCGCCGCGTCACGATCGAGCCGGAACCGCTCCCGGAACGGTCGCCCGGGTACGGGGCGCGGGGATGAACCCCCTCAGCAGCGGATCGTCCACGCGGCGCATCCAGCTGTCGAGGTCGGTCTGGAGGCGGTCGAGCACGTCGGCGTGCGCCGGGTCGGCGGCGAGGTTGGTCAGTTCGAGCGGATCGGTGTCGAGGTCGTAGAGTTCACGCTCGAGGTTATTGGGCATGTTGCCTCGATCAAGACCGAGCGGCAGAGATCGATGCGCCCACGACTGGGTGGGATCCATCGCCAGGGGCGCGTTGGAGTAGTTCACGATGAGTTTGTGGCGTTCGTCGCGCACGCTCCGTTTCGGGTCGTAATAGTTGTGGTAGGTCATCTGACCGAACACCTCGCTCTGCCCCGGTTCGAGGTCGTCGGAGACGGCGATCAGGTTGGGCGCCGTGCGGTCCGACTCCGCGTCGCCGGCGGCGTCGAGAAGCGTCGGAACGACGCTCAGGTGCGAGACCATCGCGGACACGCGGCGCCCTGCGAGGTCGCGACGCCATGGCACCCGCACGATCAGGGCGACCTCGAGTCCGGCTTCGTACAGCGAGCACTTGGCTCGGGGCATCGCGATGCCGTGGTCGGTGGTGAAGACCACGAGTGTGCGGTCGGCGACGCCGGCGTTCTCGAGCGCCTGAAGCACCTCCCCCACGGCCGCGTCCACCGTGCGCACCGCCCCCTGCAGTTCGGCGATCTCGGCGCGGCTGGATGCGGTGTCTTCCAAATAGGGCGGAACCGTCACCCCGCGCTCCTGATCGGGCTGGATGTGGGGACCGAGAAAGCCGACCACCCCCGCCTCGTCGCGATCCGACTGCAGACGATGCGGCTCGATGAATCCGACCTGAAGGTAGAACGGGCGATTCCCGTCCGCGCGTCGCCTCACCGCGTCAGCGGCGCGACGCGCGACCTCGGGAGCGTACCCGCCGGTTTCGACGCGGTCGAAGCCGAGGCGTTCTGCGACCTCATCGTCGGGCAGCGTGCGGGACTCGTGGTGGATGCCGACCAGTTCGGTTGCGTATCCGGCACCGCGCAGCTGCGTGGCGACGTGCCGCGAAGGGTCGATCATGTCCCAACCGTGCGGGTCATGGGTGAGGCCGAGCACCCCGGTCTGCTGCGGATAGTCGCCGGTGAACAGCGACGAGCGCGCGGGGGAACACTGCGGCGCCGTGGCGAAGGCCCGCTCGAACACGACGCCTTCTCGCGCGAGGGAGTCCAGCGCGGGCGATTGCACCGAGTCGATTCCGTAAGCGGACAAGAAGCGGCCGAGGTCGTGGCAATGGAGCAGAAGGATGTTGGGCTGGGTCATTGCGGTCTCCGTTTCCGAAAGGCGTTCACAAGTAGCATGCTACCGTGTAGCATGCTACTTACCCACCCGACCTCAGGAGGACAAAGATGTTCCGATATCGCCGCTGGACCGCGCTCGCCGCGGGGTCCGTCATCGCGACCGCCAGCCTCGCGGGGTGTTCCGCCGGCGACGGCGCCGCCTCGGACGGCCCGGTCGCGCTCGACTTCGCCTACTGGGGCAACGACGTGCGGGCCGAGATGTACGAAGAATCGATCGCCCTGTTCGAGGAGGAGCACCCCGACATCGACGTCCGTGCGACCTTCCTCGGCTTCGCCGAGTTCTGGGAGAAGCGACAGACCGAGGCGGCCGGAGGCGGGCTGCCCGACGTCATGCAGTTCAGCGAGCAGTACCTGCGCCAGTACGGCGAAGCGGGCCTGCTCCTTCCCCTGGACCCCTTCCTCGGCGACCCGCTGCAGACGGACACGCTCAGTGACGAGGTGCTCGCGCTCGGCGTGTTCGACGGCCAGACCCTCGGCATCGCGACCTCGACGAACACGTGGGCATCCTTCTACAACCTCGGACTGCTCGAGGAGCTCGACCTCGAGCCCTTCGCGGGCGGGACATGGGACGAATACAACACATGGGTCGCCGAGGCCACCGCGGCCGGCGCCGACGCCGGGGTCTTCGGAGGAAGCGATTGGACCGTCGGTTTCCGCAACTTCGAACTGCAGCTGCGCGCCGAGGGCGGCAACCTCTTCACCGACGACGGCGAACCCGGCTTCGATCGCGAGCGATTGGCCGCCTTCTGGGAACAGGGCACGGCACTTCGCGACGGGGCTGCCGTCTCGGCACAGCGCGTCGAGGAACTGAGCCCGCTGACACCCTTCGACTCGGCGGTGACGGCGAGCGAGCTGCAGTGGGACAACTTCGGCGCCAGCTATGTGCAGAACCTCGGCGTCGAGCCCGAGCACATCGCTCTCGTCGCTCCGCCGACGCTCATCGAAGGTTCGAAGGACATGTTCCTGAAGTCGTCGATGATGTACACGATCGCCGCGAACACCGAGCATCCGGACGAGGCCGCTCTTCTCATTGATTTCCTCGTCAACGACCCCGAGGTGGGCGAGATCTTCGGGACCAACCGCGGCCTGCCCGCCTCCTCCACGCAGCTGGCCGGGATGGAACTCGGCCCCATCGAGACCCAGGTGCAGCAGTACGAGGCGTCGATCACCGACCGCCTCGGCGACCCGCCGCCGCTGCCGGTCTCGGGCCAGGGCTCCCTCGAGGAGAAGTTCCGGCAGCTCGGCGTCGAACTCGGTTTCGGCACCCTCACGATCCCCGAAGCCGTCGACCAGTTCTTCATCGAGATGGACGTCGTCCTCGACTGAGAAAGGCACACCCATGATCTCCATCGGCATCGTCGGAGCCGGGCAGTTCGCCCGCCACTTCGCCCCCCTGTTCGCCCTGCATCCCGGAGTCGGGGACGTCTACGTCACCGACGTGATCCCCGAACGGGCCACTGCCCTGGTCGGCGAGTGCGATCTTGCCGGCACGTTCGACGACGTCGACGCGTTGCTCGCCTCCGACGTCGACGCGATCGCGATCTTCACGCAGCGGTGGACGCACGGACCGCAGGCGGTTGCAGCCCTCGAGGCGGGCAAGCACGTGTATTCGACGGTGCCGATGGCGTTCACGGTCGACGAAGTCGAGGCCATCCTCGACGCCGTCCGCCGCAGCGGGATGGTCTACATGATGGGCGAGACCAGCCACTACAACCCCGCGACGGTCTTCGCCCGCGCCAAACGCGAGCAGGGGGCCTTCGGTCGGGTGTTCTACGCCGAGGGCGACTACGTGCACGACATGGACCTGGGGTTCTATGCCGCATACCAGTACAGCGGGGGAGCGGAGTGGAAGCGCACCGCCAGCTTCCCCCCGATGAAATACCCGACGCACTCGATCGGCGGGGTGCTCGGCGCGCTGGATGCCCACGCCGTCAGCGTCAGCTGCGTCGGTATCGCCGACGACCGCGACGACGGCGTGTTCGACCGCGACGTCAGCGACTTCGGCAACGACTTCTCCAACGCCTCAGCACTGTTCGAGATGTCCGACGGGGGCGCGATGCGCGTCAACGAGTTCCGACGCGTCGGGTACCCCTCGCACATCCGCGAGTCGCGCTTTCGCTTCTTCGGTACCGAGGGCAGCTTCGAGCAGCTCGCCGAGGTCAGCGTCTGGCAGGACAAGACGGGGGTCGACGACGTCTCCGAAGACCTCGAATGCGCGCCCTCGATGGATGCCGACGATCCCGCTCTGCGTCACATCGCCTCCGACCTGCGACCGGCGTTCGCCAGCGGGCATGCGCCGGTACACGACACCTCCCGACTGCCCGCGAGCTACGCCGCCGCCCCGAACGGCCACGACGGCAGTCACCAGTTCCTCGTCGACGACTTCGTCACGGCGGTCATCGACGGCGTCCATCCCCCCGTCAACGCGTGGACGGCCGCCCGCTACACCGTTCCCGGGCTGATCGCACACGAGTCCGCTCGGCGCGGGGGCGAGCGCCTGCCGATCCCGGACTTCGGTGAGGCGCCCGCTCGAGATCGGCCCTCCGCTGCCACCCCGTGATCCGACCGTTATGAATCGTTCAAAGGTTTTTCCGCGGCCCCTCTTGCGAAACGTTTTTCCGTGGCCTACGGTTGCAGGCAAGCGCTTTCCCATTCCCGCACCACCTGCATAGGGAACGTGCCGACACCGCATCAACGGACAACGAGCGTCTTGGTGAGAGAACACAGGCGTTCGAAGAGAGGACAAGGATGTTCAGCAAGAAGCGGACCATGGCCGCCGTCGCGCTGGCGACCGGCGCGGGACTCGTCCTGGCCGGCTGCTCGGGAGGATCCGAGCCCGCCGACACGATGGACCCGAACGAAGAGGTCACGCTCGACCTCGCCTTCTGGGGCAACGACGTGCGCGCCGAGCTCTACAACGAGGTCATCGCGGCGTTCGAGGAGGAGTACCCGAACATCACGGTGAACTCCTCGTTCCTCGACTTCCCCGCCTTCTGGGAGCGTCGTCAGACCGAAGCCGCGGGCGGCAACCTGCCCGACGTCATGCAGTTCGACTACTCGTACCTCCGCCAGTACTCCGAGAACGGCCTGCTGCTCGATCTCGACCCGTTCCTGGGCGGCATCATCGAGACCGACCCGATCCCGCAGAACATCCTCGACATCGGCGTCGTCGGCGGCACCACCTACGGCATCGCGACGTCGACCAACGCGTGGGGCATGTACACCAACCCCCAGCTGCTCGAGCAGGTCGGCGTGGACGAGTTCGCCGGCGGCACGTGGGACGACTACAGCGCGTGGATGGGCGAGGTGACCGACGCCAGCGGCGGCGATGTCTACGGCGGCTCGGACTACGCCGGGCGCATCCAGAACTTCGAGATCCAGCTGCGCGCCGAGGGAAGCGCCCTGTTCACCGAGGACGGCGAGCCCGGGTTCGACGAGGCGCGCCTCGCGCAGTTCTGGGAGGACGGCCAGGAGCTCATCGACTCGGGCGCCGTCATCTCGTCGCAGCGCCTGGAGGAGCTCTTCCCCACCTCCGGATTCGGCGCCGGCGAGACGGCCAGCGAACTGACGTGGGACAACTTCGGAGCCGGCTACCTCGGCGAGCTGGGCGAGGACTACACCGAGCTCGGACTGATCGCCCCGCCGATCACCGTCGAGGGGGCGCAGGACCTCTACCTCAAGCCCTCGATGCTCCACACCATCGGCGCGAACACCGAGCACCCCGAGGCCGCTGCGACCCTGGTGAACTTCCTGGTGAACTCGCCCCAGTCGGGTGAGATCTTCGGCACCAACCGCGGCCTGCCCGCCTCGGAGACGGCCCTCGCCGCCGCCGAGCTCGACCCGCTGAGCCAGCAGATCGCCGACTACGAGGTCTCGATCCAGGACCGCCTGGGCGACGCCCCGCCGGTGCCGATCGTCGGCTACGGCACCCTGGAGGAGGAGTTCCGTGTGATCGGGCAGGAGCTCGGCTTCGGAACCATCACCGTCGACGAAGCGGTCGACCGCTTCTTCACCGAGATGGACGTGGTCCTCAGCAACAACGCGTGACACACGCCGGGGGTCCGGCCGCCACGGCCGGGCCCCCGCCCATCGTTTCCCCTCTGTGGATGGAGTGAGCAGTGAGTACGACAGCGACGAGAGTGATCGTCACGGGAAAGAGTTCGCGGCGTTCGCTGATGCAGCGTCGGCGGGCTGAGAACGAGGCGACTCGTCCGGGTCAGAAGCGTCGTCAGCGTAAGGAGACCCTTGCCGGGTACGGGTTCCTGCTGCCCTGGCTGATCGGGTTCTTCGGGCTCACGATCATCCCGATGGTCTACTCGCTGTACCTCTCCTTCACCCGGTACAGCATCTTCCAGCCGCCCCGGTGGGTCGGTTTCGACAACTACATCCGGCTGTTCACCAACGACCCGCAGTTCATCCAGTCCGCACAGATCACCCTCGTGTACGTGCTGGTGGGAACCCCGATCATGCTCGCCGCCGCTCTCGCGGTCGCGATGCTGCTGAACTACCGCGACCGCGGGGCGGCGTTCTTCCGCTCGGCGTTCTACGCCCCGTCGCTGATCGGCGCGTCGGTCTCGGTCGCGATCGTGTGGCGGGCGATGTTCGCCGGCGAGGGCCCGGTCGACAACTTCCTCAGCTTCTTCGGCATCAACCTCGGCTCCTGGATCGGCAACCCCTCGCTGGTGCTCCCGGCGATGATCATCCTCGCGGTGTGGCAGTTCGGCGCGACGATGGTCATCTTCCTCGCCGGTCTCAAGCAGATCCCGAAAGAGCTCTACGAAGCCGCCGAGATGGATGGCGCCGGACCCTGGCACCGCTTCCGCGCGGTCACCATGCCGATGCTCTCCCCGGTGATCTTCTTCAACCTGCTGCTGGGCATCATCGGCGCGTTCCAGGTGTTCGCCTCGGCCTACATCATCTCCAACGGCACCGGCGGCCCCGCCGGCATGACGAACTTCATCACCCTCTACCTCTACAAGCGCGGCTTCTCCGACGGCCAGTACGGCTACGCCGCCGCGATCGCCTGGGTGCTGCTGGTCGTCGTCGCCATCATCGCCGTGATCCTTTTCCGCACCCAGAAGAACTGGGTCCACTACTCGGGAGACAACCAATGAGCACGCAGAGCTTCGGCGAACCGGCCGTCCAGGTCCTCGAACAGCAGGACATCGAAGAAGACCTCCCCGACCGCACCCCGCCCCGCCGCCGCAAGGTCAAGCGGAAGACCTGGCAGACCATCATCTGGTTCACGGTCCTCATCGTCATCACCGCGGTCGTGCTCTACCCGCTGGTGTGGCTGCTGTTCGCGACGTTCAAGCCGACCTCCGAGTTCGGCCAGAACCCCGGCATCCTCCCCGAGAACCCCACCGTGGGCAACTACCTCACCGTCATGGAAGGCATCGCTGGCATCCCGATGTGGAAGTTCTTCTGGAACTCCCTCGTGCTGGCCACCCTCGCCGTCATCGGCACCGTCCTCAGCTCCGCCCTCGCCGCCTACGCCTTCGCCCGCGTGCAGTTCAAAGGCCTCGGGATCCTCTTCGCCGCGATGATCGGCACCCTGCTGCTGCCGTTCCACGTCGTGATCATCCCCCAGTACCTGCTGTTCAACACCCTCGACATGATCGACACCTTCTGGCCGCTGGTCCTGCCGAAATTCCTCGCCACCGAAGCGTTCTTCGTCTTCCTGCTCGTCCAGTTCATGCGACAGATGCCCCGCGACATGGACGAAGCCGCCCGCATCGACGGCGCCGGACACCTCCGCATCTTCTGGGCCATCATCGTCCCGCTGATCAAACCCGCCCTCATCACCTGCGCGATCTTCTCCTTCATCTGGTCCTGGAACGACTTCCTCGGCCCCCTCATCTACCTCACCAGCCCCGAGAACTACCCCCTCCCGATCGCGCTGCGCCTCTGGAACGACCAGACCTCCACCAGCGACTACGGCGCCACGGTCACCGCATCGTTCCTCGCGCTGGTGCCGATCCTGATCTTCTTCATCGTCTTCCAACGCTTCCTCGTCGACGGCGTCGCCACCCAAGGCCTGAAAGGCTGACACCATGACCACATCGTCGGAGCGGGCGCGGGAGCGTCGCGAGCTGAGGGCCGCCCGTCGCGGAGACCGCGACGGGAGCGGGCCGACGCTCGACGAGCGCGCTCCCGCCCGCTTCCCGGGCGCCACGGCGAAGTTCGGCCTGCTCGGCGAGGTGCTCATGACGGGTCTGCTCGTCACGCTGGTGGCGGTGCCGGTCATCACCCTGCCCGTCGCGCTGGCCGCCGGCATCCGTCATCTGCGGCGGTTCGTGCGCGCCGAGGGCTCGCCGCTGTCGGCGTTCTGGTCGGATGTGCGCCGCGGACTCGCCGGCGGCGCGCTCCTGGGCCTCGCCGTGCTCGTGCTCACCGGCCTGTTCGCGCTCGACATCGACCTCGCCGCTTCCGGCGCCCTGCCCGGCGGACCGGTCATCGCCGTGGTCGGATGGGCCGGCCTGGCCGCCCTCGCGATCGCCGTGCTCACCGCCGCGGGCGCGTGGACACCGGAGACAGGATGGCGCGGCGCGATCGGCGCGGTCCCCGCGCTTGTGCGCCGCGACGTGCCCGGAGCGCTCTACCTGGCCGCAACCGCCGCGTTCGTCGTCGTCGTCACGTGGGCGCTCGTGCCCCTCGTGATCCCCGCCCTCGGATGCGCCGCGCTGGCCGTGGTCGCCGTTCCCGAACGCCCGCGGCGCCACGCCGGCTGAAGCATCCACCCCATCTTCGAAGGAGTCACGCGTGCTGTACGGCGCCGACTACAACCCCGACCAGTGGCCCGAAGAGGTCTGGGAAGACGACGTCCGCCGCATGAACGAGGCGGGCGTGAACATCGTGAGCCTCGGCATCTTCGCCTGGTCGCGCATCCAGCCCGCCGAAGACGTGTGGGACTTCGCCTGGCTCGACCGGGTCATCGACACCCTGCACGCCGGCGGCATCGCGGTGAACCTCGCCACGGCAACGGCCTCGCCGCCGCCGTGGGTGAGCGCGAACTACCCCGAGACGCTGCCCGCAGACGAATCCGGCGCGTCGTACTGGCCGGGAAGCCGGCAGCACTTCGCACCCTCCTCCCCCGTCTACCGACGCCTCGCCGGTGAGCTCGTCCGACGCATCGCCGCGCGCTACGTCGACCACCCGGCGGTGGTGATGTGGCACGTCGGAAACGAGTTCGGCTGCCACCTGTGGATGGACTTCTCCGATGCCGCGCGGGATGCGTACCGTCGCTGGCTGCGCGAGAAGTACGGCACCGTCGACGCGCTCAACGCGGCGTGGGGCACCAGCTTCTGGTCGCAGCGGTACAGCACCTTCGACGAGGTCTTCCCCCCGCGCCTCGCGCCCTACAGCCACAATCCGTCGTCCATGCTCGACTTCCGCCGGTTCACCTCCGACATGCTGCTGGAGTGCTACCTGGCGGAGCGGAGCATCCTGCTGCAGGCAGGCGCGACGCAGCCGATCACGACGAACTTCATGGGCCCGTTCAAGCCCGCCGACTATCGCCGGTGGGCGCCGCACATGGACGTCATCGCCGACGACTGCTATCCCGACCCGGCTCATCCCTCGCGCGTACGCGATTCGGCGTTCCAGCGCGACCTCGTGCGCTCGCTCAAGCCCGGCGTGCCGTGGCTGCTGTGGGAGCAGGCCACCGATGCCGTGAACTGGCGCCCGGCGAACCCCGGCAAGGCCGCGGGGGCGCTCGCGGCCGAGACCGCGCAGTCGATCGGGCGCGGCGCCGACGGCATCATGTTCTTCCAGTGGCGGCAGTCCCGCGCCGGCAGCGAGAAGTTCCACTCGGCGATGCTCCCCCACGCCGGCACGCGCACCCGCACGTGGCGCGAGGTCGTCTCCCTCGGCGAGCGCCTGCGCGAGCTCGGCGAGCTGCCGGCACCGGGCTCGGATGCGCGGGTCGCGCTGGTCTTCGACTGGGAGAACTGGTGGGCGGTCGAGGAGCGCGACCATCCCTTCCGGATCGACTACCTCGCCGTTGCCCTGGAGTGGTACGGCGCACTCCATCGCCGCGGCATCATGGTCGACATCATCGGGCCCGAGGAGGCGGAGCGCGGGTACGAGGTGGTCCTGGCGCCCGCCCTCTACCTGCTGCGCGAGGAGGGAGCAGCCGCGCTCGACCGGTTCGCGCGAGCCGGTGGAACGCTGCTCACCGGACCCTTCAGCGACATCGTCGACGAGCACGACCAGTTCTGCGACGGCGGGTTCCTCACGCGCCTCGGCGCCGCACTCGGCATCCGCTACGAGGACTTCGGAGCACTGGCGGGCCCTCCCGCGAGCGGCACGGGCGTCGGCGCGCTCGGTGCGGTCGGCGACGGCGAGCCCGAGACGGTGTCGTTCACGCTCGACGGCTGTGCCGCTCGCGGCACGCTCGTCGCCGAGGCCGTCCACGCCGAGACCGCCGAGGTGATCGCGACCTTCGACGACGGTCCGAACGCGGCGCGACCGGCGGTGACCCGTCAACGCCACGGCGACGGCGCCGCGTGGTACGTCGCCACGATGCCCGACGCCGCCGGTGTCGACGCGATCGTCGGCCGCCTCGTCGCCGACCGCGGCGTGCGACCGGTCATCGACGACCTCCCCGCGGGCGTCGAGGTCGCGCGTCGCGGCGCCCTCGTCACCGTGATCAACCATTCCGACGAGACCGTCACGGTCTCCCTGAACGGCAGCGACGCCGAAACCGGCGCCGCCCTCGGACGCACCGCACTGTCACCGCAGCAGGTCGTCTTCGCCTTCGCGCCCATCCCGGCGCATCCCTCGCCCGCGCCGTCCGACGCGAACGGCGCCCTCGCATCCCTCTCCTCCTGACAGGACCACGCAGAGCGTCGGCGTGATTGACTCGTGTCCCCCAAGACATCCACACCACCGGAGGAACCATGGCCGTCGCCGCCGCCCGCCTCGATCCCCATCACGAGATCGCCGACATCGACCGTCGCCTGTTCGGCGGGTTCGTCGAGCACCTCGGCCGCCACATCTACGACGGCATCCACGAGCCGGGTCATCCCGCAGCCGGAGCCGACGGCTTCCGGCGGGACGTCATCGAGCTCGTGCGCGAACTGGGCGTCAGCACCATCCGCTACCCGGGCGGCAACTTCGTGTCGGGATACCGCTGGGAAGACGGCATCGGCCCCGTCGACGAACGACCCCGCCGCCTCGACCTCGCGTGGCACTCCACCGAGACGAACGAGGTGGGCCTGCACGAATTCGCCGCGTGGCTCGAGCTCGTCGGCAGCGACCTCATGCTCGCCGTCAACCTCGGCACCCGGGGCACCCAGGAGGCGCTCGACCTGCTCGAATACGCCAACGTCGACGCACAGACGGCATGGACCGACCGGCGGGCGGCGAATGGGCATCCGGAGCCGTTCGGCGTGAGGATGTGGTGCCTCGGCAACGAGGTGGACGGACCGTGGCAGATCGGTCACAAGAACGCCGACGACTACGGCAAGCTCGCCTCCCAGACGGCCAAGGCGATGCGCATGATCGACCCGGGGCTCGAACTCGTCGCGTGCGGCTCGTCGGGGCGGTCGATGCCGACCTTCGGCGCGTGGGAGCGCACGGTGCTCGAGCACACCCTCGACGACGTCGACTTCATCTCCTGCCACGCGTACTACCAGGAGCGGAACGGCGACGCGCAGGAGTTCCTCGCCTCGAGTGTCGACATGGCGAGGTTCATCGAGTCGGTCGTGACCACGGCAGACGCCGTCGCGGCGGCGAAGAAGAGCGACAAGCGCATCATGATCTCCTTCGACGAGTGGAACGTCTGGTACCTCCACGATGACGACGGCGGGCAGAACGACAAGCCCGAGGAGAAGGGATGGCCGGTCGCTCCGCGCCTGCTCGAAGACCGCTACAGCGTTCTGGACGGCGTGGTGTTCGGCGACCTGATGATCACCCTGCTCCAGCACGCGGACCGCGTGCGCTCCGCATCCCTGGCGCAGTTGGTGAACGTCATCGCTCCGATCATGACCGAGCCCGGGGGCCCGGCGTGGCGCCAGACCACGTTCTTCCCCTTCTCGCTCACCTCGCGCTGGGCGCAGGGGCGCGCGGTGCGCGTTCCGGTGTCGGCACCGACCTTCACGAGTCCCGCGCTGGGCGAGGTGGCAACCGTGAACGCCGTCGCGACGATCGACGACGACGGCGTGTCGCTCTTCGTCGTCAACCGGTCCACGACCGAGCCCACGACCCTGTCGGTCGACCTGCGGCCGCTCCTCGGTGACCTGGGCCGCGAGATGGCCATCGACGAGGCGCACCTGCTGCACGACGACGACATCTACGCCTCGAACACCCTCGAGGATCGTGAACGCGTCGGGCTCCGGCCGATGGATGCCGAGGTCGACGGCGAGACGCTCCGAATCTCGCTCCCGCCGGTCTCGTGGGGGTGCCTGCGCCTGAGCTGAGCCGGCCGCGCCGGCGCGATCAGCGCACCGGCGATGTCGAACGCCTCGCGACCAGTTCCGGCTGGAACACCGTCTGACGCGGGATCGCGTCGGTGTCGCCGGCTTCTTCGAGCAGGATCCGCAACGCCGTCTTGCCGATCGTCGTGCTCGGCTGTCTCATCGACGACAACGGCACGGCGGCAGCCCCGGCGAACGAGATGTCGTCGAACCCGATGATCGCGATCTCGTCGGGGACGAGCATGCGTCCGTCGACGGCGAGCTGCTGGAGCAGCCCGAGCGCGATGAGGTCGTTTCCCGCGAACAACGCATCGGGACGCTCGCGTGCGGGGCGCTGCATGATGCGGGCGCCGGCGGCGATGCCCTCCTCCACGCTCATCGCGGCGGTCGCGACCACCTCGAGACCCACGCCGGACGCGTTCTCGACGGCGACGCGCGCGCCCGCCAGCCGATCGGTCATCTGACGCATCTCGAAAGGCCCTCCGACGAACGCGATACGCCGACGACCGGTCTCGATGAGGTGCTCGACGGCCATGCGGCCTCCGGCGATGTTGTCGACCGACACCGAGCTGAATCGGTTCTCACCGCTGTAGCGGTCGACGAGAACGGCAGGAATGCCCCGCTGCTTCAGACGCGACAGACGGTTGTTGACATCGCCGAAGGGGGCGATGAGCAACCCGCGCACCTGGTGCTCCTCGAAGAGGTCGATGTACATGTCCTCGCGCGCACGGTCCTCGTCGGTGTTTCCGTAGAGGATCGCGATACCACGCGCAGTCGCCTCGTCCTCTGCTCCGCGCACGACATCGTTGAAGAACGGATTCTGTCCGTTCAGGACGACGAAGCCGACGGTCGCGCTGACGCCGGCGCGGAGCTTGCGCGCGGCTTCATTGCGCACGTATCCGAGCTCGTCGATCGCCTGCTGCACCCGGGTAACCGAATCCGCGGATACCTCGTCGGGGCGGTTCAGCACGTTCGAGACCGTCCCCACGGACACTCCCGCCCGTTGCGCGACGTCGCGGATGCTCACATTCGGCATGTCGGCGCTGTCTCCTCTTCGATCGGGCACCAGTTCACGCAGCTGACTTGACCCGCTCAGGTGCGCTCCATAGAGTATGCCTGAAGTTCTCCTGAATCGATTCATGGAGATTCAGCCACCAGGTTCACCCTCAAGGAGGAGGCACCGTGACGGACACGTCGCCACAGCAAGCCACCCCCGCGCTCGAACTCTCGCGGGTGGTGAAGTCCTTCGGCGCCGTCGTCGCCCTGCGCTCCGGCAGCATCCGCCTCGAGAAGGGCTCCATCCACGCCCTCATCGGCGAGAACGGCGCGGGAAAGTCGACGATGGTCAAGATCATCGCCGGCCTCTACCGCCGTGACGCCGGCGAGTTCCACCTCGACGGCGAGCCGGTCGACTTCAGCAGCACGGCGCAGTCGAAGGCCGCCGGGATCGCGGTGATCTACCAGGAGCCCACGCTCTTCCCGGACCTGTCCGTCACCGAGAACATCTTCATGGGCCGCCAGCCGACCAACCGCGTCGGCCGTATCGACCGCAAGGCGATGCGCGCTGAGGCCAACGAGATCTTCGAGCGCCTCGGTGTGCGCATCGACCCCGACCGCCTCACCGAAGGCCTCTCGATCGCCGATCAGCAGATCATCGAGATCGCCAAGGCCATCTCACTCGACGCCCGCGTGCTGATCATGGACGAGCCCACCGCCGCCTTGTCGGGCGTCGAGGTCGAGCGCCTCTTCGCCGTCGCGCGAAGCCTGCGCGACGAAGGCCGCGCACTCGTGTTCATCTCGCACCGCTTCGACGAGGTGTTCGACCTGTGCGACACCGTGACCGTCATGCGCGACGGCGCCTACGTCGACACCATGTCGATCGACGACACCACCGTCGACGACCTCGTCCGCCAGATGGTCGGGCGCGATGTCACCGAGCTCTTCCCCAAGACACCGACCGAGATCGGCGAGGACGTGCTGGTCGTGGACGGACTGACCCAGAAGGGCGTCTTCCACGACATCAGCTTCACGGTGCGCTCCGGCGAGATCGTCGGTCTCGCCGGACTCGTGGGAGCGGGCCGCAGCGAGGTCGCGCGGGCGGTTTTCGGCGTCGACCCGTACGAATCCGGCTCGGTCACAGTCGAGGGCACGCCGCTGTCGAAGAACAACCCCCGCAAGGCGATGGCGCAGGGCATCGCACTCGTCCCCGAGGACCGCCGCAAGCAGGGCCTCGTGCTGGACCAGTCGGTCACCCGGAACATCACCCTCGCGATCCGCTCCCGGCTGTCGAAGTGGGGACTCATCTGGGGCGGCCTCGAGAACGCCGCCGCCCAGACCTGGGCGAGCCGACTCGAGGTGAAGACCGCGGCACTCGACGCCGAGACGGGGACACTGTCGGGCGGCAACCAGCAAAAGGTCGTGCTCGGCAAATGGCTGGCGACGCACCCCAAGGTCCTCATCGTCGACGAGCCCACTCGCGGCATCGATGTCGGCACCAAGTCCGAAGTGCACCGGCTCATCTCGCAACTGGCCGGCGACGGCATGGCGATCCTCATGATCTCCTCCGAGCTGCCCGAGGTGCTCGGCATGGCCGACCGCGTGCTGGTGATGCGCGAGGGCCACCTGACCGGGGAGTTCTCCCGAGCCGAGGCCACCCCCGAGAACGTGATGTACGCCGCGACGGCGGAAGAGGAGGCCGTGCGATGACCCTCACGACCGAAGCCGAGCCAAAGCAGCATCCGCTGGTGTCGGCTACCGGCCATGTGCTGAAGGCCCGCGAGACGGGCATCGCGATCGCCCTCGTCCTGGTGGTGGTCGCCGCGACCGCCGTCAATCCGTCATTCCTGTTCTCGGGTGACGGATTCCGCGATCTGCTCCTGACGCCCTCCTTGCTGATGGTCGTCGCGGTGGGCCAGGCGATCGTCATCATCACCCGCAACGTCGACCTGTCGGTCGGGTCGACCGTGGGCCTCACTGCCTACCTCACGGGGCGACTGTTCATCGACTTCCCAGGCATCCCGCCCGTTCTCGTGTTCATCGCCGGCATCGGGCTCGGCGCGGTCCTCGGCCTCATCAACGGCGCACTCGTGGCCTTCGCGAAGGTCCCCGCCCTGGTGATCACCCTCGGAACGCTGTACATCTACCGCGGCATCAACGTCGCGTGGGCCGGCAGCGACCGCATCAATGCTTCGGACATGCCTGCCGACTTCCGTGGCCTCGGAACCGGCGACGTCCTCGGTATCCCGCTGTTGACCATCCTCGCCGTCGTCGTGCTCATCGTCGCCGCCTGGTATCTGCGCAACCTCCGCAGCGGACGCGAGCTGTACGCCATCGGGTCCGACCCCGCCGCGGCACACCTGTACGGCCTCCGGGTCACCAGTCGCGTGCTCGGCGCGTTCATCGTGTGCGGCGCGCTGGCCGGACTGGCCGGCGTCCTCTACGCCGCCCGCTACGGCACCGTCAGCTCCAACGCCGGCTACGGGTG
This sequence comes from Microbacterium sp. UBA1612, assembly GCF_002321605.1. Classification (NCBI taxonomy): domain Bacteria; kingdom Bacillati; phylum Actinomycetota; class Actinomycetes; order Micrococcales; family Microbacteriaceae; genus Microbacterium; species Microbacterium sp. UBA1612. Next base: position 46,349 of record NZ_DCMW01000041.1, read on the forward strand.
GGAACTCCAGGCCATCGGTGCCGCGGTCATCGGCGGCGTCGCCATCTCCGGCGGCGTCGGCACCGTCTGGGGCGCCGCGATCGGCGCATACCTGCTGCTGACCATCAACCGCGCCCTGCCGATCATCGGCATCGAGGACTTCTGGCAGCGCGCCGTCGTCGGCATCCTCATCATCGGCGCCATCGTCCTCGACCGGGTGCTCGCCGTGAGACAACACCGACGACTCATCGCCGCGAGGGAGGAGCAATCATGACCTCGGCCGTCCTCACCGCTCGCACCGAGCGCCGCTACCGCAACCATCACCACGCCCTGTGGCGACGGGTCGTGCTGAACCGCGAAGCGGCCATCATCGGGCTCCTCGCACTCGTGATCGTCGTCGCGACGATCGTGGTACCGAACTTCGACAGCCCGCTGACGATCACCTACCTCATCCGCGAACTCGCCCCGATCCTGCTGATCGCCCTGCCGATGACGCTGATCATCATCACCGAGGAGATCGACCTCTCGGTGGCCAGCATCGTCGGTCTCTCCTCGGTGGTCACGGGGCTCGGCGTCCAGGCCGGCTGGGGGCTGCCGCTCGCGGGCCTGGCCGCGATCATCGTCGGCATCATCGCGGGTGCGATCAACGGCGCCCTGGTCACCTTCGTGGGTCTGCCCTCGCTGGCCGTCACGATCGGCACGCTCGCCCTCTTTCGCGGAATCGCGGTGGGGCTGCTGGGAACCACGGCCATCAGCGACTTCCCGGACTTCTGGACCGATCTGGCGCGAGCCAACGTGCCGGGGACCCCCGTGCCGATGATCATCATCCCGTTCATCGTGCTGGCCGTCGTCTTCGCCGTCCTGCTGCACTTCACCCCCTTCGGACGCTCGCTCTATGCGATCGGCCTGAACAAGGAGGCCGCGAGCTTCTCCGGGATCGACGTCGGCCTGACGAAGTTCTGGCTGTTCGTCATGAGCGGCGCCGTGTCGGGATTCGCCGGCATCTACTTCACCCTGCTCTACAACAACGCCCGCGGCGACAACGCCACCGGCATGGAACTGCAGATCATCGCCGCCGTCCTGCTGGGCGGGGTGTCGATCTTCGGCGGCCGTGGCGCGCTCCACGGCGTCATCGCCGGTGTGCTGCTGATCGGGACGCTCTCCAGCGCCCTGCGCTTGGCCGGCGTCACCAGCGACATCATCAACGTCATCACCGGGATCCTGCTGGTTGTCTCGGTGGTGTCCGCAAGCTTCCTCGCATGGGTACGCACCAAGCGTGTGTCCGCCGTCGGGAAGAAGAAGGGACGCTCCGGCGCGTCCGACGCCTGAGCATCCACCTGGAATCACAGACCGACTTCACCAAGGGAAGGAAACAACGATGTTCAACACCAGGAACCGCCGCTTCGGCGTCGGCATCGCGGCCGTCGCGGCCACCGCAGCGCTCGTCCTCACGGGATGCTCCGGCTCGGGCGACTCGGGCGGAGACGCGGGGGGCGACGGCGAGGCCGTCACCATCACGATGCTGCCGAAGAACCTCGGCAACCCCTACTTCGACACCTCCAGCGCCGGCGCCGTCGAGGCCGTCGAAGAGTTCGGCGGGGAGTTCGAAGAGGTCGGTCCGAGCGAGGCGACCCCGACCTCGCAGGTCACCTACATCCAGACCGCGGCGCAGCAGGGTGCCGACGCACTCGTCGTGTCGGCGAACGACCCCGAGGCCATCTGCGACGCGCTCGATGAGGCAAGCAGCGCCGGCGTGAAGATCGTCACCTTCGACTCCGACACCAACCCGGAGTGCCGCGACCTGTTCATCAACCAGGCCACCGCAGAAGGCATCGCGCAGGTGCAGGTCGACCTGATCACCGAGCAGATCGGCGACGAAGGCCAGATCGCCGTCCTGTCCGCCTCCGCCAACGCCACGAACCAGAACGCCTGGATCGAGATGATGGAGGAGGAGCTGGCCGCCAACCACCCGAACGTCGAACTCGTCGAGGTCGCCTACGGTGACGACGACGACCAGACCTCGTTCGACAAGACCGCCGCGCTGCTGCAGACCTACCCCGACCTGAAGGGCATCGTCTCGCCGACCACCGTGGGCATCGCCGCCGCAGCGCGCTACCTGTCGACCTCGGAGTACAAGGGTCAGGTTGCCCTGACCGGGCTCGGTACGCCGAACCAGATGCGCGAGTACGTCGAAGACGGCACCGTCACCGCGTTCGCGCTGTGGAACCCGGCCGACCTCGGCTACCTCGCCGCCTTCGCCGCTGACGCGCTGGCGACCGGTGCGATCGAAGGCGCGGAAGGCGACTCGTTCGAGGCCGGCAAGCTCGGCACCTACGAGGTCGGCGCCGACGGCGTCGTCCTCCTCGGAGACCCCTACGTCTTCGACGCCGAGAACATCGGCGACTTCGACTTCTAGAGTTCACGACACGAGGGGCGTCCGGTGATCCGCCGGGCGCCCCCCGTCGCACCTATCACCCACTCCGCCGTACCTCACCGCACTCCGCAGCCACTTCACCTCACTCCGCGGTCACTTCACCTCACTCCGCGTCACCTGCCCCGCTCCGCAGTCACTTTGTGCGGATGAAGGGGCCGCGCACCCGCAGAAAGTGACTGCGGAGC
>NZ_DCMW01000023.1:0-4086 GCF_002321605.1 Microbacterium sp. UBA1612
CAACTGGGTGAACACCGGCTGGGTGCGCGACCTCACCAGCGACGGATTCCGCGTTCTCGCCCTCGACCAGCGCGGCCACGGGGCCAGCGACAAGCCCCACGAGTCGCGTGAGTATGCGCTCGCGGCCCTCGCCCGCGACGTCGAGACGGTCCTCGACACCTACCTCGTCGACACCGTCGCGTACGTCGGCTACTCCCTCGGCGCTCGTGTCGGCTGGGAGGTCGCTCGGGATCTTCCGGGGCGGATCGAGCGGGTGGTGCTGGGCGGCGTTCCCGACGGGGTGCCGCTGAGCAAGCTCGACCTCGATCAGGCGCGGGCCTACGTGCGCGAGGGCGCAGCGGTGACGGATGAGCGCACGCAGCAGTACATCGGCCTGATCGAACGGGTCGGCGGCAACGACCTCGAGGCTCTGCTCGCGATCGCCGAGGGGCTGCGCGCCTCGGGCGCCGCCGACCCGGACCCGACGGCGGCGCCCACCCAGCCCGTGCTGATCGCGACCGGCTCCCGCGACGCCATCCTCGAGGGCTCGAAGGCGCTCGCCGCCGCGTGCCCGCAGGGCCGGTTCGTCGAGATCCCGAACCGTCATCACTTCAACGCGCCGGGCTCGCGGGATTTCCGCGCCGCCGCGCGCGAGTTCCTCGCCGGCTGATTCGCCGAGATCCCCCCGCACGCGAAACGCTCCGGGCGCGCGTCGGTAGATGCACGCCCCACTCCGGTGGCCGCATCATGGGCGGTTCCTCCATGGCCGGCGGCTGCCCGCAGACGTAGTTTCGGCAGGTACCTGCCCCTTCGTGGGTCTGCGATGTTCCGGGAGGATCGATGCCGATCAACAGCCGTCTGCAGGGCCTGCGCGACCACACGCCAGAGGAGCGCCGACGGCGGGTCGTGGAGGGAGCGGGGCTGCCGGCCGACGCGCTGGATCCCCTCGGCATCGGCGGTGGCCTCACCCTCGAACAGGCCGATCACATGATCGAGAACGTCGTGGGGACCATGGCGATCCCGGTGGGTGTCGCCACGAACTTCCACATCGACGGGGTCGACCGGCTCGTGCCGATGGCCACCGAGGAGCCGAGCGTGGTGGCCGCCGCCTCCAACGCGGCGCGCATGGCGCGCGGGCACGGCGGCTTCCGCACCTCGCACACCGGCGACGTGATGGCCGCGCAGATCCAGATCCTCGACGCGGTCGATCCCGAGGGCGTGCGGATGCGCGTGCTCGAGGCCCGCGACGAGCTCGTCGCCCTCGCCAACGACCAGGACCCGGTCCTGGTGCAGTTCGGCGGCGGCGCGCGGGACGTGACCGCGCGGGTGATCTCCACGCGCGTCGGTCCCCAGGTGATCGTGCACCTGCACGTCGGCCGCACGATCGTGACCGCCCTCGATCCCGACGACGCGGTGCTGGCGACGGCCGAGGTCGGATGGGCCTGACGGCCTCAGCGCGGCACATGCTGCGCGGGCGCATCCGCCCCCAGGCTCAGCACGCGCTCGGGATGCTCGATCGCCGCGGTCTGGGCCATCATCCCGCCCATCGAGTGCCCGACGAGGTGCGCGGCGGTGATGTCGAGCTCATCCAGCACGCGCACCACGTCGTCCGCCATGTCGGAGAGGTCGTAGCCGCCGTCGATCTCTTCGTCGCCGCCGAAGCGCTGCGACAGTCCGGTGTCGCGGTTGTCCATGCGCACGACGTGAAAGCCCTCCGCCACGAGCAGTTCGACGAGCCGGTCGTCCCAGCTGATCAGCTGCGCGCCGCCCCCGGAGATGAGTACGATCGCCGGATCCGCCGGATTCCCCTCGGTCTCGAAGTAGATCGAGACATCGTCGACGCGGGTATAGGGCATCCGACGAATCTACCCAGCCTCGCCACCCCGCGGAACGTGCTGCCACCCCATGCCTTCGTCCGGCATATGTGCTCGCGGCACAGTGGGCGCGTGGGCAGTGGGCGCGCAGGGGCGACTCCGCGACGCAGCCCTTCCCACCGAGCCACCCCCTTTTCGCCGAGCCACCCCTTTCCGCCGCGACGAAACGGGGCCGTTCGGTGGGAAAGGGCCGGTTCGGATGCGGCCGTGCCGTCGCCGGCTCGGGACTCAGTCCGCCAGCACCGGATGCGCGTCGCCGAGGCGGTCGTGGCCCGGGCGCTCGGTCACGCGGGAGCGCAACGTGTTCCCCGGTGTGCCTGCGCGCAGCCGGCCGCGCTCGCGGAGGATCGGCATGACGAGGCGGCCGAAGTCCTCGAGGTCGGCCGGCTCGAACACCGGCTCGAGGAGGAACCCGTCGAGATCGGTCTCGGCAGCGAGGTGCTCGATCGCGTCGGCGACCTGCACCGGGTCTCCCACGACGCGGAACCCGCGCGTGCCGCGTCCGCGCAGCTGGTCGAGGATCTCCCGCACGGTCGGGGCGTTCTCGCCGAGGAAGCGCTCGATGTTGCTCGTGCCCATCTGCCCGACCGGGCCGCCCTGCTCGAGCACCTGGTGAAGGGTCTTGTCGGGGTCGAGGGCGAGCAGGTCGATGCCGGTGTTGCCGGCGTAGAGGGATGCGACGATCTCGTCGGTCTGCATCGCATCGAACTCGGACTCGTAGCGCTTCGCGTCGGCCTCGGTCTCGCCGACGAAGACGGTGAGCCCGGCCATGAGCTTCACGCCGCGCGGGTCGCGCCCGCGCTCGGCGGCCAGGCGCCGGATGTCGGCCACGGCGGCAGCGGTACGCGGCGGCGTGGTGGCCTGCACGAACACGCACTCGGCGTTGCGCGCGGCGAAGGCGCGCCCGGCGGGCGAGGTGCCGGCCTGGAACAGCACCGGCGTGCGCTGCGGCGAGGGCGGGGCGCCGAAGTAGCCGCGCGAGCGGTAGTGCTCGCCCTCGAAGACGACCGGATGCACGCCCTCGCGCCGCGCATACACGCCGGCGTCGCGATCCGCGACGCGGGCGTCGTCATCCCACCCCTGCTCCCACAGGCGCGCGGCGAGCTCCACGTACTCGGATGCCATGGCGTAGCGCGTGTCGTGGGGCACGATCTCGTCCTGCCCGAACACGTCCGCGACGGCGTTCTGGGAGGCGCCGGTGACGATGTTCCATCCGACCCGTCCGCCGGTGAGGTGGTCGAGGGTCGCGAAGCGTCGCGCCAGCTGTGCGGGATGCTCCAGCCCGGTCGACATGGTCACCACGAACCCCAGGGTGTCGGTGTGCTGGGCGAGCAGCGGAAGCAGGTAGTCGGGGTCGATGGCGGAGAAGTTGATGCCCTTGGTGGCCGCGATCTCCGGCAGATCGGCGTCGACGAGCGGATACCCGTAGCCGCCCGCGAAGAAGAGGAAGTCGAAGCCTGCGTCCTCCAGGACCCGGGCGATGTGGATCCAGTGCTGCGGATCGAGGAAATCGGCGCTGCGGCTGCGCGGGTGCGCCCAGCTGAACGTGCCGCCCACCTGCGGTGCGGTCACTTCAAACACGCCGAAGTGCAGGGTCTTCGCGTCGGTCATGCGTGCACCGCCACCCGTCGATGCGCCGCCCCCGGATGGGTGTCGGCCAGACGCGGCCCCGCACCGAGCAGCCGCTCTCGCAGGGTCACCTTGGGGTTCTCGGCGGCGACGAGTCCGCGGGTGCGCAGTTCGGGCATGACGAGGTCGAGGAAGGAGTCGAAGGTGCCGGTGTGGTCGGGCTGCACGAGGAACCCGTCGGCGCCGGTGTCCGCGATGGCGCGCTCGGCCGCGTCGACGACCTCCGCCGGGGTGCCGACGAACGGCGTGCCCATGACGGAGTTGCGCTGGAACTCCTCCAGGATCTCGCGCACCGTCGGCGCATCCGGACCGGTGAAGCGCTCGATGTTCGTGCGTCCGGTCTGCGAGCTCGACACCGCAGCGGGGTCGAGCGGCCGGTCGGGGTTCATGCCGGACAGATCCAGCCCGGTGTAGAACGCGTACGCGGCCGCGGCGTCGTCGAGCGAGCGCGCCTCGGTGACCCGTCGCTGGATATCGCGCGCGCCCTCCGCGGTCTCGGCGACGATGAACGTGCCCGCGATGAGGCACGTGACCGACTCCGGGTCGCGGCCGTAGCCCTCGGCGCGGCGGCGGATGTCGGTGATCTGGGAAGCCATCGCCGGGA
>NZ_DCMW01000023.1:4471-241559 GCF_002321605.1 Microbacterium sp. UBA1612
GAGGATGTGCCCGCCTGGAACAGCAGCGGCGTGCGCTGCGGTCCGGGCGGCACCGTCAGCAGGCCCTTGGCGTCGAAGTGCGGCCCGTGGTGCTCGATCTCGCGCACCTTGTCGGGGTCGGCGAAGACGCCGCGCTCGCGGTCGACGGCGAGGCCGTCGTCATCCCATGACCCCTCCCACAGTTTCAGCGACAGGTCGACGTGGTCGGTGGCGATCTCGTAGCGCTTGTCGTGGTCGGTCAGCGGGATGCCGAACAGGCGCGCGGACGCGTTCTGACCGGCGCCGGTGACGATGTTCCAGCCGATGCGTCCGCGCGTGAGGTGGTCGAGCGTCGCGAGCTTGCGGGCGACCATTGGAGGCTTCTCGACCATGGTCGAGAGGGTGACGGCGAGACCCAGGCGGTCGGTCACGGCGGCGAGGGCGGGGAGGATCGCCATCGGATCGGCTTTCGGGAACTGGATGGCGCCGCGGATCGCGGCCGGCGGCACGGCATCGTCGACGATCGGGTATCCGTAGTCGTCGGCGAGGAACAGGAAGTCCACGCCGGCTTGTTCGCAGCGCCGTGCCATCGTGACCCAGTACTCCAGGTCGAGGTAGTCCGTCGACCGGTTCTCGGGCAGCTTCCACATGCCCATCGGGCCTGCGCTCTGGAACATGCCGAGCTTCCACGGTGCCGCCATCCGACTCTCCTCCGACCTGAGTGAACTGAACGGTTCACACTGTAGGCGGCGATTGTTTCGGCGAGGTCACCGGCGGGTCAGAAGCGCGTGCACCGTGGCGTGGTTCGCCGCGCGAAGCTCGTCGGGATCGACGCCGGTGAGGGTGAGGAACTGCAGGCCGCGCCAGAGGCCGACCAGCTGCGTCGCCGCGACGCGGGCGTCGTCGGCGCCGAAACCGTCGCGCCGCAGCACCTCGGCGGTCGCGTCGATCCACTCGTGCGCGATGCGGTCGGTGAAGGCGTCCCAGCCGTCGCGGTCGCGCATCGCGGTGCCGAACTGCTGGAAGAACAGGCGCAGGAACGGGTGGTTCTCGGGCGCGGAGAGGTCTTCCCACACCGCCAGCAGGCGCTGTTCGATCGGACCGTCGCCGGCGAGGCGGGCGAACATGTCGCGCAGGCGGGGAAAGCGCTCGAACGCCGCCTGCGCGGCCTCATCCAGCAGCCCCTGCTTGGAGCCGAAGTAGTACAGCACCATGCGGTTGTTCGACCCGATACCGCGCGCGATCGCGCTGAGGCTCATGTCGATCACGCCCTCGCGCAGGATGAGGTCGGTCGCGAGCCCGAGCAGGCGCGCGCGCTCCGGGCTGTCGCCGGCGTCGTTCACGCGAGCCAGGCGTCGATGGCGGACCTCGCGCGCGCCTTCGTCTCGTCATCGGCGAGGGTGGTCTCGATCGAGGTCCACGCGCACGCGGCGAGCTGCTCGTCGGTCATCCCGAGTTCCCGCCGGCACAGCTCGTACTCGTCGAGGATGTCGGGCCCGAACAGGATCGGGTCGTCGGCGTTGATCGAGCAGCGCACACCCGCATCCAGCAAACCCACGAGCGGATGCGCGGTCATGTCGTCGACGACTTCGAGCAACAGGTTCGAGGTGGGGCACACATCCAGCGGGATGCCGCGATCGGCCAGTTCCGCCACGAGCGCCGGGTCTTCCGCCGCGCGGACGCCGTGGAGGATGCGGTCGGCCTGCAGGGCATCCAGGGCGTCGCGGATCGACTCCGGGCCCACGAGTTCGCCGGCGTGCGGCGTGGACTGGAGCCCGGCGGCCTTGGCGAGGGCGAACGGCTCGGCGAAGTCGCCGGCGGGGTAGCCGCGCTCCTCGTTGGCGAGCCCGAGGGAGACCACGCCGTCGCCGGCGCGCGCGGCGGCCGCACGAGCGATCACCATGGCTTCATCGAGATCGCGCATCCGGTCGATGGTCGGCATGAGTCCGAAGGCGACGCCGTGTGCCGCCGACGCGGCGCGGGCCAGCGCGATGAGTTCGTTCAGCGCCGCCTCGACGGTGCCGTAGCGTTCGGCGTAGAACTGCGGGCTCACGGCGAGTTCGAGGTAGGCGACGCCCTGCGCCGCCTGATCGGCGAAGATCTCATCGGTCAGGATGCCCAGATGGTCGGGGTGGTCGAGCGAGGCCAGGAGGCTGCGATACGTCGCGCTGAATTGGGTGAAGCCGGCGAAGCCGGTCGTCGGCGCCTCGTCGATGCCGAGCTTCTGCGACAGTCGCGTGAGCGTCGCCGGGCGCATCGCCGCCTCCATGTGCAGGTGCAGGTGTCCCTTGGGGAGGTCGCGCAGGTCGCGCGTGGCGGGGGCGGGGGTGGTCACGGATGCTCCTGGGGTCGGCGAAGTGAATCGAACGGTTCATACCCTACGGTCGCGATGTTTCCGCGACGTGTCCGGCGAGTGCCGCCGTGCCTGCACGCGACGAGGGCGCCCCGACTGCGGTCGGGACGCCCTCTGATCGCGCCGGGTGGATGAGGTTTACCCGGCGAGCTGTCCGAGCTCCCGCAGATGGCGGTAGGCGCCCTTGAAATAGAGGAGCGGCTCGGTGTCGCGCTCGTGCCACTCGGCGGGGCTCATCTCGACGACCTTGCCGATCACGATGAGGTGGTCGCCGGCTTCGTGCTCCGCCCAGATCTCGCAGTCGACCCACATCAGGGTGTCGGCGATGATCGGGTTGCCGGAGGCGGCCGGGCTCCAGTCGATGCCGGCCCACTTGTCGGTGCCCTTGCGGGCGAACTGGTTCGAGACGGCGCGCTGATCGTGAGCGAGCACGTTCACGGCGAACTTGCCGTCTGCGGCGATCCGCGGATACGTGGTCGACGTCTTCATGACGCTGAACGACACCAGCGGCGGATCGACGGACACCGAGTAGAACGACTGGCACGTGAAGCCGATCGGTGCGCCGTCTTCGGTGCCGGAGACGATGGTGATGCCCGAGGCGTAGTGGCCGAGCGTGTCGCGGAAGCGGCGCGCGTCGATGGCCGTGGGCGGGGTGGGGTGAGACATGAATCCTCCTTCGGCCGTCGTTCAGGCGGTCACGGGCGCGTCGGCCGTCGCGGCGGCGACGGTGGCCAGGCGGTTGAGATTGCTGCGGTACTCGGCGGCGGCGTTGGCGACGACCTCGTCGAGCTTGTCCATCTGGCTGAGGGCCAGGTAGAAGCCGCGTCCGGGAACGGTCGCGCCGAGCTCCACCAGGAGCGGTGAGAGCGTGAAGGTCGGGCCCATGGCGTGGGTGAAGTCGGCGCCGGTGTGGACCGGGATCGCGGTGACGCCGGCGAGGCCGTTCGCGGGGTATCGATCGAGGAAGGCCTTGAGAAGGCCCGTGTAGGTCGCCTTGTACGTCGGCGACGCGAACGCCACCAGATCGCTCTCGGCGACCTGCGTGTTCAGGGCGGACATCTTCTCCGACGGCCACGCGAAGATCTCATCCACGTGGTCGGCGAGGTCGATGACCTCGAGTTCGTACGAGCCGGGGCTCAGCAGGTGGGAGACCAGAAGCTCGGCCACCTTGCGGGTGCGGGATGCCGGCTTGGGGTTGCCGACGACGACCATCACTTTCAACGACATATGTTGCTCACATCCGTACCGGTTGAGGGGGAACGGAGAGTGCCGTGACTCCACGTAGCGCAGGGGCTGTGGAGCGCACGAGACCTCCACACGCATCCAGGTTCTTTTGGCCCGGAGCGCCCGCAACGGCTTACGCTGCGTGACCGATTCTGCCACCGCCGTGTTTCCGGTGTGTGACGTCGGTCACAGAACGACACACACTCGGCGCAATACGCCGTTTACATCCGTGTGACCGACGGGCAACGCGTCCGGCGCACACTGGATCTCGCAGCGTAAGCCGCTGCGGACCCTCTCGGGACACAAGACCCCGGGGGCAAGCATCGGGTCTGGTGACGGACCGCGTTCGTTGCGTGCCGCCGATCGACCCGTGCTCACCATCCGAGCGACGTCGTCGAAAGGGAGTCCGTCATGACCCTGCTGTACCCGGACCTGTCCGAGAGCACGCGCGTGCTCGATGTGCCAACGCACGACCCCGACCATGTGCGCGGGGCGATGGGAAGGTTCCCGACCGGCGTGGTCGCCCTCTGCGCCATCGTCGACGGCGTGCCCGTCGGCATGGTGGCCTCGTCGTTTTCCGTCGGAGCGTCGTACAGCCCGCCCATGGTGATGTTCTCGGTGCAGAACTCCTCCACGACCTGGCCGATCCTTCGTCGGGCCGAGCGCATCGGCGTGAGCGTGCTCGGATCGCATCAGTCCGACGCCTGCATGCAGCTGGCTTCCCGCAGCCGCGACCGCTTCGACGGGCTGGCCACGACGGTGACCGACGACGGCGCCGTGCTGATCGACGGCGCGGCGATGTGGTTCGACTGCGACGTCTACAGCTGCGCTCCGGCCGGAGACCACTCGGTCGTCGTGATGCGGGTGCACACCATGAACATCGACGACGCGGGTGCGCCGCTGATCTATCACGAGCGCAGGTTCCACGGGCTGGCCGTGATCGACGGAGGTCGCGCGTGACCCCGGAGGAGCTGCGCGTGCTGGCGGATCCTGCCGAGGCGGCGATGGTGCACTCCGTCGGTGGGGCCCCGGCCGTGATCGGCACGGTCATCCACGGCGATCAGCGCGGGCGCGAACTGGGCTTCCCGACCGCGAACCTCGCGCTCGCATCCGACGACCGCATCGAGGACGGCGTCTGGGCCGCCGACGTCTACGTCGGCAACGTGCGCCACATCGCCGCCGCCTCGATCGGCCGCCGCCCCACGTTCTACGCCGCCGGAGGCGTGCGCCTGCTCGAACCGTTCCTGCTGGATTTCGACGGCGACCTCTACGGTCGAACGATCGTCGTGCACCTGCGCGAGCGGATCCGTCCGCAGCGGCGGTTCGCAAGCGCGGTCGCGCTCATCCAGCAGATGCGTCGCGATGTCGAGGACGTTCGCCGGTGGGCGCAGACGGCGCGTTCGCGACCGCTTCGCGCACGCGCGGCGCTGCCCGCGGGCGCCGCATCGCGATCACCGCAGCGGCATGGGGCGCGGGACGCCCAGCGGCGCCGCCTCATCGAAGCCGCGGTGCAGCAGGAGCTCGCCGCTGGCGCCGTCATCTCGCACGAGCGGATCGCCGCCGTGTCCGGCGTGCCGGTCGGCTACCTCCGGTGGCTGCTCCCGTCGATCGACGACCTGCGCGCGGTGGCTCGCGAGGTCACGGTGCCGTACCCCCGCTGAGCGGTCCTGGGCGGCGCCAGGCGGATCAGGAGCGGTGCGTGCGGTAGTACTCCAGCAGGGCGCGGGTGGATGCATCCTGCGCGGCGATCGCATCCTCGTCGCCCTCGATCGCGGGGGCGATCTGCAGCGCGAGCTGCTTGCCGAGCTCGACCCCCCACTGGTCGAAGGAGTTGATGCCCCAGATCACGCCCTGCGTGAACGTGATGTGCTCGTACAGAGCGACCAGCTCGCCGAGCACGCGCGGGGTGAGCGCCGGCGCGAAGATCGACGTGGTCGGCCGGTTGCCGGCGAAGGTGCGGGCGGCCACGAGCGCACCCGTCGTGCCCTCGGCCTCGACTTCCTCGGCGTTCTTGCCGAACGCGAGCGCCTTGGTCTGCGCGAGGAAGTTCGACAGGAACAGTCCGTGAACGTCGCGGCCGTCGTCCTGAAGCGGGTAGGCGGGGTTCGCGAAGGCGATGAAGTCAGCCGGGATGAGGCGGGTGCCCTGGTGGATGAGCTGGTAGAACGCGTGCTGTCCGTTGGTGCCCGGTTCGCCCCAGAACACCTCGCCGGTGTCGGTGGTGACGGGCGTGCCGTCCCAGCGCACGGACTTTCCGTTGGATTCCATGGTGAGCTGCTGCAGGTACGCGGCGAAGCGGCTGAGCTGCTGGGCATAGGGGAGCACGGCGTGCGACTGGGCGCCGAGGAAGTTGACGTACCAGACGTTCAGGAGCCCCATGAGCACCGGCACGTTCTCGGCGAGGGGCGTCGAGCCGACGTGCTCGTCGACGGCGTGGAAGCCCGCGAGCAGCTCGCGGAAGACCTCCGGGCCGAACTCGATCATGAGCGACAGGCCGATGGCCGAGTCGACCGAGTAGCGGCCGCCGACCCAGTCCCAGAACCCGAAGGCGTTGTCGGTGTCGATGCCGAAGTCGGCGACCTTGGGCAGGGCGGTCGAGACCGCGACGAAGTGGTGGGCCACTGCGTCGGTCTTCGCCGCATCCGACCCGTCGATGGCGCCGGCTGCCTCGAGCCCCGCCCACAGCCAATCTCGCGCGAGCCGGGCGTTGGTGAGGGTCTCGAGCGTGGTGAAGGTCTTCGAGGCGACGATGAAGAGGGTCGTCTCGGGGTCGAGCCCCTTGGTCTTCTGGGCCATGTCGGTCGGATCGATGTTCGACACGAACCGAGCCTGGATGCCGGCATCGGCATACGGCTCCAGCGCGGCCGAGATCATCACCGGGCCGAGATCCGAGCCGCCGATGCCGATGTTGACGATATGGGTGACCTTCTTGCCGGTCACGCCCTTCCATTCCCCGCTGCGTACGCGGTTGGCGAAGCCCGCCATGCGCGAGAGCACCTCCTGCACGTCGTCGTCGACGTTCTGTCCGTCGACGACGAGCGCGGGCTCGGAGCCGGCCGGGCGACGGAGGGCGGTGTGCAGCACCGCACGATCCTCTGTCGTATTGATGTGCTCGCCGGCGCGCATCGCGGCGTAGCGCTCGGCGACACCGGTCTGTTCGGCGAGCTTCACGAGCGAGGCGAGGATCTCGTCGGTGACGAGGTTCTTCGACAGGTCGACGTGCAGGTCGGCGAGCGGGAAGCTGAGCTTTCCGACACGGTCATCGTCGGCGGCGAACCAGCCGCGCAGATCGGGGTCGAACGAAGCGCGGTGGGCGTCGAGCTCAGCCCACGCGGAGGTGAAGGTCGGATCGATGGGAGCAGTCACGCACCTACCGTAGCGCGGCGGCCGCGCACCCGGCATGGCACCGCTCGCCTCGGCGGTGTCACGCCCCGAAGGACTGCATGCCGACGACGGAGAGCAGGCGGATCTTCTCGCCGTCGTCGCCGCCGGGCTCCGGGGTGAGCACCAGCAGCGCGTGTGGTTCACAACTCCTCAAAAATGCGGCCTGAGACGGCTGAGCCGTGCCTCACGGGGCCCGAAGCCCGATTCTTGAGGAGTTGTGAACAGCGGTGCGGTTCGGGCGGTGCGGTGCGGGCCGTGCGGAGCGTCGGACTTCCGCCCCCGGCACCCGCAGCCGCTCCCGGCCAGCCCTCTCGCGACGCGCGGGCTCAGGCGCAGCCGCAGCTGCCGCCGAGCTGGAGGGCGACGGCAACGGTCACCGTGCGTGGCGCGACTGAGCCGTCGCCGGGGTCGGTGAGCAGCAGATGGGCGGCGAGGCGGCCCATGAGCTCCATCGGCTGCCGCACCGTGGTGAGCGTGGGGGTGGATGTGCGCGTGGCCTGGATGCCGTCGAACCCGGCGATCAGCACGTCGCGCGGCGCCTCGACACCCCGCTCGCGCAGCGCATCGATGACCGCCAGCGCGGTCTGGTCGGTCGCGCAGACGAGCGCGTCCGGAAGCGACCCGGCATCGGCCCGCTCGAGCAGGGCGGTGAAGACGGGGTCGACGCCGACGTCCACCGGGTCGACCAGTTCGCCGGTCGCCCCCGCGTGAGATACCACGGCTTCGTCGAAGGCGTCGCGGCGCTGGCGGGGATCCCAGCCGTCGGCCGCGCCCACCCACCCGAGGCTGCGCGCGCCGTGCACGGTGACGAGGTGGTCGACGAGCGAACGGATGCCGCCGACGTTGTCGGCGAGCACGTGGTGCCCCGGCCCGCCGTCACTGGAGACCATCACCACCGGCACCGAGGAGCTCAGCGCGGCCGTCGGAGCCAGGCCGACGTGGCCGGGGAGGATGGCGAGCCCGTCGACCTGACCGGCGGTCTCGGCGATCTCGTTCGGCCCGGTGCCGCCGCGTCGCAGCAGCACCCCGGTGGTGTTGCGGCGGCATTCCAGCACGAACCCGCGCTGCACCTCGTCCACGTAGAGCGGGAAGACCTTCGGCTCGCTGGCGCGCGCGTCCTCGGCGGCATCCCACTCCAGAACGGGTGCGCCGAGGTCGAGCGTCGACAGATCGACGAGACCCTCGTCGGCGGCCGGCGTTCCGGGTGCGACGTCGAGCAGCAGGTCGAACAGGTGCAGCCCGAGCACCCCGGTGCGGCCCCGGGCGAGGTTGCGCGCCGAGCCGCTCGGCACGTACCCGATCTCGCGCGCCGCCTGCAGCACGACCTCGCGCGTCTCAGCACGCACCTTGTCGGGGCGGCGGAACGCGAACGACACGGTCGCGATCGACACGCCGGCCCGCTCCGCGACGTCGTAGACGGTCGGTCGGCTCGTGGGCATGTGCTCCTCGCTCTCCTGGGAGATCCTACTGACGCGCCGCCACCGGCTCCGAGGCCGCCGCCACCGGGGCCGGCGCCACCGGACGCAGGCCGAAACCGCGCGGGAAGACGGGGTCGGCGGTGCCGTCGGGAACATCCGTCGCCGACGCGCGCACCGCATCCATCGACCGGGGAATCTCCACCGGCAGCACGCCGCGCGGCGGGATGCGGCCCGACAGGGCCGCGAGGACGGCCTCGTCCGAGCTGCCGTAGTCGGCGACGAGGGCGGATGCGACCGGCAGCAGCGGGGTGAGCACGGCCGGGCGATCGAGGTTCACGACGATCACGAGCGGCACCTGATCGGCGATGCGCGCGAGACGCACGGCGAGTCCGGGCGGGAACTCCAGCGACCCCTGGTGGAACCACTTCTCCAGGAACAGGTCGTCGCGCGGGTCGAAGGGCGCCCCGATCCGCACGATCGCGACATCCGCCTCCTCGGGCCGCACGGCGCGCTCGCCGTACGCGGCGAGGGCATGATCCGCGAGGCCCTCGGCGTAGATCCGCGCGCCGGGTGCGGCGAACAGCGGCAGCGTCTCCTCCCGGTCGACGAGCACCGTGACCGACTCCGCCTGGGCCCGCGTTCCGGCCTCTCGGAAGGCGGCGTTGCCGACGATCCGCTCCGCGGCGTCTTCGTCGACGTAGGGATCGTCGAACAGGCCGAGCTGGAACTTCACCAGCAGGATGCGCCGCACCGACGCATCCAGGCGCTCCTCGGCGACGGCTCCCGAGCGCACGAGGTCCAGCAGCAGGTCCACGCACTCCTCGCCGCCGAACTGGTCGACGCCGGCATCGAGCAGCATGCGCATGCGCCCCGTCGCGTCGAGGTGCTCGACACCCCACGCGCGGGCGGGGAGCACCTGGTCGCCGACGTGGTTGTCGTTGACGAGCTCCCAGTCGGTGACCACGACGCCGTCGAAGCCGAGCTCCTCCCGCAGCAGGTCGGTGACGATCTGCCGGTTGTAGGCGAACCCGACCTCGTCGATCGGCCGCCCGTCGCGCTCGAGGCCGACCGGCATGCCGTAGTACGGCATCATCCCCGCCGTGCCGCGGCGGATCGCCTCGCGGAACGGCGCGAGGTGGTACTCGAACATCCCGCCCGGGTAGTCCTGCTCGCGGCCGTACGGGAAGTGCGCGTCCTCGCCGTCGCGCTGGGGTCCGCCGCCGGGGAAGTGCTTCGTCGTGCACGCGACCGACTCCGGCCCGAGCGCGTCGCCTTGGAAGCCCTCCAGATACGCGGCGGTGATCTGCGATACGCGCTCGGCGTCGTAGCCGAACGTCTGCGCCTGGCGTCCCCAGCGGGGCTCGGTCGGCAGGTCGATCTGCGGGTGCAGCGCCGCACGGATGCCGACGGCGCAGTACTCCTGCCGGGCGACGTCGGCGAAGGTGCGGATGACCTCGAGGTCGTCGAGGGCAGCGAGGCCCATCGGCTCCGGCCACTGCGAGAAGGGCCCGGCCGAGAAGGCGACCCCGGTGTTCTCGACGAACGCGTGGCGCGGGTCGGTGCTGATCGTCACGGGGATTCCGTGCGGGGTCTGCTCGGCCAGCCGCTGCAGGTTGTTGCTCCAGCGGGCGCCGGCCCGTGCGGTCGGGATGTGGTGCACGTTGAAGTGGCTCATCCCCTTGCCGAGGATCACCGTCGAGGTCGGCGACTTCGAGATCGCTCCGGGGGTCTCGAGCAGATCGCCGTCGTCGCCGAGCTCGATGACCGTCTGGAACATCAGGCCCGCCTTCTCCTCGAGCGACAGGCGCGCGAGGAGGTCGGCGGTGCGTTCTTCCGGCGTGAGGCGAGGGTCCTCGTAGGGGTCCATCACCCCGTTGCCGTTGAGGTCGCGGAACCGGGTGCCGTCGGGTGCGGTCGAGAGGGTGGGCTGCATCGGAAGGGCTCCAGAGAGGGGTCTCGGGTCGGAAACAGGGATGCGCGGCGCGGCCGGGCCGGTCACTTCAGGCCCGTGGTCGCGACGCCGCGGATGAACCAGCGCTGCAGGAACACGAACAGCAGGATGATCGGGGTGATCACCAGCACGGACCCCGCCAGCAGCAGCCCGTAGTTCGTGGCGTTCTGCCCGGTCGAGTACAGCGACAGGGCCACCGGGAGGGTGTACATCTCCTCGGTCTGGGCGGCCACGAGCGGCCACAGGAAGTTGTTCCACGAAGACAGGAACGTGAGGATGCCGAGGGTCGCGAGCGGCGGCCCGCACAGCGGCATGACGATGCGCGTGAAGATGCGCCACTCGCCCGCGCCGTCCAGGCGCGCCGCCTCCAGCAGGGGCTCGGGGATGCCGAGCATGAACTGGCGCATGAGGAACACGCCCACCGGGGCGGTGACGAACGGGAGGATCAGCGCCGGGTAGGTGTTCACCAGGCCGAGCGAGGAGACCATCACGAACAGCGGCACGAAGGTCACCACGCCCGGCACCATGAGGGTCACCATCACCAGCAGGAACAGCAGCCGCTTGCCGGGGAACTCCATCTTCGCGAGCGCGTATCCGACCATCGAGCAGAACACGAGGTTGCCGAGCACGGTGAACACGGCGACGATCGCGCTGTTGGCGAAGAACTGCCAGAAATCCAGCGGCCCGAACCAGGCCGCGAAGTTCTCCAGCGTCGGGTTCTGCGGCAGCCATGTCGGCGGCCGCTGCAGGATCTCGCCCTGTGTCTTCAGCGAGCCGAGCAGCATCCACACGAACGGGATGAGCCACAGTACCAGCCCCACGGTGAGCACCGTGTAGGTGAGGGCGCGGGGTCCGAAGCCGCGGCGCCTGCGCCGGCGGGGCGGGGTGGGGGATGCGGCCGCGGCGGCATCCACGGGACGGTCGAGGACGGTCGTCGTCATCGGTTCAGTCCTTCGATCGGAGCAGGCGGAACTGCAGCAGGCTCAGCAGGGCGATCGCGAGGAAGAGCACGTAGCTGGCCGCCGAGGCGAGGCCGTACTCGCCGAATCCGAACTGCTGGTAGGTGTAGTAGGCGACCGAGAGGGTCGAGTCGAGGGGGCCGCCGCGGGTCATCACGAACGCCTCCTCGAAGAACTGCAGGTAGCCGACCGAGATGAGCACGGCACCCAGCAGCAGGGTGGGGCGCAGCAGCGGCAGGGTCACCGACACGAGGCGTCGCCACGCGGATGCGCCGTCCATCGTCGCCGCCTCGTTGACGTCTTCGGGCACGGCCTGCAGGCCCGCGAGGAAGATGATCATGAGGGTGCCGACGTTGCGCCACACCGCCATGACGATGAGCGAGGGCAGGGCCCACGTGGTGTCGTTCAGCCAGTTTGGGCCCTCGATGCCCACGAGTGCGAGGGCGGAGTTGAGCAGTCCGTCGGGCAGCAGGATGTAGCGCCAGACCACGGCGACGGCGACGATGCTCGTGACGACCGGGGCGTAGTAGCCGACGCGGAAGAACGACACGATCTTGCCGCGACCGCTGTTGAGCGCGAGCGCCAGGGCGAGGGCGACGACCATCGTCAGCGGGATGCCGACGAGCACGAACACCGCCGTCACGCGCATCGAGGTGAGGAACCGCGGATCCTGGAAGAGGGTGAGGTACTGCTCGAACCACACGACGTTCACCGCGAACGGGCTCTGGATGTCGCGTGAGGTGAAGTCGGTGAACGACATCGCGAACGACCCGATGATCGGGAAGAGCATGAACACCGCGAAGACGGCGACGAAGGGGAGTGCGAAGCCCCATGCGATGAGGGCCTGACGCTTGCGCTGCCGATCGTGCAGCCCGCCCTTGCGGGTTCCCGGGCTCCCGGAGCCCGTGCGGGCCCCGGGAGCGACGAGTGTCGAGGTCGACATGGGTCAGGTCACTCCAGGCCGATGGCGTCGGCGTCGGCCTGAAGGGTGGCGAGCACGCCGGCGATGTCGCCGTCGCCGCGGCGGAGCTGTTCGAGGGCCTGGTCGCCCTTCGCGGCCACCTGCACCCAGCTGGTGGTCACCCGCGGGGCCTTGGCGGTCTCGAGCTGCGTGCCGAAGGTCTCGAGGCTGGCGTCGTCGGCGAGCGCCGGGTCGTCCCAGGCCGACTGCGCGGCGGGGAGGTCACCGGTGGCCTCGTAGAACGCGACCTGCGTCTCGGGCTGGCTCAGCCAGTCGACGAGCTTCCATGCCGACTCGGCATTGTCGCTGCCGTCGAAGACGACGAGGTTCGCGCCGCCGCTGAACGACACCGACTCCTCGTCGGCGGGCAGCACCGCGGTGGCGTACTGGTCGGCGAACTCCTCACCGGCGGCCAGTTCGAGCGAGCCCCGTAGGAAGGGACCCTCCACGACCATCGGGGAGACGCCGGAGACGAACTCCGACTCCGTCGCGCCCGAGGAGAAGTCGGCGTTCGGGTCGGCGAGGCCCTCATCGAAGAAGCTCTGGTAGTACTCCAGACCCTCCGCCATCTCGGGGGTGTCGAGGGTCCACGACTCTCCGTCGGTGAGCTCTGCACCGGCCGACCACGGCATCCACATCGACCCCTGGAACGAGTCCGCGCCCGCGGGCAGGCGGATGCCCCACTCGCTGCCGGCCTCGGTCTGCAGGTCGGTGGCCATCTGCTTCAGCTCGTCCCACGTGGTCGGAGCTTCGTCCCATCCGGCCTCGGCGGCGAGGTCGGTGCGGTAGTAGAGCACGCGCGTGTCGACGTACCACGGCACGCCGGCGGCGCGCTCGTCGAACTCGGTGGTGCTGACGGCGCCGGGGAAGAAGTCGGCGGTGTCGATCGCGTCGGGGACGGTGGCGAACGCGTCGCCGAAGTCGGCCATCCACGTCGAGCCCATCATGGCGACATCCGGTGTCGTGCCGCCCGCGATGGCGGTCTGGAACTTGTTGTGGGCTGCATCCCAGGGGATGGCGGTGACGTCGACCGTCGCGTCGGGGTTCGCCTCTTCGAACGCCGCGACGAAGTCGGGAAGCGCCTCGCCCTCGGCGCCCATCGCCCACACGGTGATGGTGCCTTCCGCGGGGCTGTCGTCGAGGGTGACGGCCTCGGACGGGCCGGAGGCGGTGTCGTCCGCGCGTCCGCACGCGGTGAGGGTGAGGGATGCGGCGGTGAGCGCCGCGACACCCCCGAGAGCGGTCTTGAGCTTCACGTGTTCCTCCTTGAATCGCGGCTGATCCGGCTGTGGATCTATGCGCATAGATTGCGATGGCTCCCAGGAGTCTAAGCGCATAGATTGCGATCTACAACCCTCATGCGAATAGGGCGAGGTTTATAACTCCTCAACAACCGACGTGAATGCGCGTTTTGGGCGCCCTCAGGTCGATACCCGGTCCGGAGAGGAGGAGTTATGAACGCGCGCGGTGTGGGTGCGACGCGTTGGGTGCCCGCCTAAGAGCGGAAGTAGCGGCTGGCGGAGCTCGTGTAGAGCAGCAGCAGTCCGATCAGCGGCAAGACGGAGCCGAAGATCCCGGCGAACAGCCCCTCGCCGTTGAAGATGCCGATGATCTCGAGCGCGATGTTGATGACGAAGACGACGGTGGCGATGATGCGGGCCGTGTTGTTGCCGCGCCACAGGCCGACGCCGACGGCGAGGGTGACGACGCCGAGGACGAGGCTGATCCAGGCGAGCAGCGCCGACGGGGTGATGAGCAGTCCGCCGAGGATGCCGAAGATCGCCCCGATGATCTGGAAGAACCCGATCAGCCAGGCGACGATCGCGACGAGGGTGACTCCGAGAGGACGGTTCATGCCTCACACGCTAGCGGGGCCGGGTCGGGTTCGCACGTGCCGTGGCTCTGCGGCTTCTCATAGGAATCTCCCCGGGTGAATCACGGGTCGATGAGGCAGGGTGGAGGGGTCGGCTCGCCGGCCGGCATCCCCCCCCCTCGCTGGAAGGTTCCGCATGTCCGACGACGTCCGACACGATGCATTCGACGAGCTTCTGTCTTCGCAGAACGAGCAGGGCGGCGGCTCGGGTGAGGGCGGCAACGCGTTCACCGTCGCCTTCCGCGGGTACGAACGCCGCGAGGTCGACGACGCCATCGGGGAGTTGACGGCGCGCGTGCAGCGCTATCAGAACGAGCTCGCCGCCACCGAGCAGTCGCGTCGCGACTCGCTCGACGAGATGCGTGCGGAGCAGCAGGCCGAGATCGAGAAGCTCGTCTCGGACAACGCCGGGGCCCTCGACAAGCTGCGTTCGGAGCAGCAGGAGGCGCACGCTCAGCTCGAAGCCGACCTCGCCGCGGCGACCGCCCAGCTGGGCGAGGCCGAGACGAAGGTGACGGCGCTCACCGCGGAGCTTGCGGGCACCCCCGTCGAAGAGGGTGTTGCCAACGACCGCGAGCAGTTCGAGGCCGTGCTGCGGGTGGCAGAGGAGCAGGCGAGCCTGCTGATCCGCAACGCCGCGTCGCAGGCCGAGCGCCTGCTCGAAGCCGCACGCGAGCAGGCTGAGGGTGTGCGATCCGAGGCGAAGACCGACGCGGCGACGATCGTCGAGAAGGCGCAGCACGACTCCGACCAGAACCGGCTGCGCATCGACACGGAGTACACGGCGCACGAGGCGCGCCTCGAGCGCGAGGCCGCGCACGCGACGGAGAAGGTGCTGCAGGCCGAGCGCGAGGCGGAGGCCATTCGATCCGAGGCAGAGAAGGGTGCGGCGGCGCTGCGGGCGATGGTGACCCGCGAGACGACCGACATGCGCACCGAGGCCGAGGCGGCCGTGCGGGAGATGAACGCGCGGGTGCTGGAGTTCGAGGAGACCCTGACGCGGCGCCAGGACGACGCCCAGCAGGAGTTCCTCGTGCTCCACAACCAGGCCGTCTCGCACGCCGAGCGGATCACGTCCGACGCGAACGCACAGGTGGCGGCATCCCTCGAGCACGCCCAGCGCATCTCGAACAAGGCCGAGGACTACGAGCGGCTCATGCGCGCGCAGGCGCAGCAGATCGACGCCGACGCGCGGGTGAAGGCGCAGCAGACCATCGACCGGGCGCGCGAGAAGGCGCAGAAGATCGTCGACACCGTCACCGGACACAGCAACGATGTGCTGCGCGACGCCGAAGACCGTGCCCGGCAGCTGCGCTGGCAGCAGCAGCAGATGACGAGCTTCATGGCCGAGGTGCGCGAGCTCATCCGCCCCGACGGCCTCAAGGTCGCGGATCCGGCCCCGTCCGGGGATTCGGGAGACGCCGAGGCGTCGCGGAGCGTCGAGCGGTCGGGCACCGTCGAGGCATCGGAGGCGTCTGACGAGCCCGCGGATGACGATCCCGCCGCCGGCGACGAGGGGCCCGGTTCCGGCGAGTCGAAGACGAAGGGCGCTGCTTCCGGCGCGTCGAGGTGACGTGAGGGCGGAGTCGCGCGGCTGACGTGCCCCAACTCAGGCTGAGAAGGTCTTACCGGCTCGCATTCGGCCCCGGCAGGCCGTCGCACCCTGAGTAAGGGCACGCGGGTTGTGGTTGCCCACGCCCAACCTGGGCGTCGTGCCGGTGGCCATGTCGATGCCGCCGGTGCTTGGGGTCGGGTGCCGGCTCACCCGCGGATCCGGCCCTAACTCAGGCTCAGCAAGTGCCTGATGTTTCCCAGATGGCGCTTTACGTCGTTGGAGCCTGAGTTGGGGCACATGGACAGGGGAAACGGCTCCGTCCGCCCGGGGGTCGGCGGCGGGCGCCGGCGGCGAAGGCCGTCGTCCGCGGGCGTCGCGTCAGGGGCGGCCCATGCCGTGGTATTCGAAGCCGGCGCTGCGCCAGGCGGTGGCGTCGAGGCAGTTGCGGCCGTCGATGACGACCTTGCCGGTGACGAGGGTGGCGGCGTGGGCGGGGTCGAGGTCGCGGCGCCATTCGTCCCATTCGGTGACGACGATGACGGCGTCGGCGCCGGTGAGGGCCTGGTCGCGGTCTTCGACGTAGTCGAGTTGGGGGTGGATGCGGCGGGCGTTCTCGATCGCGGCGGGGTCGGTGACGGTGACCTTCGCGCCGAGGCCGTGCAGGCGCACGGCGACGTCGAGGGCGGGGGAGTCGCGGATGTCGTCGGAGTGGGGTTTGAACGCGGCGCCGAGGACGGTGACGTTCTTGTTGTAGACGGTGCCGCCGAGGGCGGTGACGGTGAGGTCGACGGCGCGGTCGCGGCGGCGGAGGTTGATCGCGTCGACCTCGCGGAGGAACGCGACCGATTCGCCCTTGCCGAGTTCTTCGGCGCGGGCGCTGAATGCACGGATGTCCTTCGGGAGGCAGCCGCCGCCGAAGCCGATGCCGGCGCCGAGGAACTTGCGGCCGATGCGGGCGTCGTGGCCGATCGCGTCGGCGAGGGTGGTGACGTCGGCGCCGGTGACTTCGGCGATCTCGGCCATCGCGTTGATGAAGCTGATCTTCGTGGCCAGGAACGCGTTGGCGGAGACCTTCACGAGCTCCGCGGTGGCGTAGTCGGTGACGATGAACGGCGTGTTCTTGGCGATGGCGGTGTGGTACACCTCGCGGAGCACATCGGCGCAGCGTTCTCCCTCGGGGGTGGGGTGACCGTTCTCGGACGGAACGCCGGCGACGAGCCGGTCGGGGTCGACGGTGTCCTGCACGGCCCAGCCTTCGCGGAGGAACTCGGGATTCCACACCAGCGTCGCACCGGTCTCGGCGACACGGCCGGCGAGGTTCGCGGCGGTGCCGACCGGCACGGTCGACTTCCCCGCGACGAGGTCGCCCTCGGACAGGTAGGGGAGCAGGCCGTCGACGGCCGCGTTGACGTAGGTGAGGTCGGCGGCGTATCCGCCGGCCTGCTGCGGCGTGCCGACACCGATGAAGTGCACCTTCGCGCCCTGCGCGGCGGCCATGTCGGTCGTGAACGACAGGCGTCCGGACGAGATGCCCTCGGTGAGGATCTCCTGCAGGCCCGGCTCGAAGAACGGCGCGTCACCCTTCGACAGCGACGCGATCTTCCGCTCGTCGACATCGATCCCGACCACCTCGTGACCGATCGAGGCCATCGCCGCCGCGTGCACCGCACCCAGGTACCCGCACCCGATCACCGAAAGACGCATGAAACCCCCATGAGAGAAGACAGACACTCTGTCTTACCAGACAGACGTTTCCACTCTGTCACGGCGCTCGCACGGCGCGGAGCACCACATCCTCCACGTGGTGGCCGCTGGCGGCTCCGGCCGGTCGCGGCCGCGTCTCGCGCACCTCGATGCGCCAGCCGCCGTCGGCCGCGAGTGCAGTGGCGATCTCGTCGACGCCGACGTACGCCGCCGGATCGAAGATGCGCGTGTGCGACGCCGGATCGCTCTGCTCGAGCGCCCACGACGGCTCGTGTGCGACGACCAGCAGCGTTCCTCCCGGTGCGACGGCACCGAGCAGCGCCTGCAGGCCGCGGCCCTCGGGTGTGCGGGCGAAGGATCCGTACTGCAGCGAGACGAGGTCGTACTCCTCCGCGCCGTAGGGGTGGATGCTGTTCGCATCCGCGTGCACGGTGCGCACGTCGAGCCCGCGGCGCGCGGCTTCCTCCTCGACCCTCCCGAGGGCGCGGGAGGAGACGTCGGATGCGGTCACATGCCATCCCCGCTCGGCGAGCCATAGCGCATCCGCTCCTTCGCCGGTGCCGACGTCGAGCGCTCGACCGGGGACGAGGTCGGATGCTTCGGCGACCAGCGTGCCGTTGGGGTTGCCGCTCCAGACGCGCTCGCCGCCGTAGCGATCGTCCCATTCGACCTCGACGCCGGAGGGGCGGGCGCCCGAGGCCAGATCGTCGCCGGCGAGGCTGAAGGCGATCTGTGCGCCGACGAGGCTGCCGTTCGCCGCGGCGGGCAGCACCTGCAGGCTCGGGTCGGCGACGTTGCCCGCGGCGAAGACGCCGTCGACGGCGGTGCGGCCGGTGACATCCACCGCGAGCGTCTCGCCGAGACCGCTGGGGTGGGGTGTCGCCTGCAGACCGAGGCCGGTGAGCATGCCGGTCCGTGCATGAAAGCGCGATCCCACGAGCACGGCGTCGGCGGCGAGCATCCGGCCGTCGACGAGCTCTATCCCGAGGGCGCCGTCGGCCTCGGCGACGCGCGACACCGCGGTCTCGACGACGGGCACGCCCGAGGCGGCGAGGGTCTGCAGGGCGTCGCGATCGATGCCGGTGCCGTCGTGCACGACGACCGTGAGCCGGTCGGTGAGGTGCCGCATGAGCGGAGTCGGATGCAGCCCCAGCGGTGTCGTCACGATCTGCACCACCCGGCGGTCGCGCACCTCCCAGCCGTGGCAGAAGGGGCAGTGGATGACCTCGCGGCCCCACCGCTCTCGCAGCCCGTCGATCTCGGGCAGCTCGTCGGTCAGGCCGGATGCGACGAGCACCCGTCGCGCCAGCAGCGCGCTGCCGCCGGAGAGCTCGAGGCGGAAGAGGTCGCCGTCGCGCCGCACATCGAGCACGCGCCCGGACAGCACTTCGCCGCCGTAGGAGCGGACTTCCTCGCGGCCGATCGCGCGCAGCTCGGCTGGCGGTGCGCCCTCGCGCCCGAGGTAGCTGTGCATGTGTGCGGCGGGGGCGTTGCGTGCCGTGTCGTCGTCGACGACGATGACCGACCGGCGCTGGCGGGCGAGCTGCAGCGCGCCGGCGAGGCCGGCGGCCGACCCGCCGATCACAGCGACGTCGCAGCGGCGCGTCATGGCGGGCGGCGTGTGCGCGGCGGCACTGTGCGCGGGTGGGGTGTGCGCGGCGGCGTCGGTGTGCGGATCGTGGTCGTGGCCCATGTCGACAGCGTAGGCTCGCCTGGCGGATTCCGGATGCCCGCTTGCACAATTCGCAAGGGCAGCGCATGCTGATCCCATGGTGACCGCAGACGTCGAGAAGCTCGCCCGCGCCCGCCTGCGCAGCATCCGCACCACCCTCGGCTACTCGCTCGACGAGATCGCCGCGCGAAGCAATCTCAGCGCGTCGACGATCAGTCGCATCGAGACCGGCAAGCGCACGCTGAGTCTGGACGTGCTCGTGCCGCTCGCCGGCGCGTTGCAGGTGAGTCTGGATGCCCTCTTCCACGCCGATGACGATGACGACGTCGTGATCCGTCCCACGCAGCATCGCTCCGGCAGCCGCACGACGTGGGCGCTGAATCGCGTCGACGGGCGCACGATGGCGATGAAGATGCGGCTGGAACCCGAAGCCGCCCTGCCCGCTCCGCGGGTGCATCCGGGATACGACTGGTTCCTCGTGCTGGAGGGTCGCGTGCTGCTGCAGCTGGGGGAGCGGCGGATCGAGGTCGGCGAGGGTGAGGCGGCGGAGTTCTCGACGATGACGCCCCACGCGATGACGGCGCTCGATGCCCCGGCAGAGCTCGTGATGGTGTTCGACCGCGAGGGCCAGCGCGCGCATCTGCACCGCTGAGTCGTGTCGGGAGGTCGCGTGCCGGGACGTCGCGTGCCGGCAACGCCGAATTCGTGTTGGGGCGCGTCACAATCCCACATGGCGGCCCGCGTGTCGGGCACAGTAGGGATGCCGCCCGCTTCGGGCGGATCCGCATCCGATCACTTGGGGGATATCCGTGACCAACGTTCCCGCCTCGCCTTCGCTGTCGCAGCCGCTCTACGGTGCGTCGTTCGGGCAGGCCTTCACGCGCTTCTGGAAGAAGTACGCGACCTTCAGCGGCCGCGCGAGCCGCAGCGAGTTCTGGTGGTGGTACCTCGCGAACATCATCATCGTGACGGTGCTCTACATCATCACCGCGATCGGCGGCTTCGCCGGGGCGAGCATCGACTCGGCCACCGGTGCGTCGGCGCCCGGCCCGCTGTTCGGTGTGGGGATCGCACTGCTGGTCATCTGGTGGCTCGCGATCATCGTGCCGACCCTGGCGCTCTCGTGGCGCCGTCTGCACGACACGAATCGTTCGGGCCTGTTCTGGTTCCTCGGGTTCATTCCGGTCGTCGGCGGCATCATCCTGCTGGTGCTGTTCGTGCTCGACAGCGACCCGGCCGGAGCGCGCTTCGACGCCTGATCCTCGCCCAGCCGCAATGCGGGCCCGTCACCCCGGTGGGTGGCGGGCCCGCATTGCGTTCTGCAGCGGGCACCCGGGTGCGGTCAGTCCTCGCCGCGGTCGTCGACCGTGGCCTCTTCGGCGGCATCCATCGCGGCTTCGCCCTCTTCCGGCGACTCCGAGCCGGCGCCGCGGGTGCCCTCGTTCGGACCGGGCGCGGCGCTGTCGTCGTGGCGGTTCGTCGATTCTTCTGTCGTCATCGTGACTGTTCCCCTTTCGTCCTCGTCTACTCAAGAGGCTGCGCGGCCGAGCGTGCAGGGGGTTGCGGATGTCGGGGAGACGTGGTGGGTCGTTCGGCCGGCGCGGGCCCTAGGCTGGGCGCCGTGACCGACATCCTGGGAGAACAGTTCGTGCTCGACGACGGCGCGGTGCGCGTCGAGGTGAGTGCGCTCGCCGCCGTGCTGCGGGAGGTGCGGGTGCGCGGCATCCGGATCACCGAGACCGTCGACCCGAGCGGACTGCCGCCGAAGGGGTGTGGCATCGTGCTGTCGCCGTGGCCGAATCGCGTTGCGGATGCGCGCTGGCAGCTGAACGGCGCGACGCAGCAGCTCGACGTGACGGATGTCGCGCGCGGCGGTGCCATCCACGGTCTGCTGCGCAACACGGCCTACACGCTGCGTGAGCGCACGGATCGGTCGCTCACGCTCGCCGCGATGATCCATCCGCAGCACGGCTGGCCGTTGCTGCTCGAGTCGTGGGTGACATACGCGCTGGATGGCGACGGTGTGGCCGTGACGCACGGCGTGCGCAATCACGCGGATGCGCCGGCCCCGTGGGCCGTCGGCGCGCATCCCTACTTCCGCGTCGGTGAGGTGTCGACGGACGAGCTGATGCTGCGGGTCGACGCCGGCGTTCGCCTCGAACTCGACGAGCGCCTCAATCCGGTCGCCGAGCGGGATGTGATCGCGGGCGAGTTCGATCTGCGCGGTGGGCGTTCGCTCCACGGCGCCGATCTGAACGTCGCCTACGGGCGACTCGCGAATCGCGACACCCGGGGGACGATCGCGCGGCTGGAAGCGCCGGACGGTGCGGCGACGGAGGTGTGGGCCGATCCGGAGTTCGGGTGGTTGCAGGTGTTCACGCCCGCCGATTTCCCCGGCGCCGACGGTGTCGGTCGCGCGGTGGCGCTCGAGCCGATGTCCGCGCCGCCGAATGCCCTGAACTCCGGCATCGATCTGATCTGGCTCGCCCCCGGCGAGACTCGCGAACTCACCTGGGGCGCCCGCCACCTCCCCGCCTGACCCGCCCCGCCCGCCGCCTCTCCCGGCCGTTGAGCGAGCACCCGCGCCCCCCGGTCGTTGAGCGAGCGAAGCGAGCCGAAACGCGCGCCGCTTCCCCTCCCAAGAACCCAAGCCATCGACAGAACTGTACGTACAGCATGGACAAGACGTACAGACCAGGCTAGAGTTTCCTCGTCGGCGCAGCGGCGCGCGACGGGCGAAAGGAAACACATGCCTCTGGTCAGCGGCCTGGATGTCATCCAGGAGTGCACGTCGAAGAAGCTCGTCGCGGGAGCGTTCAACACCACCAACATCGAGACGACGATGGGCATCGTCGCCGCGATCGAGCGGGTCGGGGTTCCGACCTTCATCCAGGTGGCCCCGACGAACGTCGCACTGTCAGGATTCGAGTACATCTACGACATGGTGAGCCGCCGCCTGTCCACCACCGACGTGCCCGTCGCCCTCCACCTCGATCACGGCAAGAACCTCGGCGCGGTCGAGAGTGCGCTGGCCGCCGATTTCACCTCGATCATGATCGACGCGTCGGAGGAGCCCTTCGAGGAGAACCTCGCCACCTCGGCGAAGGCTCGCGAGATGTGCGGCGACGCGATCGCCCTCGAGGCCGAGCTCGGCAGCATCGGCGGCAAGGAGGACGAGGTCGGTCCCGAGCACGCCGACATGACCTCGCCCACGCAGGTTCCGACCTTCGTCGACGGAGTCGGATGCGACATGCTCGCCGTCTCGGTCGGCAACGTGCACGGGTTCTCGCCGACCGCCCGCATCGACTTCGATCTGCTCGCTCAGGTGCGCGACGCCAGCTCTGTTCCGCTGGTCGTGCACGGCGGGTCCGGTCTGCCGCCCGAGGATCTCGGTCGCCTGCGGGAGTTCGACGTCGTCAAGGTGAATGTCGCGAGCGACCTGCGCAACGCGATGATCCGCACCTTCGGCGAGGCTTACGTCGCCAACCCGAACGAGGTGTCCCTCATCCGCGTCTCGAAGGAAGCCGTTGCGTCGATCACCGACGTCGTCGAGAAGCGCATCCGCATGCTCAATCCGTCCGTGGTCTGACAGGACCGCACGTGATTCCCACCATCACCGTCGATATCGGGACCACCGGCGTCAAGCTCGCGTGCTTCGACGCGGCCGGTGCGGTCGTGTCGTCGACGACCGTGCCCACTCCGACCCGACGCGACGCGTGGGGGGAGATCTACGACCTCGATGCCCTCGACGCGGCGATCACCGCTTTCGTCAGCGACCTCGACGTTCGCAACGAGGTGCGTCGCATCGCGATCACCGGCACGGGGGAGTCGGGCGGACTCGTGCGCGGCGATCTCACCCTCGCCTCCCCGATGATCCTGTGGCACGACCACCGCGGGGAAGCTCTCCTGGCCACCCTGACCGATGCCGACCGCGAGCGGCTCTACGCGATCACCGGTCTGCCGGCGAACCCCAACTACGGCCTCTCGAAGGTCGCGTGGGCGCTGCAGCACGCCGGCCCAGACGACCGGGATGCGCAGTGGCTGAACGTCGCCGAGTATCTCGCCGCGACGTGGACAGGTCGACGGTGGGCGGAGTACTCCCTCGCCAGCCGCACGATGGCGCTCGACCTCGAGCGCGGCACCTGGTCCGACGAGGCGTGCGCGCTGCTCGACGTGCCCACGAGCGCCTTTCCCGCCCTGCGGCCGGCCGCCGACGGCGTGGCTGTCAGTGCGCGCACCTCGCGGCGCTGGGGCCTGCACCGCGAGACGCGGGTGCACGTCGCCGGACACGATCACATGGTCGGTGGGGTCGGCGCCGACCTTCACCGGGGCGAGTTGCTCAATTCCACCGGTACGACCGAGGGCCTCCTCTTCCTTCGCGACGCCCCGCGGCTGGACGCGCGGGCGGCGTCGACGAAGATCGCGAACGGCATCTCGTGCGACGGTTCGTCGTTCACGCTGTTCGCCTCCATCCCCACCGGCGGCTCGGCGTTCGGCACCCTCCATCGGCTGCTCGGATGGGATGCGGCTGACCTCTCCTCTCGTATCGGGCACCTCTACGAGCGCTACATCGCCGGGCGGGTCGACCTCGATGCCGCGCCCGTGGTGCTCCCCTATTTCCGTGGGAGCCCGCCACCGGCGAAGGATGCGTCCGCGCGCGGGGTGATCGCCGGCGTCGGGGATGCCACGACTGCCGATGACCTGATCGTCGGATGCTTCCTCGGCATGGTGCGGCAGTTCGCCGACGTGCTCGGTCTGTTCGACGAGCCGGTGGATCGGGTCAAGGTCATCGGCCCCGCCGCGCGAAACCCGCTCTGGCTGCAGCTGAAGGCGGATCTTCTCGGCGTGCCGCTCACGGTGGCCCGGTTCCCCCAGGTGGTGTCCCGCGGGGCGCAGGCGATCGCCTCCCACCTTCCGGGGGACTGGGCGGCCGCCGACACGTACGAGGTCGACGTCGACGCAACCCGCCACGCGCGTCTGCAGGAATGGCTGGCTGCCGACGCGATCCGCTGGGGCGCCATGAAGGAGATCGGCGCATGACGGGGTCGCGGCTGCTCGTCGCGGGCATCGACTCGTCGACCCAGGCCTGCAAGGTGACCGTGCGGGATGCTGCGACGGGAGCGACGGTGCGCGAGGGGAAGGCGCCGCATCCGCTCGCGACGATCGTCGATCCCGAGGTGTGGTGGCGGGCGCTGCTGGACGCGGTGCACGCGGCGGGTGGACTCGACGATGTCGCCGCCATCTCCGTCAGCGGTCAGCAGCACACGCCGATCTTCCTCGACGAGACCGGCACGCCGACATCGCCGTCGCCGCTGTGGAACGACACCGGGTCGCACCCGCACATGATCGCGCTGAACGCCGAGCTCGGCCGCGATGAGTGGATCCGGCGCACCGGCCTCCCGCTGACCCTCTCGGACACGGTCGTGAAGGCGCGATGGCTGCGGGACCGGCATCCGACCCGAGCAGCAGCGACCGTCGCGATCGCTGTCGTGCACGACTGGCTCACATGGCGTCTTCGAGGCCATGGCCCCGGTGGCGGCGGCATCGACGAGCTCGTGACCGACCGGTCGGAAGCATCCGGAACCGGATACTGGTCGCCCGATACCGGGGAGTACACGCACGACCTCCTGGTGCATGCGCTCGGCCGAGATGCGCTCCTGCCACAGGTGAGGGGACCGCTCGATCGCGCCGGTGTCACCGCGGCGGGGCTGCCCGGAATTCCCGCGGGTATCGCGATCGGTGTCGGCAGCGGCGACAACGCAGCCGCCGCACTCGCGCTCGGACTTGCCGACCGTGACGGCGTCATGAGCATCGGCACGTCGGGCGTCGTCTACGCCCGGTCCGACACGCCGGTGCACGACTATGCCGGCTACGTCTGCAGCTACGCGGATGCGACCGGTGAGCACCTGCCGCTCGTGGCGACGCTCAACGCCGCCCGCAACCTGCACGTCGGCGCCGGACTCCTGGGCTGCTCGTACACGGAGCTGTCGGACCTCGCGCTGACCGCCCGAGCCGGCGCGGAGGGGCTCACGCTGCTGCCGTACTTCGAGGGTGAGCGCACGCCCGACCTTCCGGACGCGCGAGGCTCGATGCACGGTGCCACGCTGACGAACCTCACGCGCGCCAACTTCGCGCGAGCGGTCGTTGAGGGGACGATGGCCAGTCAGGTGGCGATGCTCGATGCGCTGAACGAGTGCGGCGTGGCCGTCGATCGACTCCTGCTGATCGGCGGAGCGGCGAAGAATCCCGCGGTGCAGCAGGTGCTCTCGCAGATGGTAAGTCTGCCGATCGGGATCCCCGCCGCGGATGAGTACGTCGCGCGAGGAGCGGCCATGCAGGCGGTCGCCGCGCTTGACGGTACCTTCCCCTCGTGGCCGGTCGATGTCGCGGCACTTGACCCGGTGCCGCATGAGCCGTTGATCGCGCAGCAGCATCGCCGTGCGCAGGAGTCGCTCGGCTACGTCGATCCGGCGGTCGCGCGACGCTGAGTCGGGGGCCGACGGGGCGCGCTCGCACTATCGTCGAGAGGGTCGGTACCCGATCCGACCCGTCGATGAGGAGTTCTCACGTGCCCCCGTCGCGACGCATCCCCGTCAGTGTCG
This sequence comes from Microbacterium sp. UBA1612, assembly GCF_002321605.1. Taxonomy (NCBI): domain Bacteria; kingdom Bacillati; phylum Actinomycetota; class Actinomycetes; order Micrococcales; family Microbacteriaceae; genus Microbacterium; species Microbacterium sp. UBA1612. Next base: position 30,107 of record NZ_DCMW01000023.1, read on the forward strand.
GCATCGATGTCGGCACCACGAACACCAAGGTGGTCGCCATTGATCGGTACGGCGTCGTCATGGCGCGCGCCGGCCGCCCGACCCCGCGCGATGCGACCGACCTGTCGGTGCGTGCCGAGAGCGTTCTGGATGCCGTGGAAGACATGGTGCTCGAGGTCTGCGGCGATCTCCTGGAGGTGCAGGCGCTGAGCGTGGCGGGCGTGGGGGAGGACGGCGTGCTGGTCGATGCGCATCTGAATCCGCTCACTCCGGCACTCACCTGGTACGACCCGCGGCGGCGGGAGATCTTCGATGCGCTCGCCGATCATCTGCACGGCGACGACACCTTCGACGTCGAGATCGACCCGGTGTGCAGCATGGTCGGCTGGGTGTGGGCGCGTCGGTGGGAGGCGTCGGATGCCGCCCAGGGGTGGGTGTCGTTGACCGATCTCGCCGCGGCCAGGTGGGCGCGCCGGCCGTTCCTCAGCGATACCCTCGCTCCGCGCACGGGGGCTTGGCGAAGCCGGGACCGTGCGTGGGCCGTTCCACGTGTGGAAGCGACGCTGGGGGATCCGGCGCTGCTGCCGCCCGTCGTGGCGGCCGGTGAGGTGCTCGGCGGGGTCGCGTGCGACGCCTTTCGCGACGCCGGCATCCTCGCGCCCGACGCGGTGACCGTCGCCGGCGGACACGACCATCCCATCGCCGCGTGGGGTGTGCGGCAGATGCTCCCGGGCGCCGTGCTGGATTCGATGGGCACCGCAGAGGTCGTCGTGGCGCGCGACGGCTCGGACGCGGGTCACCGCAGGCCGCACGTGGACATCGCCCCGGCCATCCGGCAGTCGGGCGTGACGCTCCTGCACGTCGAGGAGCTCGCACGCAACGTGCAGTGGGCATCGCGGGAACCCGAGGTCGCCGACGAGATCCGCGCGCTGCTCGTCGGCAGCCGCGCGCCGTTGGAGGTGTGGGAGGCCGGCTACTTCGTGCGGGGCGCCCGAGGCGGCGTGGCGCCCGCGTACGCGAAGGATGCGCCGCGCGACCCGCGGGTGCGCGCATCCGCTGTCTTGGGAGCACTGGCGGTGGCGGGGCGCGACGCCGTCGATGTGGTGAGTCCGGGGGCGACCGAACGCGGCGTCGTGCGACTTGCAGGCGGCTGGGTGCGCTCGCCGGGGTGGCTGCAGGTGAAGGCCGCCGTGCACGGCGCGGGCGTCGCGCCCATCCTCGAGCCCGAGGTGACCGCCGTCGGTGCCGCGATGCTCGCCGCTGCCGGGCGAGGGTGGGATGTGGATCCGGTGCAGGCGTTCGGGGGTTTCACCGCCGAGATGCTGCGGTGACCTCGGCGGGGTTCAGCTTGCGGAGACGCTCACCTCGAGGGGGATCAGCTCGGTCAGCACCCAGGTCTCGTAGTAGTCGAATCTGAGTCCGCTCTTGTCCCACGACAACGAGCGAACGCGGAGGATCGGTGTGTCGGCCGTGATCCCGAGATTCTTCGCGACGATGTCGGGGGCGGCGAGGGCGTCGATCACGCGGCGCGCGCCGTGGGAGACGAACCCCGCCATCTGAAGACGCTCGTTGACCGAGCCGGTGCCGTCGAGCACCTCCGTCGCGGTCGACATCGTCTGTCCGGCGAGGCCCGGCATCCAGTTGGTGCTGAACATCGCCTTGTCGCCGTTCATGGATCGCACGCGCTCGATGGCGAAGACCTGCTCGTCGGCGTCGAGCCCGAGGGCTTCGCCGACGTGCTCGGGGGGAACCGTGAAACCCGCCGCGATGACGGAGGTCTCGATGCCGGTGCGGCCGTGCCGGATCTGGGACTCGAGGAAGCCTTCCTGCACCGTCCATCCGGTGGGGGTTTCCGGGGAGGAGGCGAAGACGCCTCGGCGCGGGATGCGGTGCGCGAATCCGTCGGACTCGAGCTTCGACAGCGTCTGCCGCACGGTGGCGCGGGAGAGTCCGTAGTCGCGACACAGTTCGAGTTCGCTCGGGAGGCGCTCGTCGGGCGCGATCTCGCCGGCCTGGATCTGCGCGCGCAGGATCTCGAAGAGCTGCTCGTAGTACGGAACGGGTGAGGTTCGTTCGATCGTCGGCGGCACTGGCACACTCCTTTGGGCGCAATGGTACAACTCGAGTCCCGCTGGGACGTACCGAGCTAATTGTACGTACAGTCTCGACAACACGGACAAAAAGGGATAGGTTGGCGGAGTCGCAGAGAGTTGCGACGTCTCTCGCACCGGGAGGCAACACAAACAAGGAGGTTTGCCGTGGCTCAGCGAAAGTGGAAAACGGCGGTGGCCGGCATCGGCATGGTCGGGGTAACGGCCGGTCTGATCGCCGGATGCTCGAGTGACAGTGGGGGAGAAAATGGTGACGGTGAGGTAACCATCACCGTCGCGCTGGCTGCGAATCCGCAGATGCAGACGGCTGAATCGCTTATCGCTGACTTCGAGGAGAAGAATCCGGGAATCAACGTCGAGTTCACGGTTCTGCCTGAGAACGAGTTGCGTCCGGCTGTCACGAAGGACGTTTCTACGAACGCAGGTCAGTATGACGTGGCCATGATCGGCAGCTACGAGGTCCCGATCTGGGCTGAGCGAGGCTGGATCATACCGCTGGACGAGTATGCGTCCGCGGACACCGATTGGGATGAGGCGGACCTCCTTGAGCCGATCAAGAATATTGTCTCCGATGACGGGACACTCTTCGCTGCCCCCTTCTATGGTTCGTCATCGTTCTTGATGTACCGCAAAGATCTGGCTGAGGCTGCTGGCGTGACGATCTCGGAAAGTCCGACGTGGGATGAGATTCGTGCTGCGGCTGAGGCGATGGATGACGAAGAAGCGGGTATCTCCGGTATTTGCTTGCGGGGTCTTCCCGGGTGGGGGCAGAACCTCGCAGCCATCACTACGGTCATCAACACATTCGGCGGTCAGTGGTTCAACGAAGCGTGGGAGACGGAACTGACCATGCCCGAAACGGAAGAGGCCGTGGATTTCTATGTTGACCTCCTCCGGGACTATGGGCAGCCGGACGCAGCTGCGTCAGGCTGGGAGGGGTGCTTGCAGTCATTCAGTCAGGGGCAATCGGCGATGTGGTACGACGACACCGTCTTCGCTGGGTCGGCCATCGATCAAGCGGCCTCGCCGGAGATTGCTGACAACATCGCTTTTGCGATGGCGCCGACGGGCCCCGCTGATATCCCGTCGGGTTGGCTGTGGTCGTGGGGGCTCGCTGTGACCAAGAGCAGTCAAAACCCTGACGCCGCGTGGAAGTTCATCTCCTGGGCCACGAGCAAGGACTACATTCAACTCGCCGGAGAGAACGCCGGCTGGGATGCAATTCCGCCCGGCTCGCGCCACTCGACCTACGAAATCCCTGAGTACCTCGAGGCTGCGGACCGCTACGCGGACCTGACCATCCAGTCGATCGAGGCTGCCAACCCTCTTCAGCCGACCGTGAACCCGGTGCCCTACACGGGTGTTCAGTATGTGCAGATTCCGGAGTTCGTTGAGATCGGTGACTACGTGTCTCAACAGCTTGCGGGTGCAATCAGTGGCGCGCAGAGCGTCGACGATGCACTCGCGGCCAGCGAGGAGTTCACGAGCAACATCATTGAGGAAGCTGGCTACGGCCAGTAGTTCGATTGGGCGCGCCCGGGCTCATCCGGGCGCGCCCGTCATTCTGAGAAAGAGCTGATCATGAGCCAATCCGCCGTCATGGATGCTGTCGACTCGACGGAGGTGGTCAAGGTCGACCCGGTTGCACCGCCGCCGATGACGCGTGGCGAGAAGTGGAAGCGACGTGGACCCCTCCTGCCCGCCTTGGTATTTACGCTCCTGCTCACCCAGATTCCGTTTCTTCTTACCCTCATCTTCAGCTTTCAGCGCTGGCGGCTTCTGGACGGTGGGGAGGCGACCTTCAACGGGGGGAAGAACTACGTCGATGTGGTGCAGGATCCTGTTTTTTGGCGGTCGGTAGCCAACACGGTAGTGATGACGGGAGGGTCGACGCTTGCGTGCATCATTGTGGGCCTCATCATGGCGATCTTTCTCAATCATGCCTTTCCTGGCCGAGGGATCGCTCGAACGCTGGCCATCACCCCATTCTTTGTGATGCCGGTCGCGGCTACGCTCTTCTGGAAGTCAGCGATGTTTGATCCGACATTCGGATTCTTCGGATTCGTGTCGCGCTCTCTCGGCTTGCCTGCAATCGCCTGGCTGTCTGAATTTCCAATGGCGGCGCTTGTCATTCTCCTCACATGGCGATTTGTTCCGTTCGCGATGCTGATTCTGATCGCAGGTCTGCAGTCTGCGCCGCAAGACCAGCTCGAAGCGGCACAGATGGACGGTGCGGGGGTGGCTGGTCGCTTTCGGCACGTGACGCTTCCGCACCTGCGCCCTTTCCTTGAACTGGCGGCGCTCCTTCTGGCGATGAATCTCATCCAGACCTTCGGCGAGATCGCGCTGCTCACCGCGGGTGGTCCCGCCTACGCCACAACCAACATCACGTATTACATCTTCTTGACCGCCTTCAACGCATTTGACTTCGGTCAGGCTTCCGCCCTCGGCATCGTCGCTCTGGTGCTAACGATTGCACTGATCCTTCCGATGCTCCGGCTGCTGTCAGGGATATTCCAGACGGAGGGACGTCGATGAGTACACGCGTCACTGAGACGAGGGTCATTGTCACCGGTGACGCTCGCAGGAAGGCCCTCGCGGTCGCTCCCCAATCCGGACGTAAGCGGTGGGTCTCCTTCGGTATGGCGACCGGAGCATGGATCAGCAGCCTCGTGTTGTTCTTCCCGATCGCGTACATGGTGCTGAAGAGCTTTCAGACCGAGCAGGTCGCGGCGGCGGCCGTCCCTCAGTTGATCTTCGTGCCGACCCTTGAGCATTACGTGCAAGCCTTTGAGTCGGGTATTTGGCCGTATGCGATCAATTCGATCGTCGTTACCATTGTTTCAACGTTCGTTGTCGTCGCGCTTGCCTTGCCCGCGGCGTGGGCCCTATCCGTGCGCGCGATTAAGAAGCCTCAGGATTCGCTGTTCTTCTTTATCTCCACAAAGATGATGCCGATCGCCGCTGGCATCATCCCCGTGTACGTCGTGGCCAGCCAGCTCGATTTGTTGAATACGACCGCAATTCTCGTGATCATGCATCTTGGTATGAATCTCCCACTGGGCATCTGGATGTTGCGTTCGTTTATGCAGGAGATACCAAACGAGATCATGGAAGCGGCGGCGGTCGACGGCGCTAGTTCAGCGCGAATCGGCTGGTCGATCGTCCTGCCACTCATGCGCCCGGGAATCGCGTCGACTGCTCTGCTCTGCGCCGTCTTTTCTTGGAACGAATATTTCTACGCAGCGAACTTGACCACCACCAACTCAACGCTGCCGCTGTTCATTCAGAAGTTCTTGAGCTTCGGCGAACTGTATACCGCTCAGGTTGCCGCCGTGGCAACCATCGTCAGCATCCCTGTCATCATCGCGGGGTGGTTCGCGCAGAAGTCTCTCGTCCGCGGCCTCTTGTTTGGAGCAGTGAAATGACAGATTCCAAGATGCGTGCAGCCGTCCTCGACGGGTGCGGTGGGATTGAGATTCGGGATCTCCCGATTCCGGTGCCTGCGCAAGGCGAGGTTGTCATCGCGCCGGTGGGAACGGGGGTTTGCGGTACGGACTTGCATCTCGCCTCAGGCGACTACCCGCACGGCCGTTTCCCCGTCGTGCCGGGCCACGAGTTTGCGGGGTACATCGCCGCGGTCGGACCCGACGTCTCGCGCTTTGCGGAGGGCGACTACGTCGGGGTCAATCCCAACGTATCCTGCGGCGAATGCAGGTGGTGTGTGATGGGAGCTACCAACCTTTGCGCGTCGCTCTTCCCTGTCGGGGTTGCCATTAACGGGTCAGTCGCCGAGTTTGTCGCCGTTCCCGAACGGATTGCGTTCCCGATCAGTGAATCCATCACGCACCGTGCCGCACCCCTCATCGAGCCCTTCGCTTGCGTGCTGCACGCGCTCGAGCGCGTGCCCGATTGGGCGGCGCAGGAGATAGTGGTCTTTGGCGCAGGCTCCATCGGCCTCATGGCCATCGTCCTCGGCCGGGCCGAGGGTGCTGCTGGTATCCGGGTCGTCGAGCCCAATGCCGCGCGCAGGGAAGCTGCAGAACGACTCGGTGCACTGCGTGCCGTGGCAACGGTTGGCGAGCTCGACCGTGATCAGTTCGACATCGCGCTTGATGCCAGCGGTCACCCCGTCGCAATAGCCCAGGCGATCAGCGCCCTGGGGCCGCGTGGACGACTCATCCAGATGGGTGTGGCGTCGCCTGCGGCGACCGTCGCACTCAACCCCTATGAGGTTTTTGCGAAGGAGATCAGCATCGTCGGCTCGAACTCGCTCGCCGAAAAGTACCCGGCCGCAGCTGATCGAATGGTCGACCTGCAAAGTGAGCTCGATTGCCTGGTGACATCAACCTTCTCCATAGAGGACTACGCCGCAGCGATGGTCGCGGCGACTAGTCCGGATCAGATCAAGGTGCAGGTCGTCCCTGAGCGGAGACAGTCGACTACAACGTCCCTTTAGCGAATCGGTAAAAACCTAGAGGGTGTAGGTTAACGCGCATGCCCCGCGCGAACCTCTCCCAAGCCGCCGTCGTCGACGCGGCCGCGCGCCTCGCCGACCGCGACGGTGCGGCGGCGGTGACGGTGTCATCGGTCGCCCGCGAGGTCGGCGTCAAGCCGGCGAGCCTCTACGAGCACGTCGACGGCCTCTCGGCGCTCCTCGACGGCGCGCACGTGCTCGCCCTCCGTGAGCTCGCAGCGGCGGTGGCGGATGCCGTTGCCGGCCTCGCCGGAGCAGACGCCCTCCGCGCCTTCGCCGACGCGCACCGCGCCTACGCGACCGCGCGTCCGGGGCGGTGGGAGCTCCTGCAACGTGTCGCGAGCCCGTCGACGGTGGCCTCGCCCGAGGCTGCACGCGTCGGATCGCTCACCCTCGCGACGCTCCGCGGCTACCCCGTGCCCGACGATCAGCGCGTGCACGCCGCGCGTCTCGTTGGGGCAACGATCAACGGCTACCTCGCCCTCACGCGCAACGACGCGTTCTCCCATCGCGCCGAGCCCACCGACGTGTCGTGGCGCGCGGCCGTCGACGGTCTCGACCGGGCTCTCACCACCTGGCCGGCCGAACACATTCACTCGAGCGACCCGGAGAACACCGCATGATCAGCCACCCGTTGACCCTCGACATCGTGCGCGGCGCCGCCGAGCTCACCCCGGATGCCGCCGGGGTGGCCGTGCACCGCCTCCCGCCCGCGGTGCGTCAGCGGTTCCCCGACCCGCTGCTGCTCGACCGCGAGTCGCAGCCCTCGGGGGTGCGTGTCGCCTTCGAGACCCGCGGATCCCGCGCCCACCTCACCTTCCACACCACCCGTGCCGTCTTCCGTGGGCTCGAGCGATCCCGCGGTGCTGTCGACGTGTTCGTCGACGGTGCCCTGCAGGGGCGAGAGGAGCTGACCGGCGGGGATGCGATCGAGACCGATCTGCGCACCGGCGCCCGCGATCATCGAGCCGGTGCGCCGCAGACGGTCACTGTCGATCTGCCCGACGGTGCATCGACGGTGGAGTTCTGGCTGCCGCACAACGAGACCGTGCACCTCGTCGACCTGCGCGTCGACGCGCCGATCACGCCGATGCGAACCGACGGCGTGCGGCGATGGGTTCACCACGGCAGCTCGATCAGCCACGGCTCCAACGCGACGGCGCCGAGCGAGATCTGGCCGGCCGTCGCGGCCCGCGCAGTACGCGGCGTGGAGCTGACGAACCTCGGTTTCGGCGGTAGCGCGATGGTCGACCCCTTCATGGCGCGCGTCATCCGCGACACCCCGGCCGACATCATCAGCGTGAAGCTCGGCATCAACGTCGTGAATGGAGACGCCATGCGGCTGCGCGCGTTCGTGCCCGCCGTGCACGGCTTCCTCGACACGATCCGCGACGGTCATCCCGACACGCGCCTGCTACTCATCTCACCGCTGCACTGCGCGATCCACGAGGCGACGCCCGGTCCGGGTGCGTTTGACCCGGAAGCGCTCGCCGCCGGCGAGGTGCGCTTCGCGGCGACCGGCGACCCGACCGAGGTCGCCGCTGGCCGACTGACGCTCGAGGCCATCCGGGATGCGCTGCGCGACGTCGCCTCGCGCCGCTCCGACGACGCGAACCTGACGTTCGTCGACGGCCTCGAGCTCTTCGGCGCGGCCGATGAGGAGCGTCTTCCGCTGCCGGATGCGCTGCATCCCGGCCCGGAGGCGCACCGCCTGATCGGCGAGCGCTTCGCCTCGTACCTCGCGCGATAGCCGGAGCCAGGTGGCGTCCGTCAGGCCGGCTATCGTCGTTCACAACTCCTCAAGAATGTGCGCGCCGGGCCGAATCGCCGGCCTGAGGGGCGCGAACGGCCCGGATGTGAGGAGTTGTGAACGCGCGCAGGTCGGTTCGCTCCCTCGACAGGGCCCTCTGCGCGACGAGCTAGCCCGCGGACCGCGAATCCACAACCCCCGGATTGCGGCGAGACCGGCGGTGCACAGTAGGACCATGCGATGCATCACCTACGCCGGAGAATCGGTCATGACCAGTGACGACGTCGCAGAGGTGCTCGTCACCCTCACAGCCGCGATCGCCAGTCACCGCGAGGCCGAGGCGGCACGGATCCCGATCGTTCGCGAGGACGGGTCCGTCGCGCAGGCCGATCTCGTGATCGGGGTCGGCAACGACGTGCTGTCGGCTCCCATCGACTGGGATGGTGATGAGCCCGACTTCTCCGAGGCGGCCGCGAACATGCGTCGGCATCGCCACTACCCCGACCAGGAGCGTGCCGCGGTGTCGCCGACGCCGCCGCAGGAAGAGGTCGGCTGGGATCCCGACCTCGACGGCTGGCCCGCGTCCTGACGCGGCACCCGCCTCCTGGCCGTGCGGCTGCACCGGGACGCATCCGCGTCGTAACCCCGTCGCAACACCGGCGGCGCGCACGCCCGGCATGATGGGACGATGCCCGAGCAGCCGCCGCCACGACGACCCGAGATCGCCGTGCCCCCGCGACCGCCGCTCCCGCCCGACCGTCGGCCGACGCCGGCATCACGGACGGAGCCCACGCACGGCGCTCCGGCATCCGCCGGCGTCACCCCGCGCGTGCGCTCGATCGCCGGATGGATTCTCGGCGCCTACCTGCTCGCTCTCACCCTCATCGCCTTCTGGCCGTCGCCCGTGGATGCGGGAGCCGGTCCGCTCATCCGTTTCGTCACGCGGCTGATCCCCGTGCTGACGTACGCCCGCATCGAGTTCGGCGCGAACATCCTGCTCTTCGTGCCGCTCGGGGTGCTGCTGACGCTCATCCTGCGCGATCGCGCTTTGGTGCTGCCGATCGCGATCGTGCTGACGCTCGTGATCGAGAGCGTGCAGGGGGTGCTGCTGGACCGCCGCACGCCGAGCGAGCTCGACATGGTCGCCAATACGGCCGGTGCCTGCATCGGCCTGCTGGGCGTCGCGGCGTGGCAGTGGTGGCGTCGACGAACGGCCGACTGACCCATCCGGCGGACTGCGATCACCGACCTTCGGTGGGGATGCGCCGTTGTCCGTCGGTGACGAGAGCGTGCGCGGTGGCGATGAGGCCTGCCGTGGCGAGCACTCCGAACAGGGCCAGTATGAACATGGTGCCGCCTCCTCGGTGTCAGTGGACTGCTGGCATCGAGTAGAGCGCATGATTGGACCGCATGTCGCGATCCAATACCGACCTTCTGGCCCGTCATAGCGTCACGCACAGACTCGTCGTCCATCCGGTTCAGCGCGGAGTCAGCGCGCACCCGGCAGACTCGATTCATGCGTGTGCTGCTCGTCGATGACGAGGTGAGGTTGGCGGAGGGCATCCGTCGCGGCCTCGAGGCGGAGGGGATGACCGTCGACGTCGCCCACAATGGTGTCGACGGCCTGTGGCGTGCCCGCGAGCAGGACTACGACGTCGTCGTGCTCGACGTGATGATGCCGGGCATGAGCGGTTACCGGGTGTGCCAGAGCATGCGGGCCGAAGAGATCTGGACCCCGGTGCTGTTCCTCACCGCGAAAGACGGCGAATGGGATGAGGTCGAAGGCTTCGAGACGGGCGCCGACGACTGGCTGACCAAGCCCTTCTCGTACCCCGTGCTGGTTGCACGGCTGCGTTCGCTGGTGCGACGGGGCGCGACCGCGCGTCCGGCAACCTTCTCGGCGGGCGACCTCGTGCTCGATCCCGCGGCCCGCACGGTGCACCGCGGCGATACCGAGATCGAGCTGACGGCGCGAGAGTTCGCGGTGCTGGAGTTCCTCATGCGCCACCCCGCCGAGGTCGTCACCAAGCTCGAGGTGCTCGACAACGTGTGGGACGACGCCTTCGACGGCGATCCCAACATCGTCGAGGTCTATATCGGCCGGCTGCGGCGCAAGGTCGATCGTCCGTTCGGTCGCGATGGCATCCAGACGCTGCGTGGGGCGGGGTATCGGATGGCCGCCGATGGCGGCTGAGCGTCGCGCGTCACGGCGCATCCGCACCCGCATCACCCTGGTCGCGACGGCGGTGGTGGCCATCGTGCTCGGTCTCGGGGCGTGGGGGATCGTGTCGCTGCTGGCGCAGAACCTGACGTCTGGTGTAGCCACGCGTCTGGAGTCCGAGCTCGCCAGCATCGCCGACGGACTGGAGGGCGGACTCGTGCCGGCGGCGTGGATCGCCGAGCGCGACGACGATTCCCTCATCGCCTGGCGCACCACGGCCGCCGACGAGACGACGGTGGTCGTCAACGCCGACGATGCCCTGGCGCTCCCCGACACGGTCGAGGGCAGCCCGGTGCGCACCGTCATCGACGGCGAGTCCTATCTCATGGTGGGGGAGGCGCTCGACGAGGGCACCCTGCTGCTCGGTGCATCCCTGGCCGAGGTGGATGCGGCTGTCGCCGAGACCGGCACGCTGCTCGCGCTCGCCGTGCCGCTCGCCGTCGCGGTCGTCGGGCTCGTCGTCTGGGCGGTCGCGGCGCAGGCGCTGTCGCCGGTGGATCGCATCCGGCGCCAGGTGGACGCGATCGACGCCGACGCGCTCGATCATCGGGTGGCGGTACGCGGAACCGGCGATGAGGTCGACCTGCTCGCGGCGACGATGAACCGGATGCTCTCGCGCATCGAGGAGTCGTACGCGGCACAGCAGCGGTTCGCCGGTGATGCATCCCACGAACTGCGCTCGCCGTTGGCGACGATGCGGCAGTACGCCGAGCTGGCCGAGGCGCATCCCGGCGCGACGTCGACGGCGGAGATCGCCGACGTCGTGCGCGAGCAGGGCGCGAGGATGCAGGAGACTCTCGAGGGTCTGCTGCTGCTGGCGCGGCTGGATGAGCGGGCGGTGCGGGCATCCGATGCCATCGACCTGGACGATCTCGCCCGGGCGCAGGTCGCACGCCTGGCCGGCGAGGGGCTCGTCGTCGATGCCCGCAGTGTCGAGCCCGTGCGGCTTCGGGGTGACGCGCGGCTGCTGCGACGGGCGGTGGAGAACCTCGTCGACAACGCGCGGCGTCACGCCCGGGACCGGATCGCGGTCGGGGTCCGCGCGGTCGACGGCACCGCGCTGGTGTGGGTCGACGATGACGGACCGGGCATTCCCGAGAGTGAGCGATCGCGGGTGTTCGATCGCTTCGTCCGCCTCGATGAGGGTCGTTCGCGAGACGCCGGCGGCAGCGGTCTGGGCCTCGCGATCGTGCTCGAGATCGTGCGCGTTCACGGGGGATCCGTGCGCATCGACACCGCCCCGCTCGGCGGCGCGCGCGTCGTGATCGAGCTGCCGATCCGGGATTCCTGAATGGGCTGTCAGCAGGGTTCAGATGGGGTTCAGTGCTCGCGAGGGAGAGTGAGGGCATGACGAACAACGACGACACCCCCACCACCCCGCTGGATGATGCCCGCGACCCCGGCCCCGCTCCGGAGCCGTCGACGCGGCCGGCGTCGGAGAATCCCGCGCCGAAGCGTTCGGTGGCGCGTCCGCTGCTGATCGGCGCGGCAGCCGGTGTCGGCGTGCTGCTGCTCGGCGGGCTCGGCGCGCTCGCCGTCGATGCGCTGACCGACGGGCGCGATGTCGAGACCGTTCCGGCGGCCGAGGTCGGGCCGGACGGGTCGGGGCAGACGACGGGCGATGCGGATGCATCCCGCCCCGACGATGGCGGCCAGAGCGACGATGCTGTCGGGCCGAACCAGACGCCGGGGTCGCCCTTGGCTGAGCGTGGCGAGCCGGCGGCGCTGGTCGAGGCGATCGATCGCGCCGTGGCGGCCGCCGATGGCACGGGCGCGAGTGCGGTCGAGGTCGAAGGTCGTGGCTGGTCGGTGGACGTGATCCTCGCGGACGGCACCGAGGTCGATGTGCGTGTCGCGGTGGATGGGGCCACGACGGTGCGTGCCGACAATCGCGACGACGACGCCGACCCGGCGCTGGACACCTCGCGTATCGCCGACATCGCCGACGCCGCGATCGCCGCCGCCGGTGGCACCGGTGTCGTCAGCTCGATCGAAACCGATCGCGACGACGACCATGAGTTCTCCGTGTCGGTCTGGACCGTCGGCGACATGATGTCGGACCACGATGACGACGACGGGCATCACGGTGGCCACCACGAGGTCGAGGTCGACCTCTCGGCCTCGCTCGAGGTCGTCGACATCGACGACTGACCGGCGGTCCCATCGCTCCGAACCTGTGGGGGCCAGAATGTACCCAGCAGAACAGGAGATGCCGTGCCCCCACTCTCGCCGCGCGATCAGGCCCAGGCATCGTGGGTGCGAGGAGACGCGGCCGCCGCGATCGGGGTCGCCTTGCAGCACGCGACGGACGAATGGATGCTGCGGGCCGCCTGTGCGATGGCGCTGCGCAGTCACCGCGTGGACCTGCTCATGGTGCACATCGACGACATCTCGGCGCTCGAGCGGGGCGTGGAGCGCGACGGCGTGCTGGCGAGTGTGCTCGTGGGGGAGGGTCGTGTCGACGAGGCGGCGTCGGTTGTGCTGGCGATCAGCCCCGACGAGGTCGCCGCCACAGACGACCGCCCCATCGCGAGCGCGGCATCCCTGCGCAGCGCGGCGATCGCCTACGTCGCACTCGGCGCGATCGCCTCCGGTGCGTGGGTGGTGGCAGCGCGGTGCCTCGCGGCGGTTCGCGCGGCCCTCGATGCTGAGCCGGCCGACGCCACCGACGAGATCGGTCGCTTCGACATTCTCGGGATGGCGGCCATGATCGAAGCCCACACGGGCACCGAGAACGAGGCCGTTGTCGCTCTCGAGTCGGCGCTCGCTCCGCTGCGCAGCCGCAACCTGCTGTCCAGCGAGCATGCCCTGGCGCTGATCGCCCTCGGTGACGTCCATCACCTGCACGGCTCGCTCGAACGCGCGGCCGTGAACCTCTCCCGCGGTGCTCGTCTGACGGCCGCATCGCGACCGGGCTTCATCAGCCATGCGCGGGTGCTGCTCGCGTTCATCCGGATCCGACAGGGGCGATGGGCCGACGCCGCCGTCGAGGTGGAGCGTCTGGGCGAGCCGAACGACACGATCGAGCGAGACTGGATCCGCACGCAGATCCTCGCCGTGCGGGGATTGCTGCGGGTGGTCACGGGCGATCTGGATGCGGGCGCGGCCGACTTGCGCGAGGCGCGTGTGCTCGCCGAGACCACGCCGAGCAACCTCGCCGCGATGGTGCTGCTGCACGCACGCATCGTCGAGGCCGTCACGCGAGGTGACTGGGATGGGCTGCAGCACGCCCTGGACGACTCCGAGGAGCCGGGATACCGGCATCCGTATCGAGACGGGGAGTGGCGCGTTCTCACCCTCGTCGCCGCGTGGAATCGGCGCAGCTTCGCCGACTTCCGCCGGCGACTCACCGACTGGGCATTGACGAGCGATGCGGTGGACGACCCGTACTACTGGGCGTGCGCGAGCCTCGCGGCGGAGTTCGAGGAGCGTCATTCCGATGCGCTGGCGGCTGCGGAGCGTGCGCTGACCGTGCTCGGCCCCGCGCAGGACCCCATGGGGCAGGTGTGGGTGCGCATGGTGGTCGGGCGCTACTTCGTCAGGTACGGCGACGAGGGCTCACCGGATCCCGATCGCGCGCGGGAGGTATGGGACCACGTGATCGCGCAGCTCCGAGGACTCGGTGCGTTGGCGCTCGCGGAGCGGTGCGAGGGCATCGTCGAGCGGATGATCGCCCGTTTCGAGCGGGATCGCGGCGCGCATCCGCTCGCCTCGCTCACTCCCCAGCAGGTGCGCATCGCCCGCGCGGTCGCCCAGGGGTACACGAGTGACGAGATCGCTGCGATCGAGTTCCTCTCCAAGCGCACGATCGACTATCACGTCACGAACATCGTCGTTCGTCTCGGCCTGTCGAGCCGCCGTGAGATCGCTCGCGTGATCGACGCCGCCGACTGACACGAAGACTGTCATTCGATACGAGTGAGCCGGCGTGGGCGGATTCATAGACTTCACGCGACGGTACCCGACGGTCATGGACCACGGACGCTCACAGGGGGTGGGCGACATCGTTGCGCGCGCGTCTCGGGTCACAAGCTGGGGGGCGACCCGAGACGCGTGCGCGGTCTCGGACGCGGTGCGTTGTGTCGCGTGTCGCGTGCATCGTGTGTCGCGCGCGTCGGGCATCGCGCGTCTCGCGTCGCGCATCGAGTGTCGCGTGTCGCGTGTCGCGTGTCGTGTGCATCGCATGTCGTGTGCACAACTCCTCAAGAACGCGCGGGTCGGCCGTCACCTCGCCGGATGCGCGGCCCGGTTCGCGCAAGTTTGAGGAGTTGTGAACACGTGGGCCCGGACACGCGCCGTCTAGCGGCGCGCGCCCCCGATCGACCCGCCGTCGGCAGCTGGGCGAACGCCCTCCGCATGCGGCTCCCGTCAGAGGGCGGCGAACAGCTGGCGGAGGGTCTCGTCGGGGCGGTCGCGGTGGGGGGAGTGGCCGGCGTTCTCGACGACCGACATCGTGATGTGCGGGTTGGTGCAGACCTCGGCGGCGAGGTCTGCGGTGAAGATCGAGAACACGGCGGGGTCGGCGCCGATGATGTGGGTCGGGATGCGCAGGGCAGCGGCCGCGGCGCGCGCATCCCAGTCCGGGTTCTGCGTGTCGGTCTCGGCGACCGCCCACCGGCTGACCTGGCGCGACGAGAGGGCTTTGAGCTCGAGGTCCTGCTCGTGCCACCGCGGATTGTCTCGGCGGACGTCCTCGACGGTCACGTCCATGAACGCTTCGTCCTGCGAGGAGCGCACCGCGTCGCGCTCGCCGTCGGTGATCCGCAGCCCGGGGTCGATGAGCACGAGGCGGCGCGTCCAGGCGGGGTTGTCGGCGGCGGCGAGCGTGACCGCAGCCCCGCCGAGCGAATGACCGATCACGAGGTCCCACGGTTCATCGTCGTCGGGATGCGCGATCGCGACGTCTGCCGCATAGGCGGCGAGGGTGTAGTCGAGCGCTCGCGGCGCGGTGCCGTGGCCGCGCAGATCGACGGCGCTCGCCCTCCATCCGGCGTCGGCGAGGGCGACACCGAATCGCCACATGAGTGCTCCGTTGGAGCCGAGGCCGTGCACGAGCAATGCCCGCGCGGGGGCACGCGGATCTCCCCAGCTCAGGCGGGGGAGGGTGACAGGTGTGACCACGGCCTCATCCTAGGGCGTGCATCACGCGGGCCGGTGGGTGTGCAACTGCCGCCAGCCCCGCCGAGCGTTGCGTAGCAGGCGACGCGGTTCACGACTCCTCAAATCCGCGTCGGCCCGGAGGTCACAGCCGCTGCCAGGCAGCTGTCACGCCACGATTTGAGGAGTTGTGAACGCGAACGAGCCCGGCCAGGGCGCCCTTGCCGGCGAATACCCGGCGCGGCCGCGGTGGCGGTCGGGCCCGGGGTGGCGCGCCCGATACACTCCGGAACCGTGGAGCGCTCGCTGGTCGTCGATGCCCTCGGGCGCCGTGTGCGGATCGACGGTCATGCCTGCGACCGCGAGCAGTGGCAACTGGTCGAGCGGTGCTGGCGCGACGCGGTGGCCCCGCCGGGCCCGGCCGACGCGCACGTGCAGGCGGTGCCGACGGGCGAACCGAACAGTTGGCTCTCGGTCCTCGCCGGCGAGGTCACCCGCGTGGCGCTGCAGCTGAACCGAGGTCGGCTGTGGATGCTGCATGCCGCCGGCATCGCCGCCGAGGACGGGCGTGTGATCGCGCTCGTCGGCCCCTCGGGACGGGGCAAGACGACAGCTTGCCAGGCGGCGGGCGCGGCATTCGAGTACGTCTCCGACGAAGTCGTGGCCATCGATGCCGACGGGCGCGTGTGGGCGTACCGCAAGCCGCTTTCGGTCAAGGAGCCGGAGCGTGCCGCGAAGTCGCAATGGGCCCCGACCGACCTCGGGCTGAGAGTGCGAGAACGTCCACTTCGGCTCGGGCGCATCGTCGTCCTCGATCGGATCGACGGGGCAGCGTCGGCCGGGGGCACGCCGCGCGTCGAGGCGATGGATCTCGGCGACGCCTTGACCGACCTCGTGGCGCAGTCGAGCTTCCTCGCCGACCTTCCTGCGCCGTTGCGCACGATCGCGTCGCACGTGGCGGCGACCGCCGGCGTCGTGCGCGCGACCTACGCCGATGCCCGCGAGCTCAGCGACGTGTGGGGTGAAGTCCTCCCGGCGGCGACAGCGACAGGGGCCGCGGTCGGCGCCGCACCAGCCGGTACGAAACTCGTCGAACCGCCCCTCGTGGCGGCACCCCCGCCTGAGGTGGCTCCGGAGCCGTACGCGCGCTCGCCTCACCTCGATGCGGTCGGCCTCTCCTCTCCCGACCGCATCGCGGTGCTCCGGCGCGACGACGACACCGACGGCGAGGACGCCGGCGGTGAGGCTGTCGTCCATGTTCTCGCGGGGGTCGCCCCGACGCTCTGGCGGCACGCGTCCGGGGCGTCCATGGAGACGCTGCGCGCCAGCGCCGTCGGTCTGCACGGCACGCCCCCGTCGGACGATGCTGCGACTCTCGTCGCATCGGCCGTGAGAGAGCTCGAGGAGGCGGGGCTGCTGCAGCGTGGGGCCGCGCACTGGGCTGTGGCGCCGGATGTGTCGTGGACCGGAGCAGACGACGTCGTCGCCTGCTCGCTGCGGGACGACCGCGCCCCCGTCGCTCTGCAAGGTTCGGCGGCAGTCATCTGGCGTGCGCTCGCCGAGGGTGGGACGGAGGCGGAGATCTGCGAACGCGTGATCTCCGTGTCGCAGCCGACGAGTGATGACGTGCCCGCGCAGGTCTCAGCGTTCCTCCGCGACCTGCTCACGCGAGGGTTGGCGTCCGTCGATGGAGGGATGCGACACCGCCCATCCGAGCGCACGGGAGAGTGACCGGGCGCTGCGTCCCCAGCGCCGCACGCGGGCGAGCATGATGTCGGCCCAACGGTCGCGGACGCCGGGACGATGGCGCAGCATGTCCTCGCGGCTCGGCCAGATGGCCCGCCACATGACGCGCAGGCGATCGAGGCCTCGGGCGCGCCGCCAGGCGGTCCACCACAGCAGCGCCGGCGTCTGCGCGCCGCGCACCTTGTCGCGCCAGTCGTCGAGCCCGGGCGCCGACCGCTCCTGCGCTGAAGGCACGATGTCGACCCCCCACGCGCGCAGCTCCGTCTCGAGCGTCACCGCGCATCCCGTGGCGTGCGCGAGAAAGACGAGGTCGTCGCGCTGCGTTCCCGTGAGCGGTGACTGCCGCAGATGCGCCAGGTCGCGCTGGTGACGCGGATTCTGCGGACCGCCCCGCAACGCGTGAAGAGCGGTGATCAGCCGATTCGCCACGGCATCGGGCACCTGACAGACCCGGTGTGCGAACGCCTCCTCGGCGCGACGATGCCATAGCAGGTCGAAGACGGTGAGCGGGTCGGCGAGGAATCCGGGGAAGTAGCGGTGCACGTCCGTCGAGTGCGGCCAGTCCGGGTGTCTCAGCGTGCGCGAATGGAGGGTGAAGCGAGCGCTCGCGAAGGTGTCGGGGAACTCCTGCCAGCCCGCCTTCTCGATGAGCGCAAGGAACGCTTCGAAGCGGTCCGGGCTCACCAGCACGTCGACGTCGCCGGAAGCATGCGCGGGCCGTACCCCCTGCCGGGCGAGTGTCGGTCCCTTCAGCAGCAGCACGCGGATGCCGTTCCGTTCGGCGATCCCCTGCATCCATGCGTGGCCGAGATCGATCGCGTCGGCCAGATCGATCGGAACGGGGCGGGCGTCCACGCGCGTCACCGCCGACGGTCAGGTTCCGGGCCGCACGACGGCGGTGTCGACGCGCGACGTGCGCTCAGCCTCGAGCGCCCGGCGGTAGCCGCGCATGATGAGCGCCCGCCGCAGCAGCCGTGTCGCGGCATCCTGCAGTCGCCAGGCGTGCAGGGCCCCGCTCATCCGGTACGCGCCGACGACCGCCGCCTGAAGCGCGCCCCCTCGGTCGTGATCGGCGATCCGCCGCTGAATCGCGCCGAGCACGCGCGAGTACGACCGGGGGATCGTCACCATCGGCGTGAGCTGGCCGGGGCGCTCTCCCCATCGGCGCTCGAGGTCGGCGACCGCCTGTCCGCGCACCTCGCATTCCCTCATGTATGCGGTGATGCCGCGGGCATGGTGGTGCGCCGCGATCGCACGATCGTCGAAGACCGCGGTGGCCCCCACGCGTGCCAGGCGTATGCCGAGATCGAGATCCTCGTTGTACTCCAGACGCTCCGAAGCCTTGAACGACTCCGCCGCGAGATACAGCGATCGGGGGAGAGAGACGTTCCCACCCCACAGGGAGCCGAGGATGGTGTCGGAGTCGCCGCGCCGCCACCCGGCGACCTGCGCATCGTAGTCGCGCGCGTAGAGATAGGTCGGGGCCTGGTCGGACCCGCGTCGGGTCGGCAGGGAGACGGGCATGTACCCCTGCAGTACCCGCGCGCCGCCCTCGGCGTGGAATCGACGATGGCGGGCGACCAGCCCCGGGCCGGGGATCACGTCGTCGTCGACGGCGAGCACCACGTCTCCGCGGGCGCGCTCGAGCCCGGCGATGCGGGCGCGGGCGAGTCCGACGTTCTCGGTCAGCTGCACGATCTCGAGGGCGTCGTCACCGAGCGGGAGCTCATCGCGCCAGCCCTCGTGCGGACCGTCGAGCACGACGACGATCTGATCGGCGCCCTGGCCGCGGTACTCGTGGATGAGTGGCGGAAGGCGGTGCAGCCGCCGGTACGACGGCAGCACCACCGTGACGGTCGGCGCGTTCCCGTTCCCGTTCACGCGACCGGACGACCGGGGTCGGGGAGGCCGGTCATGAGCTCGTACATGCGCCCGACGGTCTGCTCGACATCGGCGGTCGTGGACATGTTGGCGCCGATGAACAGCCGGCCGTTGTACATGATGCCCGCGGCGGCGAGGCTGTCCGTTCCGAGGCTCGCCGGGAACGGCGCGACATCGAGGATTTTCGCCCCCGCGAAGAAGCGCGGCCGGGAGACCCAGGGCAGCAGCGTGCTGTAGCCGATCGGAAATCCGGGCGCCGGCGGGTAGGGCTTGTCGTCGTCGCGCTCTTCGACCTGACGATGGATCGCGCGCACGGTCGCGGACAGATCGGCGTCGGCATCGCCGGAGACCGACATGTCGCGTACGTGGTTTCGGATGTGCGACGCGGCCGACGAGTGGAACGACACCGGGAACCGCAGACTCACCACGCGCTGCTCGCCCGGCCACGCTCCCACCATGGCCGCGGCCTGAAGATCGCTGAGGGTGCCGCCGTGCTCCCGGGCGCGGCGACCGGCGAGCCCGGCATCGAGCGCGCGATACGCCGAGTGGCGCGGAGGCAGTGCCGCGCGGCGCGCGGCCTCGCCGCCTCGCCCATAGCGCAGCGGCAGCAGCAGTCGCGCCCCGACCCGACGGATCCGCCGCAACACCGGGCGGCTCCAGTAGGAGCGCCACGCTGCGCCGAGCGAACCCTCGCGGCGCCACCACTCCTCGAGCGCGAGCCCCGGCAGGTGCCAGGCACGCGCCGGCGGCACGGCAGCGAAAGGATCGCGCGGTTCGGGAAACGGCTCGTCGGCTTTTGCCTGGGTCACGGTGGAGAACAGGCGCATCCCGGACAGCCCATCCGTCATGGCGTGGTGGAACATCATCCCGACCGCGACGCGACCGTCGGTCAGGGCGGTGATCCGGATCCGCCAGAGCGGATGCCGCAGCGAGAAGACCGGATCCTCGGCGCCGGAGAGGCGCCGCAGGTCTGCGGTGGCGGGATCCACAGCAGTGTCGGAGAACACGAGGTGGCGATCGAGATCGAAGTCGTCGTCGGGCACCCAGGCCGGCGGTGTCAGCCCGAGGAACGAGCGCTGCAGGCGAAGGCGGAAAGACTCGGTGCTCGCGACGGCCCCCTGCACGAAGGCGCGGATCCGTACTCGATCGAGGGAGCCGTCTGGGTGCAGCAGCGGGCCTCCCTCGGCGATCAGCAGGCCGGGGGTCTGCATGTTCTCGAACGAGATGTGGTTGGAGACGTAGCCCTCCTCCCAGATCTGCATGAATTCGGCGTGCGGCCGGGTCGGCCGCTCGGGTGCGATCTCATCGCTCGCGGTCACAGTCGTCGACATCGTTGCTCCTCAGGAAGCCAGGCGCGGTTCGGTCACGGTTCGAACGGTCAGCGGGGATCCCGTGAGAACCGATCCCTCGCTCCGCAGAATCAGGGGGATGGCGACGATGCCGCTGGCGTCGGCGACCGCGATGTGGCACACCGCCTCGGCGTCGTCGGGTGCGGGCGTGGCGGATACCTCGAGCGTGCGGAAGTCGAGGCCGAGCCCCTCGCCGGTCGCCTTCGCGGCCGCCTCCTTGGCGGTCCAGGTCGGAGCCAGCCAACGCCGTCGCGCGAGTGAGTCGAGACTCTCGGAGCGTGCCGCTTCGGCTGGAGAGCACATGCGCCGACGCAGGGCCCGGGAATCGAAAGCGGTGAACGGTGCCGCTTCGACATCGGCGCCGATCCCGTCACCGGCCCCGACCGCGACGAGCAGAACGTCACCGCTGTGCGACACGGAGAAGTCGGCGTCGAGCCCTCGAAGTCGGGGCTTCTCGCCGCCCGATCCCCGATCGATCCCGCGCCAGCGCAGTCCGAGCTCGCGTGTCACCATGTCTTCGACCCACCGTTCGGCGATGTGCGTCAGCTCCCGGCGCGGCGCGTCGCAGCGCCCGAGCACCCAGTGCACGGCGCGTTCGCGCACGTGCACAATGTCTCTCTTCGGCGGCGCATCGGTGTCTCGCGACATGGTCAGCGGCAGGGTTCCTCAGCCGGCCGCGACCCGCGCGGCGAGCCCTTCGCCGAGTTCACCGAGCGTGGCGAACTCGCCGAAGAAGGTCGGATCGACGGCGACGGCGTACGTGTCTTCGATGTCGCCGCAGAGCGTGAGCACATAGATCGAGTCCAGGCCGAGCTCGGTCAGCGGCGCCTCAGGGGTGATCGTCGCGGGATCGACCTGGTCGTAGAAGGTGATCCTGTCGATGAGCCAGGACGTCATTGACGACACAGCATCGGTGGGAGCGGTCGTGGTGTCAGACATGTTCTCTCCTTCGTGTTCGTACGGTGTGTGATGCGGTCAGACGGGTGCGGCCTCGGCGGATTTCAGACCGACGGCATGCAGGTAGGGCATCGCCCCCGATGCCACGAGCCCGCGCGCCGGAGCACGGCGGACCTTCCCTGTCGGGGTGCGAGGGACGCCGCCGGCCGACACGAGCCCGATCGCGATCGCGGGCAGGGAGAAGCGCGTGACGAGTTCGTCTTCCAGACGCGCCAGAAGCGTCTCGACGGGTTCCACGGCCAGATCGGGGTCGTACTCGATCACGAGCGCGATGCGCTGGCCGGTCTCCAGCTCGAACGCCGCCCCCACGCCGAGCGCGGGTGAGAGCGCGGCCGCGGCGGACTCGATGTCCTGCGGGTGGATGTTGCGTCCGCGCAGGATAATGACATCCTTCAGCCGACCCGTCACGTAGAGCTCACCGTCGACGATCGTGCCGAGGTCGCCGCTGCGCACGTACGCCCCGTCGTCACCGGCCAGCGTGTATCCGAATGTCTCGGCCGTCGCTTCGGGACGGCGGAAGTATCCCGGTGAGACCGCGGGCGAAGAGATCCAGATCTCGCCCAGAACGCCTTCCGGAACCGCCTCGAGGGTGTCGGGGTCGACGATCGCGAGGCGGGTCTCAGCGCTCGGCACGCCACACGAGATGAGTTCGACGGCGTCTTCGGCCGCGGACGGGACGAACTCTCCCGTGGCGAGGCGGTCGGCGTCGACGTGGCTGACGGTGTACGGCACCCCGAGCGGCTTCGACGTGATGAACATGGCCTCGGTCATCCCGAACGCCGGAGCGACCGTCGCGGGGTCGAGCCCCGTCGAGGCGAAGCGCTGGGTGAAGGCGGCGACGGTGCTCGGACGCACCGGCTCGCTCCCCGAGACGAAGCATCGCACGGCCGACAGGTCGAGTTCGGCGACCTGAGCGTCGGTCGCGAACTTGACGCACAGATCGAACGCGAAGTTGCCGGCGAGGGTGAGCGTCGCGCGGTGGGTCGACATGAGGTGCAGCCACGACATCGGCCTGCGCTGGAACTGCTCGGTCGTCGTGAGCACCACCTTTCCACCGTTCACCGCGGGCACGAGCACCTGCATCATGAGGCCCATCGCGTGGTGCAGGGGAAGCCACCCGACGAGGGTCGAGGTCTCGTCGGCAGCGATCAGCTCCGACGCTGCGTCCGCGGTCGCGCGCAGGGCGCGGTGCGTTCCCATCACGCCCTTCGGATCGCCCGTCGAGCCCGAGGTGAAGAACAGCCAGGCGATCGCGTCGGCATCGATCGCGGGCGGCATCCACGCATCCGCATCTCCCGTGTCGAGCAGCTCGCTGAGAACGGCGATCGGGATGTCGATGTCAGCCGCGGCCAGCACGGCGGCGAGCGTCTCGTCGGCGATGATGACGGACGCTCCCGCCGCGCGAGAGATGGCACCGACCCGCTCGGCGACCATCGCCGGTGGCAGCCCGTATCCCGCGACCGGGGTCGGAACGAAGGCGGCACCGGCGTAGAGCGCTCCGAAGACGGCGTCGACCCATCCCAGCCCGGGACTCAGCGCGATGACGACGCGGTCGCCGACGCCGATGTCCTGCTCGGTCAGCGCGTGCGCGATGGCGCGGGATCGTCGATCGAGGTCGGCGTAGCCGCGGAACTCCGACGTGTCGAGGCTCGGGTGGAAGAGGATGCCGCGGTCATCGCCGTGTGCGGCGGCGGTCTTCTGCAGGCAGTCGTGGGCGAGAACGGGCGGAACAGACATGCTCCGGTCTCCTTCGAGGGTGGATGATGAACGGTGGTGGCGGTCGGGGAGGGACCTGCCGGGCCGGATCTCGCTGGGATGTGGGGTGTCCGGCCCGGCAGTCTCGTCAGGCGGGAGTGAGCACTGGGCGGAACCCTGACGAGTAGAGAGGGCGCAGCGTGCCGGACTCGATGTGAGAACGAGTGGGCATGCGGCGCACCTTGCCGGTGGGGGTGCGGGGAAGGGTGCCTTCGGTGACGAAGGCCACGGCGAGCGACGGGAGGGAGCTTCGCGACATGAGGCTGTCCCGAACACGGGCGCCGAGGGCATCCATGCTCTCTTGCGTTTCCGCGAGGGCTTCCTCGTTCACCTCGAGCACGACGCCGACCACCGAGGGGTGCCCGGTGAGCTCGAACGCCGCTCCGATGCCGATCGCGGGCGAGACCGTGCGGGCGGCCGCCTCGATGTCCTGCGGGTACAGGTTGCGACCCCGCACGATGATCATCTCCTTCAGGCGGCCCGTCACGAACAGCTCACCGTCGAGGATCGCGGCCAGGTCGCCGGTGCGCATGAATGCGCCGTCGTATCCGCCGATCGTGTGACCGAAGGTCTCGGCGGTCGCGTCGGGTCGACGGAAGTAACCCGGCGAGACCATGGGCGAGGCGACCCAGATCTCTCCGACGATGCCATCCGGCACGGGCTCCAGTGTCTCGGGGTCGACGATCACGACCTGCGTCTGATCGGTGGGACGGCCGCAGGAGACCCACTCGACGGTGCCGTCGCCGTCGGCGGGCACCAGCTGACCGTTTTCGAGTCGCTCGGCGTCGAAGCGTCGGATCATCAGCTCGTCGTCCGGGAACTTGCCGGAGATCATGTTCGCTTCGGTCATGCCCATGACGGGGGCGACCATCTGCTCGGTCACTCCGGTCGAGGCGAACCTTTCGAGGAAGGCGTGCAGCGTCTCGGGGCGAACCGGCTCCGAGCCTGAGAACAGCACTTTCAGGCTGCGGAGGTCGAGCTCGGCGATCTGCTCGTCGGTGGCCAGCTGTGTGACCAGGGCGAAGGCGAAGTTGCCGGCGGCGCTCATGGTGCCGCCGTGCTTGCTGATCAGCTGCAACCAGATCACCGGCCGGCGCTGGAACTGTTCGGTGCCCGTCGCCACGGCCTGTGCACCGTTGATCGCGGGGATGATGACCTGCATCATCAGGCCCATGATGTGGTGCATCGGCGCCCAGCCGACGAGCGTCGCGCGGGGGCTGCTGTCCCACATGTCCCGCGCGGCGTCTGCGGTGCCGAGCACCGTGGAGTGCGTGGCGATGACGCCCTTGGGGTCGCCGGTCGATCCCGACGTATAGAGCAGGTAGGCGATCGAGTCCCGTCCAGCGCAGGCATCGACCACGCGTCGGCGTCGCCCTCTGCGAGCAGCTCCTCGAGCAGGAGCACCTCCATCCCGAGTGAAGCGGCGTCGATGCGCTCGAGCACGCCGGCGTCGGTGATGAAGACGGTCGCCTCGGCCGCGCGCGCCATCCCGGCGATGCGCTCTCCCATGACCGCCCCGGTGCCGTAGCCGGCGACGGGGGCGGGGATGAAGGCCATGCCGGCATAGAGGGTGCCCCAGGCGGCGTCCGCCCACTCGAGGCCGGATGACAGACCGATGACGGCCATGTCGCCGAGGCCGTGCCCCCGTGCGGTGAGGGCGTGCGCGACGGTGCGCGCGTTGCGGTCGAGGTCGTCGTAGCGACGATGCCGCGACGAATCCGGAGTGTCGTAGTAGAGGATCCCGTGGGTCTCGCCGACGGTGCGCGCGGTGTGGCGGAGCGCGTCGACGAGTGTGGTGCGCGGAGAGGTCATCATCGTCATCCTTTGGTCGGGTGGTGCCGGGTGTGGTGTCACGTCGTCGTGGCCGAGGCGTGACCGACGGAGAGAGCGGGGTCGTCCGGAACGGGTGGGAGCCCGAAGATGGTGCTGCGCGCGCGGGGGTAGCCGTCGCGCCAGTCGGCCCGGCGCCGCCACGCCTCTTCCCACGTGGGGTTCCGGCGGCGCAGCAGCGCGCCGAACTCCAGGAACCGGATGCCGAGCCCCCGCGCGGGTGCCGGCCATGTCGTTCGCAGCACCGTGGCCTTGCCGGCCATCACCATGCACATCTTGCGTCCGCTCGAAGACGTCGACCCGCCGACGGCGTGCACGATGGTCGCGGACGGCACGATGACGGGGTGCAGTCCGCGCGCGCGGGCCCGGTGCGAGAAGTCGGCGTCTTCGCCGTAGAGGAAGAAGCGCTCGTCCATGCCCCCCAGCTGCTCCCAGGTCGTGCGTGTCGTCAGGAGCAGGCATCCGGTGATGATCGGCACTTCGCGCACCGTGTCGCGCTGCCAGTGCCCGAGCGATTCGGGATCGAAGACGCGGGATCGCTTGAAGACGGTCGACAGACCGGTCGCGAAGCACAGAAGCGACCACAGCGACATGGCCCCCCAGCACGAGCTCGGGTCGGTGGTTCCGTCCGGGCGCAGCGTGCGACCCCCGTAGACGCCGAAGAGGGGGTGGGTGCGTGCGAACGCGACGAGGTCGTCGACCGCGCCCGGGAGCACCTCGGTGTCCGGGTTGAGGAGCACGACGTACTCGGCGGTAGACCGGCGTACGCCGAGGTTGACGCCCGCCGCGAAGCCGAGGTTCTCGCCGGCGTCCACGACGGAGATGTCGGGGAACTCCTGCCGCAGGGCGCTCGCGCTGCCGTCGGATGATCCGTTGTCGACGACGACGACCTCGAGCGGGGTCTCGGTGTTCTCGCGCAGCGTGCGGATGGCGGTCGCCGTCTCGACCCGCGTGTTGAAGTTGACGACGATCACGGCCGCCTGTGCGCCGCCGTTCATGCCGCGTCCTCGACGGGCTCGGTCTCGGCGGGCTCGGTCTCGATGGGCTCGATGCCGCCGCGCCACCCCAGCACGCGCGCGGGGACACCGCCGACGATGGCGGCGGCCGGGACGTCTTTGGTCACGACCGCGCCGGCGGCGACGATCGCGCCGTCGCCGATGGTCACCCCCGCGACGACGACGGTGTTCGCACCGAGCCAGACGTCACGCCCGATGGTGATGTCGCGCTCGATCTTCGGCTGGTCCATGACGAATTCGCCGGGGTCGGTTCGGTAGTTCGAAGCCGTGAGGGTGACGTGCGGCGCGAGCAGGCACTTCTCGCCGAGGGTGATGCGTCCGGTGGCGTTCCCCGCCCAGATGATGCTGTGCTCCCCGATGTGCGTGCCTGCGCCGAGACGGATGCGTTCGGCGTTGCGGAACGAGACGTTGGGCGCAAAGCTGACCTCGGCGCCGCGGTCGAGCAGTCTCACCTGCTGAACGTGCGAGTACGCGGCGAAGTGAAGCAGCCGGAACGCCTGTGCATACGTGCGGGGATCGACGAGCGACCTCAGCACTCCGGACACCTTGCTCACGACCCGACCTCCTCTGCTCGGACGCCCGCACCGCTCGCGGGAACGGCTTCCGGCGGATCGGTGTCGACGAGGTTCTCGCCGTCGACCGGGCGCCATCGCGCCGCGAAGAACCCGGCGAGGAGCCCCGCCACATAGGCCCGCTGGGCTGCGCGACCTCGTCGTGTGCGCGCGCGGCGGAAGGATCCGACCGCCGCGCGGCGGATCACGATACTCAGAAGCGTCCAGCTGCTCCCGGGGTGCGTGCGGCGCCACTTCGCGAGCATCGCGCCGAGCCCGCGTCCGTAGGCGGCGTTGAGAGTGGTGTAGTCGTCGTCGCCTCGCGTGTTGACGTGCGTCACGGCGGCGTCCGACACACGCGCGAGCCGCCCCGCCCCGGCGAGGGTGCGGCAGAACATGTCCAGGTCCTCCGCGCCGCCGAAGCGCCGGCCGGCGCCCAGAACGGGGTCGAACCCTCCCGATGCGAGCACGCTGTCCCGCCGGAACGCCATCAGTGCGCCGTGCCCGGCATCCAGACCGTCCGCGACGCGGGTGAGAACGTCGACGGTCGGCGGGGGTGCTGCGGATCGGTCGCCGTGGTCGCGGAGGCGTCCGGTGACGCCGACGGTGGCGGCGTCGGCGAACGGCGCGATCAGCGGCGAGAGGAATCCCGGATCCACGACGCAGTCGTCGTCGGTGAACACCACGATCGGACGATCTGTGGCGGCAAGCCCCAGGTTGCGTGCGATCGAGAGACCGGGGACGTCGGAGCGGATGTATCGGACACCGG
The DNA here is from genome assembly GCF_002321605.1 of Microbacterium sp. UBA1612. Taxonomy (NCBI): domain Bacteria; kingdom Bacillati; phylum Actinomycetota; class Actinomycetes; order Micrococcales; family Microbacteriaceae; genus Microbacterium; species Microbacterium sp. UBA1612. Next base: position 57,596 of record NZ_DCMW01000023.1, read on the forward strand.
CAGCCTCGGCCACGTCTCGGGTGGATGTCGTGATCGATGCCGAATCGACCACGACGATCTCGGCGCTGCGCGTCGCCCGCAGGATCGCGGCGAGCGCCGCCGCGAGCATCTCGGCGCGGTCGCGTGTGCACACGACGATCGTCACGTCGGATGCCGTCGGTGACGCTCCACGCGCCGCCGAGGTTTGGAGAGAGTTCTCCACCCCAGTGTCCTTCCCCCAGAAAAGGTCAACGGCACCGGTTTTCCCCAGCGGCGCCGTCGTCGCGACTCACATTCGCGGGTTTCGGTGCCGGTTGCAAGCGTCAGCGGCGTTGTGCGATCGGTCTTCCCACCGTGTTAACACGGACGCAACACAGCGGTGGGAAAGTTGTCGAGCGGCCCGGCACTGCGCCGCCTCCGTGCCGGTCCCTGGGGACTTCGGATCGTCATGGAGCTGAACTCAGGGGGAGAGTGACGGTGCCCATGGAACAACCTACGTATCTGCGTCGACTGCTGAACCAGAAGGTTCTGCTCATCATCGGATTCGTCGTCGCGGTGGCGGCCGGCCTGCTGGCGGGGTTCACCGTCGAGGACGGCCAGATCGAGCCGCGAGCGGACCGCTCCTATATGGCGTCGTCGACCGTGCTGCTGACGTCGCCGCAGCCGGACTACTTCCAGGTCGAGATCCCGGGGGAGACCACGGCGCTGCCCCAGTCCGACGATCCGGAGGCGCAGGAGGTCGTCGTGCAGGACCCGACGCCGATCAACCTGTCCGACAGCGCGATCATCCTCGCCTACATGGCGTCGAGTGACGAGGTGGCCGCCGAGGTCGCCGCACGCACCGGCGACTTCGAAGACGGCGAGGGGATCTCGGCGGTACGCCGCACCACCCAGCCTGCCGGTGACGAGCAGTTCGGGGGGCGTCTGACCCTGCCGATCATCGACATCGTCGGCGTCGCCACCTCGGCCGAGCGGGCGGAGGAGATCGCCGCCGTGGCGACCACCGTCTTCGGCGAGATGGTCCTCGCCCAGCAGGAGGAGTGGGGCGTGGCCGAAGACATCCGGCTGAGTCTCGACGAGCTGAACGCCCCCGTCGCGGGCGATCCGGAGGGCGGAAACCCCGCCATCCCGGTGGTCGTCGTGACCGTCGGCGTGTTCCTGCTGTTCGTCGCGCTCGCCCTCATCATCGAGGCCGTTCGCGATCGCCGTCGGCGTCGGACCGGATCCGACGAGGACGACGTGAACGATGACGCCGGCGCTGACGACGAGGACGATGTGCCTCACGAACACGCGGATGAGGTGCCCGAACCCGTCGAAGAGCGTCAGAAGGAGCTCGTCGGGGCAGGTTCGGCCGAAGCGGAGGCCGCTCCGCGCTCTCGCCGTCGCCGGTCGGCTCACGACGACTTCGATGAGCTGCTGAACCGGGACGACGCCGCTTCGCGCGCGTAGGGGGCCTTCGGTGTCGGTCGACTCTCAGACCACCGCGCACTCGTTCACGCCGAGCACTCCGAAGCGGGGCACCAGGCCCTGGGACGTCGTGCTCGCGGTAGCGGTCGGAGCGGTCGTGATCGTGGCGGTGCTCTTCCTCGATCCGCTCATCATCGGCGGGGTGCTGCTCGTCGTCGCGGGACTGTTCGTGGTGCGCCGCGGCTTCTTCAACTGGACCACGATGCTCTTCGTGCTCACGGCGGTCGTGCTCTTCGTCCCGATTCGTCGCTACGCCCTCCCGATCCAGGTGGGCTTCGCCCTCGAGCCGTACCGGGTGCTCATCGCCGGCCTGCTCATCGCGCTCGCCGTCTCGATCTTCCGGCGAGGGGCCTCGTCTCTCAAGCCGGTCGTGTGGGGGTGGCCCATCGCGATCTTCCTGTGGGCGATGTTCGCCTCGCTCATGGTCAACGCCGTGACCCTCACGGAGACCGAACTCATCTCGGGCGGCTTCGCGAACATCTTCCAGCTCGCCTTCCTGCTGTCGGTGATCGTGCTGACGCGTCAAATGCTCTCGACGGAGCTCGTGACGATGATCCTGCTCAACGTCATCGTCTTCGCCGGTGCGTTCGTCGGCTTCTTCGCCTTCGTCGAGCGCCTGACGCGGCAGAACATCTTCCTCATGCTCCACCAGTTCCTGCCGCTGACGATCCTGCGCGACGACGCCGAATCGCTCCGCGCCGGCGGGGGGAGGGCGTACGCCTCGTCGCAGCATCCGATCGCCCTCGCGGTGCTGTTCTGCATGATCATTCCGCTGGCGATCTACCTGATGAGATTCAGCCCGTGGCCCCGGTTCACCTTCACCCGCAGGCTCGTCTACACGGCGGCGATCGGCGCGATGCTGGTCGGGATGCTCTCCGCGGTCTCGCGCACGGGCGTGGTCACCCTCGGGGTGATGTTCCTCTTCCTCCTGGTGTTCCGGCCGAAGCTCGCCGGAATCCTCGTGGTGATCGGATTGCCGCTGCTGGTGGTGGTGGGGCTCGTCCTGCCGCAGCTGGTCGAGACCATGGTGCTGTCGCTGTTCGACATCGAGGGGGTGATCGCCTCGCAGCTGACGAGCCCCGGCATGGCCGGGCAGGGTCGACTGGCCGACCTTCCCGATGCCTTCGACGAGTTCGCGCAGTACCCCCTCGCAGGGACCGGCGTCGGAAGTCGCATCGTCGTGGGCGACGATGCCAACGCCCAGATCCTCGACAACCAGTGGCTCGGAACGCTGCTGGAAGCCGGCGTGCTCGGCATCGTCGGGCTGATCGCCCTGTTCGTCTGGCCGGTGTTCGTGATGATGCGCTTCACGCTTCGCTCATCCGCTCCCGAGAGCCGTCGCTTCCTCACCTTCGCGATCGCGACATCGACCGTCGGGTACGCCACGGCGATGTTCTTCTACGACGCCTTCGCCTTCATGCAGACGCTGCTGCTGCTGAGCATCCTCTACGGGGTCGCGGCGTGGGCGATGACCGATAGCAAGGACGCGCGGGAGACGACCACCCGCGACGCGACGGCGCTCGAGGCTCGGGTCGCCGGATGACCGCGCTGAGCGTCGTGATCCCGGCGCACAACGAGGAGGCGGTCATCGCCCGGGCACTGCGCGGGCTCCTCGATTCCGCTGCCGACGACATCGACGTGATCGTCGCGGCCAACGGCTGCTCCGACGAGACGGTGTCGCGAGCGCTCGCCGTCGACCCCCGCGTGCGCGTGGTGGAGACCGGCTCGGCGTCGAAGATCGCCGCACTCAACCTCGGGAGCGACGCCGTCGTGCGCTATCCGGTGGCGTTCGTCGACGCCGACGTGCGGGTCTCGGGCGAAGACCTGGCGACGCTTGCCGCCCGCCTCGAGGCCGACGCGACGCTCTTCGTGGCGGCGCCGGCCATGCAGGTGACCCCGTCTCGCTCGTGGTGGGTGCGACAGTACTACCGGGTGTGGGCGCTCACCGACTACCGGGCGAGCGGGCACATCGGATCCGGCGTCTACATGCTGACCGCGGCGGCGCGAAGCCGCTTCGACCGCTTTCCGGATGTGATCGCCGACGACCTCTTCATCCAGCGGCTGTTCGCTCCGGAGGAGCGGCTGACTCCGCGCGACCTCGACTTCTGCGTCGACGCGCCCGCGACGGTGCGTGCTCTCATCGGACGGAACACGCGGATCGCGGCGGGCAACCGCCAGCTCGCCGAGAGCTTCCCGGATCTCGCGCCGCCGCCGGGATCGACCGGTGCGAGGGCGCTCGTGGGCCGTGTGTGGCGGCGTCCGGGCCTCTGGGTCGGCTTCGCCGTGTACGCCGGCGTCTACCTGACCGCGCACCGACGAGCGCGAAGACTCCTCGCCCGTCGTGCCGAGATCGCCTGGACGCGGGATGACACCACGCGCGTGGGTGCGGCATGAGCACGGCGAATCTCGCGCAGAAGGCGAGCCGGGGCATCCTCCTGACGATGGGGGGGCTGTGGGGTCGAGCGGGACTCCAGATGATCTCGACGATCGTGCTGGCCCGGCTGCTCACCCCGGCGGACTTCGGTCTGATCGCGATGGTCGGCGCCGTGATGGGGATCGCGGAGCTCGTGCGCGATTTCGGCATGACCGGCGCGATCATCCAAGCGCAGAACCTCAGCGAACGCGTGTGGCGGAGCCTGCTGTGGCTGTCCGCGGCGATCGGCATGGTGCTCGCCGGCATCGTCGCGCTGTGCGCGCCCCTGATCGCGGCGCTCTACAACGAGCCGCGACTGGTGCAGATCACGCTGCTGATGGCGCCGGGCGTCTTTCTCAGCGGGCTCGTGATGCCTCTGCAGGCGAGGGCGACGAAAGAGCTGCGCTTCGGCACGCTCGCCTCGCTCGATGTCTCCACGATGGCGTTCGGCGTGGTCGTCGGCATCGTCACGGCGTTCCTCGGGTGGGGGTTCTGGGCGCTCGTGGCCATGGCCGGCGCCCAGTTCGTCGTGCGGCTGGTGGTGCTGTGGGCGATCGTGCGACCGCGGTTCGGCCCGCCCCGCATCGTCAAGGAGACGTGGCCCCTGCTCGGCACCGGCGGCAGCATCTTCGGGGCGGAGCTCCTCGGCTACGCCGAGAAGAACCTCGACAACGTCATCATCGGCGCCACTCTCGGTCCGACCGCTCTCGGCCAGTACTCCCGCGCCTATGCGCTGTTCCTGCTGCCCCTGCAGCAGATGAACGGTCCGCTCGGGCGCGTCGCGCTGCCGGTGCTGAGCACTCTCCGCGACGAGGGCGAGCGCTATCGTCGCTACATCCGCAGCGCCGCGCTCGTGATCGGATATCTGACGCTTCCGACCTACGCGATCGCCGCGGGTGTCGCGCAGCCTCTCGTGCTCCTGCTGCTCGGTCCGGGTTGGTCGACGGCCGCGACGATCTTCACCCTCCTCGCCATCGCCGGGTTCGCGCAGGCGATCGGGCGCCTGCGAACCTGGATCTACATCTCGCTCGGGCACTCGCACCGTCAGTTCGTCTACGACCTCGTCGCCCGGCCGCTCATCATCGCCGGCTACGTGTTCGGCATCTGGTGGGGCGGCCTGAACGGCCTGGTCATCACGTACGGGGTGATGAGCCTGCTGCTGCTCGTTCCCGGATTCGCCTTCGCGATCCGCGGCACCTTCGTGCGCGGCAGCGACATCGTGCTGCCGATCCTCCGCCCGGCCGTCATGGCGATGGTCGCGTTCGTCGCGTCGTACTTCGTCTCGCGGCTGGTGCCGAGCCCGGTGGCGATCCTCGAGATCCTGGTCGGATGCGGTGCCGCACTCGTGTGCGTCGCCCCGCTGTTCCTCCTTCCGGGCTATCGCCGCGACGTCGCGCGCATCCTCGAGTTCGTGGGGCGCGTGCGCGCGCCGAAGACGCCGAAGCAGCAGGAGGAGGCGGAGGCGATCCTCGAGGAGGAGCTCGAGCCGATCGAGCCGCAGACCTTCGCCGAGGCGGCGGAGAGTGAGCCGCTGCGGCGGGAGCCGGAGGGCCGTGCCCACCCGCGGCCCGGGGAACCGACCGCACCGTCCGCACCGACGGCAGCGGCCGGTGCCGGCCTCCTGCGCCGGGACCTGCGCAGCCGCGACCGGTGAGGGCGGCCGCTACCAGGTCCAGATGCCGGCGAGCGTGGCGTCGTCGTAGTCGGGGATGTCCTGCCGGGACATGATGTCGTTCGCGCTCCACGCCGAGATGCCCGTGTCGACGCTCCAGGCTCCGCTCTGGCTCGGCTGCTGCGAGTCGACGGGTTGGTAGCTGAGCGTGCTGTTCTCCACGACCGTGAACCCCATGCGCCCGACGGCGCCGGCGACGATGGAGTCCGTGAGGCGCACGTCGCGGCATCCGCCCGAGAAGGCGTTCGGCGTGCCCTCGTAGTCGCCGGGCTGCAAAGGGTAGATGCGCCACGGGAGCTGTTCGCCGAGGATCATGCAGTGCTCGTACTCCGCGCTCACGAGCTGGTCGTGCAGCAGCATCGCGGCGTTCGACGAGCCGTAGTCGACGCAGTCCACGCTGAGGAACGGGCCGAACTCGCCGTCGCCGGTTCCCTCCAGCTGCACCGTGTCGCAGTGCGCGTCGCTGTCGGCGGGCTTCACCGACGGTCCGAACACGCACCCGTAGCGGCTGATGTTCGTCATGGCATACGACTCGGTCGGGCGGATGCCGACGGTGTCTTCCGGGTTCTGCCGGAATCCGAGCACGAGCTCGTAGAAGGCCAGTGCATCGCCGCCTCGGGTGATGTTCGCCGATGCGAACCGACTCCAGCCGAGCTGCATGTTCGTGCACTGCGTGAGGGCGAAGCTGCCGGCGCTGACGAAGCCGAACAGGGAGAGGCGGGAGCACTGATCGAAGCGGATGCCGACGTCGGCGACCGTGATCGAGCCGAAGCCGTCTCGGGGGCAGATGAGCACGTTGCGGGTCCACTCGGGGTCGCCGAATCCGCCGAGGGCGGGGCGTGCGGATGACGTGGCACCGTCTCCCGGGAGACTTCCGGAGGCGACACGGATGACGACCCCCTCGGCCACCTGCTGCGGCGTGAGCCCCTGCAGCTGCCGGCCGATGTCCACCCAGTCGCATTCCGCCTCGAGCTCGTGCACGGCGGTGTCACCGAGCCAGGGCAGCTCTTCGGGATAGTGCGTGCCGTTCGGCCCGAAGGTCGCGGTCGTCCCCGGGCGGCTGCTGCCGCTCGGCAGCGGTGTCGGTGACGACGGGAGCGGCGTGGGCGAGACGACGACCCGCGGGTCCATCGGGGCGCACGCGGTCACGGCGGCGCCGACGGCAAGGAGCATGCCACCCCTGAGGAAGGTGCGTCGGTCGAGGTTCCCGGAATCCATCGGCCTCCTCAGCCGCCCACGCGGGCGCGGCCGGTGGGGAGCAGCGAGAACGGCGGCGGGGTCGTCACCCGCACGGAGCGCTGCGCCGCCTCGACGATGTCGTCGCGGGTCAGCGCATCCGGAAGCCGCAGGGTGGCCAGTCCGCGCCGATCGAGCTCCCGCGCCACCTGCATCTGGTGCCCGTCGATGTGCTCGTGCTGCTCGGCGCGTCGTGGCAGGAGGATCGGGTGCTTGCCTGCCTCCAGGGCGGTGAGTGCCGCCCCGACGCCGGCATGCGTGAGAACGACGTCGGCGTCTCGGATCGCGGCCTTCAGCTCCGCGTGCGGCACGCCGATGCGGGCATCGATGTCGAGTCCGGCCACATCGGCGTCGCCGGTCTGCCAGAGCACCTCGTCCATGTCGGCCACGAGCGGCGCGATCGCCTCGATCATCGCGGTGAAGGGGTATCCCTCCTGCGTTCCGACGGAGACGACGGCCCGTCGCGGCGTCCGCGGTGTCACCTCGCGGGGTCCCGGCTCGTACTCGTCGAAGATCGACCCGCGGTACTGCCACTTCTCGTCGGCCCACGCCGGGTACTGGGTGTAGGTCTTGATGCGCGGCACACGCGCGATGATCTTCCCCGTCATCGACGGTCCGTCGGCGCGCGCGGCGCTTTCGATGTAGTGGGTGGGGATGCCCCGCATCGCCGCCTGCGGCAGGAAGGCGACAGCGGGACTCGACCCGGTGCTCACCGCCTCGACGAAGTGGTGATGGCGGAAGACCGACCCCGACATCGCGACGAGCTTGGCGAAGTTCTTGCCGTCGCGCGGGGCCGTGAACGGCGCATAGATGACGCGGCGGCCCTCGAGCAGTGACTCGCTGAGCGCGTTGCGGAAGGTCACCCACACCTGGTTCTCGGGCAGGTAGCCCAGGCGTTCGGCGAATCCGGCGAGTTGGCGCAGATGGCCGCCGCCGGAACAGACGAGCAAGACGTCCCCAGTACTCATTGTGAAACCCCCAGAGTTTCGTGCCCTGACATGGTCGGAGCGGTTGTGATCAGCCGCCCAGGAGCGACAAGATCTCTCGATGTCGCGCCGTCCACGCATTGGCTGCGATGTACGACGCTCTCGCCGGTTCTTCCTGGAGCCCGATTCCCAGTGCGGGATCCAGCAGGTCGACGAAGTCGGATACGGATTCGGCCAGGAGCACTCGGTCTCCGAGACCGCGGACGGGGCGCAGGTCGGTGGCGAGCACCGGTCTGCCGGCGGCGAGGTATTCGTACACCTTGAGCGGGCTCATGGCCTCGGTCAGCGGCGTGCGCCGGTGGGCGAGAAGTGTCAGCTCCACGTTGCGGAGCACCGCCACGACCTCGTGACGGCGCACTTCACCGCGGATGTGGATGTTGGGTCGGCCGCGCAGCGAGCGGATGTACGTCGGATCGGGCACCGGGCCGATGAGCACGATGTGCAGATCGGGTCGGGCGACGGCGAGGGTCTCGAGCCCGTCGATGTCGAGGCGGGAGTCGAGGGTGCCGAGGTAGGCCGCGCGGGGGCCCGGGATGCGGGCGAGCCAGTCCGGTGCCGTCGGCTGCGCACCGAGCCATTCCCGCGGCTCGATTCCGTTGGGGACGACCCGGTGCGGCCCCGTTGGCTCGATGCGGTCGATGATCTCCTGCGAGACGGCGGCGACCGCGCGCCCGCTGGCGGCGATGCGGCGGTAGGCCTCGCGGTACGCCGGCCAGTAACGGCGTCTCGCGGGGGAGCTCAGCCAGTCGTCGCGGGCGTAGTAGAGCGCGCCGCCGGTCCAGTCGAGGTCGGTGAAGCCGCCGACGAGGGGACTGGCCGTCACGAACGCCGGCTGCTCGAGTTGGGCAGCCTCCGCCGCGCGCCGCACGATGCGCTCGTAGTCCCGGTACACCGCGGCCACGTCATCGACGTGCACCGGATCGGCGCGCGCGATGCGCATCGGGCTGACGTGCCGGAACTTGTCGGTCTCGCGCGCCCGGTGGCGGATGTCGACGAGCGCTCGCACCCAGCTGGTGATCCACGAGCGGAAGGGATCGGCGACGAGCACACGACGCACCTCGGGGCTGTCGATGAGCGTCGACACCAGGCGATCGGGCGGGCGCATCATCCCGCGCTTGTGCGCGTCGGCGTAGGACTCGTACGAGAACGTGAAGACGAAGTCGCGCGCCCGGTGGGACGTGCCGGGCTGGAGGGGAGAGGATGCGGCAAGCGTCACGGCAGACTCCTGAGGATTCGTGCGGGAGTTCCGGCGGCGACGGTGCGGTCGGGGATGTCTCGAGTGACGACGCTGTTGGCTCCGATGACACTGCCGGCACCGATGGTGACGCCGGGCATGACGACGCAGTTCTGCCCGAGCCACGCGCCTCGCTTGATTCGCACGGGGGCGACGCGGGAGAGGGGCTGGTCGCGGATGAACGCGTCGGGGTCGTCGAAGCCGTGCGAGTGGTCGGAGATGTAGCAGCCGCGCGCCATCGCGACCCCCTCTTCGATGTCGATGCGCTCCACTCCCGATATCGAGGTCTGATTCATGCGCACGCGGTCGCCGATGACGATGTTCGGTCCAGGTGCTCGCTGCTCGGGAACGATGAGCCACGACCCGGCGCCGATGAGCACGCGGTCGCCGACAGCCACGTTCGCCACACCGGACAAGCGTGTGGGGAGCAGGATGCGGGATGCGGGTCCGAAACTCGCGAAGCCGCCCGCCGCGAGCTTGCTGAAGACGAGGTCTCTGGTGCGCTGCGCCGTCAGCAGCAGGTCGAGGGCGGTCATCGCGCCGGCTCCGGATCGTCGGCGCTGCTCATCGTCTGGAACTCCTCGACGGCCGGGTCGACGGGCCGCCCGGCGAGGACGGCGTGGGTGATGGCGACCAGCCGTGCGATGTAGTCGGCCTCCCCGAGACCGCGATGGCGGGGGAGGGAGGTTTCCTCCCGGACACCCTCGCGCGTGAGCACGGCGATCGCGGCGGTGAACGCGTCGAGGTCGCCGCGGGGGACGAGCGTGCTGTGCACGCTGCCGTCGAGGTATTCGTCGATGCCTCCGGCGTCCGTGGCCACCACGGGCACACCCGCGGACAGGGCTTCGATCGCGACGGTGCAGCCGGACGCGTGCCGGTTCTCGTGCAGCGGCAGGGCGACCACGGTCGCCGAGCGGTACACCGTGCGGAGCAGGTCGGCCTGCCGAAGGCTTCGCACGGTGACGTTGGGGGCCCAGTCGAGGGCGCGCACCTCATCCGACAGGGAGATGACATCGACCGCGACGCCGGGCATCGCGCGGGCGGCACCGGCCATGAGATCCCAGTCACGATGCCGGTCGTTTCCCACGACGACGACGCGGGGCTCGGCACGTTCGGCCGGCTCTCCCGCGTCGGCGAAGTGCGTGCCGAAGGGAACGCGCAGCACCGTACGGCCGGGTGCGAGGCGGTGGGCGTCGTCGCGGTTGACGCGGCTCAGCACCACCTCGACCGCGTGCCGGCGCAGCAGGAGGCGGAAGAAGCGGGTGCGGATGCCGGACAGCTCGGGCCACAGGTCCCACAGCCAGACCGACTGCGCGATGCTCGCGGCTCGGTAGCGGCGTGGTCGCAGCAGCTTGAGGAGGGCGACGGCGAGATGCTCCCGCTCGGTGTGCGTCCACACCGCGTCGGCCCGGGCGATCGCGTCTCGGTTGCGCCACACGTGGATGAAGTCGAACCCGAGCACGCGTTTCGCGGTCATGCGCCACCACCGGGCCGTGGCGCCCTCGATGCGGTCGGTCGACCATTCCAGGTCGAAGGCCGACTCGGCGAGGTGGTATCCGTACGGCGTTCTGTCCGCGACCTCACCGCGCCGATGGCGCTCTTCCCAGGCGTTCGGATTCAGTCCGTACCGAACGATCACCGCAATGCGCGGCCGATCCATATGCGCCTCCCCACTGGCACAAGAAAGCGATGCTTCCCCAAGCAGCATCGCTGGGTTCAGCGTAGACCGCCGAGCGTCGGGGGCACCTGTTCGTCACGTGATCGTTTCATGACGGACACGTGACGGATTTCTGCCCGACCGCAGGTCAGCGCAGCACGGCGTCGAACGCTGCCACGATGATGTCGTCACCCTCGCCGCGTCGAGGCTCCAGGTGGTGATCGCCGTCGTCGAGCACCACCACCTCGGCGGTGCCTCCTGCCGTGGTCCACGCATCCGCCGTCCGCTGCGCCCACTCCGCCGGAGCGACGTCGTCGGCCGATCCGTGCAGCAGCAGCAGCGGCTCGGTCGCTCGGTCGAAGAACGTCGCCGGTGAGATGTCGGCCCAGTACTCCGGGTCCTCGGCCGGCAGGCCGATGCCCTCGGCGGCGAGTTCGTCCGCGAGGTCGGGGTCGTCTTCGGCGACCTGACCCAGGGCTTCACCGAGGTCGGATGCCGGTGCGCTCATCGCGATGACCAGGTCCGACGCGCCCGGCGAGATCACGGCCGCATCCAGAGCGAGAAGACCGCCGAGGGAATGCCCCAGCAGACCGACGGCATCGGGATCGACGCCGTCGATCTGCCCGCTTCGGGCGATCTCGAGCGCGTTCACGACATCGAGCGCCATGCCCCAGTCGAGCACCGTCGACCAGCCGAAGCCCGGATCGATGGTGAGGTTCGCTGCGGTGTCGGCCGAGTCGGATCCGGCATAGCCGCGCATGTCGGTGGCGAAGACGGCGAATCCGGCGTCGAGCAGCGCTCGCTGTTCCGGCACGAGATCGCGCCCGGTCTCGTAGTCCTCCGGGTCGACGCTGCCGTGCACCACGACGACGATCGGAACCGGTCCGTCCGCGTCGGGGATGCGGAGCACGCCGGTGACGTTCGCGCCGCCACTGTCGTATGACACCTGCACCGCGCTCTCCCCACCGACGGGCTCAGCCGGTTCACCCACGACGAGGTCGGGTGTCGAGCGCTCGCTGTCGATGAGCGTCCGCACACTGCTCGTGTCGACCGGCGGGGTCGTCGGTGCGCTGCTCAGCGTCGGCGTGGGCTCGGGTGGCGGGGTGTCCGCGCACCCGGCCAGAGTCATCACGCTCATCACCGCCCCCACGACGATCGCCCCGCGGACAGCGGTGGCGGGGAATCGCCGCGACCGGCGGCGGAGAGACGTCGGCTGCACAGGGCTGACAGTACCCCCGGGTGGACGGGGCGCCGCCGTCCGTCACATGACGTTTACACGCCGGGGCGGCGATCCGGGCGCGGTGCGGCGCCACCCACCCCACTGACGACCGTCCAGCCGTGGGGAGCTGCTGACGCGTTCTCGGGCTCGGTGCCGGTCGCCGGGGCGTAGCCGTAGTAGTCCTGCGCGCCGCGCCGCCGCGGCGTCTTGTTGAGCACGACCCCGAGCACCCGACCGTTGACGCGCGAGATGTTCTCAAGGGATTTCTCCAGCATCTCGAACGTGCTGCGCCCGGCCGAGACGACGACGAGGGCGCCGTCGGTCGAGGCGCTGAGCACGGCCGCATCGCTGACGAGCAGGGTCGGTGGGGTGTCGATGATGACCAGCCCGTGCGTGGTGAGCATCTCGACCAGCTCTCGCATGCGCTGCGAGCCGAGAACCTCGCTCGGGTTCGGCGGGATGCGCCCGGCCGGCAGCACGAGCAGGTTGCGGTCGGCGCCGACGGTGTGGGCGACATCCTGCACGCGCGCCCGGCCTGAGAGCACGTCGGTGAGGCCGGCGCCCTCCGGCAGCCCGAACAGCCCCGCGACGACGGGGCGCCGGAGATCGGCGTCGACGAAGGCGACGCGCTCGCCGGCGGCGGCGAGGCTCATCGCGAGGTTCGCCGCCGTCGTCGACTTGCCGTCACCGGGCAGGGGACTGGTCACGACGATCGAGCGCGGGGGGTTGTCGACGTCCATGAAGCGCAGGTTGGTGCGCAATTCGCGCATCGCTTCGGTGAGCGCCGTGCGGGGTGCGCGGGCGTCGGGTGTGGCGAACGAGAGCACCTCGCGGTGATTGTCGAGGTCGCGCTCGAGGGGGAGGGTGCCCACCACGGATGCGCCGGTTTCGCGCTCGATGTCGTCGGCCGATCGCACGCGGCGGTCGAGCACGCTGCGCAGCACTGCATACCCGATGCCGAGGGCGAGGCCGATGAGTCCGCCGAGGGCGACGTTGAGTTCGATGTTCGGCGACGATGGCGAGGTCGGGAGCACGGCGGAGTCGCCGGGGATGAGGGTGACGGCGGCGGACCCGGGGGTGCCGTCGCCCTCGATCTGGTCGATCGCGGCGGTCATTCCGCGGATCCAGGCCTCGGCGAGATCGCGGGCCGCCTCGGGGGACGAGGCCGTGGCGTCGACGTGGATGACGACGGTGTCGAGCGGGTTCGAGACGTCGACGCGGTGCACGAGCGATTCCGGGGCCGTCTCCAGCCCGAGCTCGTCGATCGCATACTCCGCGACGACCCGCCACGTGCCCATGTCGAGGTATGAGGTGACCTTGCTGCGGGCGAGCTGGTCGCCGACGAGCGGCGATCCACCGCCGGAACTCTGTGCGTACTCCTGTGCGGTGACGTACCCGCTGGTGCTCGCGGTGTACATGCGCGGCTGAAGGAGGCTCCACCCGAGCGCGACGGCGAGTCCGAGGATCGTCAGCAGCGCGACGCCCATCCAGTGCGCGCGCAGAATGCGCAGGTAGTCACGGAGTTCCACGAGTCCCCATTCGTGTTTTCCGGCACTCTAGCGTGCCGAACGTGACTCAGCGGGATGCGGACTCGGCCCAGTCGTCGAGCTCGCGCTCGCGGAGCGCGTCGATGTCGAGTCGTCGCACGATGCCCGTGGCGACGGCGGCGAGCACGACGAGAGTCAGCAGTACGGCGATCACGGTTCCCTTTCGCATCACGGCCTCCTTGCCGGATGGATGAGAGCGACGGTACAACGCCTTGCCGGCTGTGCCGCCCGCCCACGCGGGGTGCGAGTGGAACGGGATGGAGCAGGCACGGCCTCCAGCATACGTGGTGACGACGAGCGTCTGATCAGGCGCCGACGGCGCTGTCAATGTGAATTCCGCGTTTCACCGGGAGAATGTACCGAGATTCGGCGCAGTGTTCCTCTAGGGTTTCGCGTGCAGCACCTACATCCGACGACCGATTTGGGGCGATCGTGGAACTGTCAGGCATCGGTATGGACCGACGCACACTCTTGAAAGCCGGCGCCTGGGCGGCACCGGTCATCGTCTCGACGACGGTCGTTCCGGCGATGACGGTCTCACCCACCGTGACACCGTCCACCGCCTCGGTGGACACCGTCGGGGAGTACCCCGCGTTGCGGGTGGAGACGGTCGAGGGTGGCGCTCTTCCGGCCGGCACCTATATCTTCTCGGCAGCGGGGTTCACGCCGACCGCCGAGACCGTGCTGACCGAACCGGCTCTGCCGGGAAGCATCGAATACTCGGGCGCTGACGCGGTCATCGTGCTGGGCGATGGCAACGCCATGTCGTCCTTCACCGTGTACATCGTCACGAGTGCGCTGGGCAGCGACGTCGACCGCACCGCAACCCTCACCGCCTCGCTTCCGCTGGAGGCCGGCGGCGGCGGCGCAACCGTGGAGCTCTTCGAGCCGGCACCGCAGCTGAACGCCCCCAGCGGCTTCTTCGGTCCCGACGGCTCCCACTGGCCCACCCGCACTCCCTGGGTGCATGACGCGTTCGACTCGGTTGTCGAGGTCGACCCCGACTGGGGTCAGATCGGCGCGGCGATCGCCGCCGCGGACCCGACGAGCAAGGTCAAGGTCCTCGTGCGCCCCGGCACCTTCGCTGCCGGCGGTGGTTCGGGCTCCACGAGGGCCGGTGATCTCCACGACGTCGGTTCGGTGGGCCGCGATTGGCGCGTTCTGGTCACCCCGCGCGACGGCTGGGGTTCTGTGGCCGGCGTCGGAACGATCGCCGACGGCGCCGGCTATGCGATCGTGAACCTTGCCGGCGTCGCGATGATCGGGGTTGATTTCCGTGCGACGGGCGTGCTGGTGCGCAACTGCCGGGACTTCGCCATCGGCTGGTCCACCTTCGGCCGTCTGAACGCCACCTCCAACGCCCACGAAGGGTTGTCCGATGTGGAGATGGTGGAATGCGTGCTGCCCGACCTCACTGACAACGGCGTAGACCGGATGGCCGTGCGTGTGGCAAACGACTACTCCGCCTCCGGCGTGAGTATGCGCGGCTGTTACGTGGCACCGGCCTACAAGGTGGCAGGCTCCTCGGCGCACTGCGACACGCTTCAGACAAGCCGGTCGTCCGGTGCGGGCAACGTGAGTGGCATCAGCATCGAGGACTCGGTCCTCTTCGCGTCGAGCTCCGCGGTGGTCATGGCCGAGCACACGCAGGGAGTGTCGCTGGTGCGCAGCGCCTTCATCGGTGGCCTTCGGGGTACCGGCCGCTATCCGATCGCGGACGGTCTTCATCTCATCGAGGGTGAGAACACCCTGTGGGGGCAACCGGCCTCCCAGGGAGACCTCGTGACAGGTGTGACGGCGAGCGAGGGTCTGGTTCTCGGTTCCATCCGCCAGTCATGGCAGTTTGACAGCGTGACCGACACCGTCACGACCGACGTGACTCCGCCGGCGCCGTCAACCGGCTCGTTCGTCGTCGATAACGCGACGTACGGCGATCAGGACGTTGTCCTCGGCCAGGAGTGGTACGAAGCGAACTGCCCGATGCCCGACGCGGCGCGTCTCTTGCAGATCTGGTCCGCACTGGTCTGATCTGGCTCGATCGGCGGCCCTCGGGCGCGTTCGCGCAAAACTTCCTTGTCCCACCAGCCCCACTGGTGTACTCCTTTTCCCAACAGTGTTCGACGACGAGTTGGGGCGATCGTGGAATCGATGAAGAGTGAATGGGGTCGGCGCGACGTTTTCCGCGCCGCAATGCTGGCCGTGCCGGCCTTCGCCGTCGCGCAGACGATGATGCCGGGTCGCGCGAGCGCGACGACGATCGATCCGTCGTGTGAGGTGCCGGCGGATCCCGTGCCGACACCCGCGCCGGAGGCGCCGGCTTCGGCGACGGGCGCTTACGGCCCGGCCGGATCGCACTGGCCGGCGCGCACGCCTGAGCCAGGCGACGCCTTCGACCTCGTCGTCGAGGTGGAGCCGAACTGGTGGACCATCCAGAACGCCATCGCCGACGCCATCCAGCAGCAGCCGCAGGGCAAGATCAAGATCGCGGTGAAGCCGGGAGTGTTCGATTACGGCTACGGTGCGGGCTCGACCGACTACGGCGTGCTTCACGGCATCAACGCGGGCGGGCGCACGTGGCGCGTGCTGGTCGTGCCGCGCGACGGCTGGGGCACGGTCACCGCCAGCGGCACGATCGCGCAGGCATCCAGTCGTGGCTATGCGTTCGTGAGCGTCTCGGGAATCTCGGTCGTGGGCTTCGACTTCAGCGGTCAAGCGGTGCTCGTGCGCGACGCACAGGACTTCGCGCTGGCATGGTCGACGGTCGGTCAGCTGAACATCACCGCCAACAACGCGAACACGAGCGGGGTCGAGTTCGTCGAGTGCGTGCTGCCGAATCAGGTCGATGACGACACGGATCGCATGGCGTTCCGCATCGCGAACAACTACTCGATCGACGGTGTTTCGCTCCTCGGATGCTACGTCGCGCCGGCCTACAAGGCGGCGGGATCGAGCTCGCACTGCGACACGTTCCAGGCGAGCCGATCAAGCGGGAGCGGCGGGATCCGCAACCTTCGTTTCGAGGACAGTGTCTTCTTTCAATCCAGTTCGCAGGTGCTCATGATGGAGCGCACGAGCGGGGTGAGCCTCGCACACTCCGCCTTCATCGGT
The DNA here is from genome assembly GCF_002321605.1 of Microbacterium sp. UBA1612. Lineage (NCBI taxonomy): Bacteria > Bacillati > Actinomycetota > Actinomycetes > Micrococcales > Microbacteriaceae > Microbacterium > Microbacterium sp. UBA1612. The sequence continues at coordinate 74,114 of NZ_DCMW01000023.1, forward strand.
GGTCTCCGCGGTACGGGGCGTTACCCGATCGGTGCCGGGCGGCATGTGATGACGGCGCAGAACACGCTGTGGGGCAAGACGACGGATCCGGTCACCAATGCGACGGCATCGGATAGCTTCATTGCGGGTTCGATTCGCGGATGGAACTTCGCGAGCGCATCGAACACGGTGGTCTCGCACACCCCGCCGACGCCGGCTTCGGGCGAGTTCACAGTCGACGACGCGTATGCGGCCGCAGATCAGCCGTTGCCGCAGGGCTGGTACGACGCGAATTGCCCGATGCCCGACGCGGCACGACTCGCCACGATCTGGGCGGCTCTCTGACGAGAACACGAGACCCCCGGAATGATCCGGGGGTCTCGCGCGTGGGCACCGTGTTGGGACGGAACCACGGCTCGGCGGAGCGACGTCGCCGTCAGCTCGGAATGTTCAGGACGGTGTAGCCGACAAGGGCGGCCACGACCGGCACGATCACGATCATCGCCCACACCGGCAGGCCACCGACCTCCTGGCGCCACCACGGCGTCAGTGGTCGGGACTGCCGCGGCGCATACAGCGTGCGTCGGCGAGCGTTCATGATCCCCCCAGATTGGTGAACGTTCCAGCGTGGCGGCTCAGAGCACCCGCGCCTTCGAGGCTAGCCAGCGGGTGCGCCGTCGGTCGATGCCGAACGGACGCACCGGGGATTCCTCGACGTTCGCTGTGCTATTCCTGCGCCAAGCGCGATGGATACCGGGCGTCAAGCCCGCCGATGACGACGCAGCCACACTCCGGTGCCGACAGCCGCGGCACCGAGCGCTCCGAGCCCGAGGGTCCATCCGATCACGCCGCCCGTCGCCGGGAGCTGCCCGGTGGCTGCCGCCGGAGTTGCTGTCGGGTCGGGTGTCGGTGTGTCCGTCGGCGATCCCGTCGGCGACGGGGAGGGCGTGACGGTGGGCGTCGGCGACGGGGTCACCGTCGGCGTCGGTGACGGGGTGACCGTCGGCGTCGGCGTGGGCGTCGGCGTAATGGTCGGCGTCGGAGTGGGCGTCGGCGTTGGGCCGTCGCATCCGATGACGGTGACGCGCGGATCCGCGGTGGTCATCTCGCCGGTCGTCCAGTCGGGCTCTCGGTCGCCGTCTTCGTGGAAGCCCCAGGCGATGGCCGTCGCGCTGGCCGCGAGTTCGCACGTGCACCCGGGAATCTCGTGGTAGTAGGTGCGGCTCTCGCCCGCGTCGTACTTCGTGGGACCCCACCGCTTCACGGTGCTGCCGTACGACAGCTCGGCGACCCCCCATGCGGTGACGGACGACAGATTCTGCGAGACGATCGTCGCGGTCGGTGTGTCCTTGTCTGTGAAGTCCAGCACCACCGACACCGAGCCGGAGAGGCTGTCTGCGTTGGCCGCTGTGATGGACCAGGTGCTGATCCCGCCGATCACCAGCGCTCCCGCGATCCCAGCCGACAGCAGACGCCGTTGTTTCGTCTTCATGAGTCCCCAACCTCGTATGACGCGGACAACATCACTGCCCGATGCTCCCCCAATGAATGCACCGAACTCCGCTGCCCAACTCTGGAACGTTATCGGTCACGCGACCTCGTCGGGTTACCGCCGCGTTTCCAACGAATTAAGGAGGCGGCGGGCCGGCCGGTCGCGCGCACCAACTCAGGCTGGACGATGTCCGCGCGCCCTGGACTCGGGCCTCCACCCGCGTCTGGACCCCTCCAGCCTGAGTCAGGAAGCGGGGTGTGGTTGCAGGGGGTCGGCGCGAGGAGCCGGCTTCCCAACGGCATTGAATCAACCGGCGGCGTGACGTCACCTCACCGACGTCACCACCGGTCGCGTGCACCAACTCAGGCTGGGGGTGCCTGAGGCCGGTCTCCTCGGGCCTCCCGCCTGATTTGACCCGCTCCAGCCTGAGTTAGGGCTCGGCGGAAGCACGTGGGCGCGGGCACGTGCGCGCGGGCCCGGGAGATCGGTCGAGCCCGAGACGCGTGGTTGCCCGCGGGGGAGCGGGACGCCCGGCGGAGTGGGACCGCCGGGCAGAGGGGCCAGACGTCAGCCGGGAAGAGGCTCGACGAGATCGATCGTGTCGCGCAGCGGTGCGATGGGGATGCGAAGCACGACGGCGAACGCGATGATCGATGCGGCCGCATAGGCGATGTAGAGCGTCGGGATGCTGTGTTCGGCGCCGGTCACCGTGCTGCGGCTCAACTGTTCGACCACGACGCCCGAGAGGGCGACCCCGACAGCACCCCCGAGCGTCTGGCCGAAGATCACCAGTCCCCCGGCGGCCGGCGTCAACCGCTGCGCGGCCGCGTTCTGCACGATGAGGATGAGGTTCGGATGAACGGTCGCCGTGCCGGAGCCGACGAACGGGCTCTCGCGGGGGCTGCATGCGCCCCTGGCGTGAGCCGCCGCCCGCGCGGTCGCGCGGGCGGGCGGCCCGTTACTGCCGCGGATGCCTCGGCGGAGACCGGCGAGGTCGGACGGGTTGCCTAGAAGGGCGCGGCGGACGCTTCTGCCGTGGGTGGGTCGGCGTCTCCGGGCCCGCCGACCCCGTCGGGCATGAACATGACCCGTGGTGGTGGGTCGTCAACGTATTCCAGGCCGGAGGGTGCGGTGAAGTGCAGTCTTCCCCCGGGCATCTGGACGACGGTCCATCCGGCGGCTTGTTTCAACGCATGGTGGCTTTCGCAGAACGCGCCCATGTTCTCGACGTCGGTCTTACCGCCAAGAGCCCAGTCTTCGCGATGGTCGATGTCGCAGTCCATCGCGGGTCTGCGGCACCCAGGGAACCGGCATCGGATATCCCGCGCCACCAGATACCTCCGCTGAGCCGGTGTGGCGAAGCGTCGGTCGACGGCGAGGACGACACCGGTGATCGGGTCGAGGAACACTCGGTCGAAGTCGGGGGCGTTGCCGGCGAGGATCTTCGCCGTCTCCGGGTCCACCGCGCATTTGCCGTTCAGCTGCGCTCCGCCCAAGGTCGTTCCCGCGAGTGTCGTGGCGGGGACGGTGACCTGCACATGCCCGCGGATCGCGCCCAGCCCGCCCTCGATAGCGTCGCCGGTCGGGTCGACCGAGGGTGATGCGGTGAGCAGCATGTCCAGCAGCACATCGGTGCGGATCTGATTCAGCGACCGCTCATCAAACCACAGGTCCTCTTGGACCGGCGCCTCACCCTCGACGGTGGGCGCGGTGTCGTCATCGCACGGAATCTCGGGAGCGGCTCCGCAAGCGCCTTCCCGCTCGGCGGCTTCGCGTCGTGCTGCGCGGTCCGCGGCTTTGATCGCCTTCCCTTGTCGGGTCAGTCGGTCGTAGGCCCCGTGCACCTCCACGCTCGGCCCGATCACTCCGAGCATCGACATGCCGTCTCGAAGATCATCGACCCAGATGCGCTGATCGAGCACCGCCCTGTCGTGACGTTCCTGCATGCTCTTTGGGTTGAGGTTCTCCGCGACCTGCTCCGCATACGACCGAACCCGTGCGGGGGAGGTCGTCTCGGCGTAGGCGAGCACGTCGTTCTCGAAGGCGCCTCGCGCGGCGCGCTCGTCGAGTTCACGGCCGGTGTCGACGATCACGGAGGTGTGGGCTCGGGAGATGCGGCCCTCGTGCAGCGCATTCCAGGAGTCGGGAAAGTCGTTCACGAGGCGGTGCGCGTCGTAGAGGTGCGTCTGCATCGTGCGGTCGTTCATCCTGGAGGCGACCGCGAGCTCTGCGGCCATCGCGCGTAGCGGCATCTCACGCTCCCTCGCCGAGGCCGAGCGCAGGCGTTCCGTCTGCTCGACGGTGAACGCGTAGGCCTCGGCCAGGATCGCGGAGGTCTTCGCCGCTGCGGCGGCCTCCTCGGCCCGAGCCACCGTCAGGCGGTGAACGAAGGACGCGGTGCGCTCCGCGGTCTCGGATGACTCGTTGCCAGGAGAGAACATACTGATGCCCACCTCGTCTGCGGCTGGACGAGACGGCGCGCTCGTCCAGTGGTACGACGACAATGGGCACTTTGTCGTTATCGCTCAGTGTAGTACAAAGATTCGATACTCGTCAAGGGCAAGAGCTCAAGCTGTCGCCCGAGGCTCACCCCCGCTTCTTGACGGGCGTCACCACCAACTCGTTCACGCACACCGTGGCGGGGCTTTCAATGACGAAGGCGACGGAGGCGGCGACGTCGTCGGGGCTGAGCATCGACTGGCGTGCGACGGCATCGGGCACTGACGGACGCATCGACAGGAAGTCGCTGTCGACGTCGCCCGGGCAGAGGTTGCAGGCGCGCACGCCGTGCGCGTTCTCCTGTGCGTTGAGCGTCTCGCTGAGTGAGGACAGGGCCGTCTTGCTCGCGCTGTAGGCGACGCCCGCGTCGGGGGAGAACCGCCACCCCGAGTAAGAGGAGATGAACACGATCGTGCCTTCGCCTCGTTCCCGCATACCGGGCAGCACGGCCTGCACCGCGCCTACGGGGCCGAGGAGATTTGTGGCGACGATGGCGTTGACGCTCTCCAGCGACTGGTCTCGCCAGGAGCGTTGCGGATCGTTGAGGCCTGCCGACAGTACGAGGTCGGTCACCGTGCCGAGCTCAGCCACGATGTGGTCGTGGCACGCGGCGATGGAAGCGGTGTCGGTGACGTCGAGCGGAGCGGCGACGGCGGTCCCGCCCTCGCTCCTGATCTCGCGCGCGACCCCATCCAGCGCGTCCTCGCGCCGGCCCGACAGGGCCACCGCGAAGCCCGATCGCGCGAGCCGCCGCGCGCTCGCGCGCCCCATCCCGCTACCTGCTCCCGTGATCCACGCGACGCGGGTGATCTGATCCGCCATCGTGCCTCCTTTAAAAAGATTACGTTTCATCTCAAACACTACATAAGGTATGTTTACTCCGACGAAAAGGGGTATCGATGCAGATCGCACTCGACGGCAGAGTGGTCGTCGTCACCGGAGCCGCGCGGGGTATCGGCCGCGTCATCGCCGAGACGTTCGCGAGCGAGGGAGCCGTGACGATCGGGCTCGACCTGTCCGTTCCCGACGACGGGGGCGACCAGATCCACTGGCGGTCTGTCGACGTCACGCAGCTGGATGCGGTGACGGAGGCCGTCGAGGACATCATCATTCGGCACGGGCGGGTGGATGTGCTGGTGAACAACGCCGGCATCAATGCCGAAGGCGACGTCGATGCCATTGATCCGGCGCTGTGGGACCGCGCGTTCGAGGTGAATACACGCGGCACCTTCAACACGTGCCGCGCTGTCATCCCGCACATGAAGGGGCAGTCGTCGGGTCGCATCATCAACGCCGCCTCGTTCGCCGCGATCGTGCCGAGCGTCGGGGCAGCCGCATACGGGGCCTCGAAAGCGGCGGTCGTGCAGTTCTCCCGCACGCTCGCCAGCGAGCTCGGACCGTGGGGCATCACCGTCAACTCCTATGCGCCCGGGATGATCCCCACCGACATGAACGGCTTCGCCGAGATGTCGGCCGAGGCTCAGGCTGAGCGGCTCAGTACGCTGAGCCTCCGGCGCTGGGGGACGGCGGAGGATGTCGCTCACCTGCTGTGCTTCCTCGCGAGCGATCTCGCTTCGTACATCACCGGCACTCTCGTCGACGTGAGCGGCGGCAAGCTCGCCACCCAGGCGCCGTCGATGGCGTATGACCGACCGGGTGCGCCGCTGCTCGTCGGCTGAGCATTGACACCGCCGAGGCGTCCATTCGTATGATCTCAACGGCTGGCCAGGCTGATAACCTCAGCTTTCATGACTGCCTCGCATCCCACGGAAGGCCTCTCTTCCCTCGCCGGCCTGCACTCGAAGGTTCTGGATGAACTCGGCGCTGCGATCTGTGCGGGAGAGCTTCCCGCCGGATCCGTCCTGACGCTCGATGACGTCGAGTCGACCTACGGCATCTCACGTTCCGTGGCGCGCGAGACCGTTCGCGTGCTGCAGTCGATGGGGCTGGCGGTCTCGCGCCGGCGCGTCGGGGTGGTCGTGCTGCCGGACACGGAGTGGAATCTCTACGACCCGCAGATCATCCGCTGGCGTCTTGCCTCGCCCGACCGTGCTGCGCAGCTGGCTGCCCTCGTCGAACTGCGTGCCGCAGTCGAGCCCGAAGCGGCTCGACTGGCCGCCCAGCGCGCGACGTCGGCGGAGATCAGCGATCTCATCGCTCTGGCGGGAAAGCTGTGGGCTGCGGGCGAGGAGGGTGACGGCGAGGCATTCCTGGCGCTTGATGTGCAATTTCATGCTCGCGTGCTGCTGCTCTCGCGCAACGCGATGTTCGCGCGGCTGGACTCCCTCATCGCGCAGATTCTCGTGAGCCGCACCGAGCACGGCCTCGTGCCATCGGAGCCCGACGTCGTGGCGCTGCAACGGCACGTAGACGTCGCGGGCGCCATCCAGCGACGAGACGGTGACGCCGCGCACGATCTGATGCGATCGATCCTCCTGCAGACGATCGATGAGATAGACACGATCTCTGATCAAGGGGATCCGATTTCAAGCTGGCATTGATAAAAAGATTACGTTTAGACCGATGTGCGTGATAACGTAAATTTACGCCATAGCGGTCGTCGGCGGCAGCCCTCTCCGAGCTCCGTCTCCCCTTCTCGGGGCGACCGGGCTCCGGATCGAAGTCGATCCGCAAACTCTGAGAGAGGAAGTCAATGAACGCTGTGCGAAGAGGCCGAGTGATCAAAGCAGCCGCGCTGGCCGGTACTGCCGCAGTCGTGCTCGCGGGATGCTCCACGCCCGGCGGGTCTCCGTCCGCGAACCAGGACGAGATCACACAGGAGCAGATCGACGAGGCGATGAGCACCCCGACGACGATCGACTTCTGGTCGTGGGTGCCCGACATCCAGAACGAGATCGACCTGTTCGAGGAGAAGTATCCCGACATCACCGTTCAGCTGTCGAACCAGGGCGGCGCGACGGCGCAGTACCAGAAGCTGCGCGCGGCGGTGCAGTCGGGCGAGGTGCCCGATGTGGTGCAGATCGAGTACTCGTTCCTGCCGTCCTTCACCATCACCGACAGCGTGCTGGATCTCACCCCCTACGGCGCGGCTGACCTGGAAGACGAGTACGTGCCGAGCACGTGGGGCCAGGTCGCCTACGACGACGCCGTCTGGGGTCTGCCGCAGGACGCCGGGCCCACCGGGCAGCTCTACCGCACCGACATCTTCGACGAGGCCGGAGTCGAGGTGCCCACGACGTGGGACGAGTACGAGCAGGCCGCGATGGCGATCAAGGAGCAGACCGGGTCCTACATCACCGATCTGCCGGGCAACAGCTTCTCGCCCATCCTCGCCCTCTTCTGGCAGGCCGGCGCGCAGCCGTTCGCCTTCGACGGTGACGAGACCGTCACGATCGACCTCGACAGCGACGAGGTCATGCAGGTCATCGACTTCTGGGGCGGCCTCATCGAGCGCGACCTGGTCGACACTGCACCCCAGCTCGACGACAACTGGTACCAGAGCATGTCCAACGGCACGTATGCCAGCTGGCTGGCGGCCGCGTGGGGTCCGGTGTTCCTGCAGGGTACGGCGGCGAACACCAGCGGACTGTGGCGGGCCACCGAGATGCCGCAGTGGGATGCCTCGGCGCCGGCATCGGGCAACCAGGGCGGATCGGCGATGGCCGTCACCACGGATTCGGATGCGGCGATCGCCTCGGCGGAGTTCGTGAAGTTCCTCAACGCCGACCCGGAGTCGACGGTCATGCTCGCCACCGAACAGTTCCTCTTCCCGGCCTCGGTCGAGGTGCAGGAGATGCCGGAGTTCCGTGATCAGGAGCTGGAGTTCTACGGTGGCCAGGAGGTCAACGCTCTCTTCGCCGACATCTCGGCGACCGTCGACCCGTCGTGGCAGTGGCTTCCCTACAACGACTTCGCCAGCGCCAGCTTCAAAGAGACCCTCGGCGCGGCGATCACCGAGAAGGGCGATCTGGTCAGCGCTCTGCACGCCTGGGAGGACGAACTCGTCGAGTACGGCGAGTCGCAGGGCTTCACGGTCGTCACGGACTGAGACCGATGGGGGCGGCGCATGCCGCCCCCATCCACCGAGAGGAGAGACCGATGACCGGTCTGGCAATCGCATCGCGGCGGGGTCTCACCGACCGACAGCGGCGGAACGTCTGGGCGTACCTGTTCATCGCTCCGTTCCTGCTGCTGTTCGTGACGATGCTGCTCGTACCGCTGCTGTATGCCGGCTACCTGAGCTTGTTCCGCGTGCAGCTGATCGGGGGCGACGCGTTCGTCGGCCTCGAGAACTACGCGCGAGCGATGACGGATCCGCGATTCCTCGGCGGACTCGGCCGCATGGCGCTGTTCCTGGTCATCCAGGTGCCGATCATGCTCGGTCTCGCGTTGTTTTTCGCCCTCGCCCTGGACAGCGCTCGGGTTCGGGGCGGCAAGTTCGCGCGCCTGGCGATCTTCATCCCCTACGCCGTGCCCGGCGTGGTCGCCACCCTCATGTGGGGATACCTGTACGGCGACAATTTCGGACCGATCGCGCAGGTGATGCGGGCCTTGGGGCTCGGGTCGCCGCAGTTCCTGTCGCCCGACAACATCCTCGGCTCGATCATGAACATCGTCACGTGGCAGTTCGTCGGCTACAACATGGTCATCATGTACGCCGCGCTGCGGGCAATCCCCGCGGAGCAGTACGAGGCGGCTCGTATCGATGGGGCCGGCCAGTTCCGCATCGCGTGGAGCATCAAGATCCCTTCGATCCGCTCGGCGCTGGTGCTCACCGGCATCTTCTCGGTGATCGGGTCGTTCCAGCTGTTCAGCGAGCCGAAGCTGCTGTACGAGATCGCCCCGAACGCGATCGGGTCGTCGTTCTCCCCGAACCTCTATGCCTACAACCTGGCGTTCACCAACCAGGACATTAACTACGCCGCGGCCATCGCCTTCCTGCTGGGATTCATCATCATGATCGTCTCCTACGTGTTCCAGCTGTCCACCGCGCGTCGTGAGAAGGGAGCCCGGCGATGACCACGACCATGACTCGGGCGGTCACCACCGCCGACGCCCCGCGGTCGGCCCGCCGCCGTGGCACCGGGATGCCTCCCGGTGAGGGGCGCAGCACGGTGCTGACCGTGGTGATGTGGTTGTGCGCGGGGTACTTCCTCATTCCGCTGTTCTGGCTGATCATCGCGTCGACCAAGGACAACACCGGCCTGTTCACCAGCTTCGGTCTGTGGTTCGCCGACGAGAACCACTTCATCGACAACCTCGTCCAACTGTTCACCTTGCGCGACGGTGTCTTCGGCGTGTGGATCTGGAACACCGTGCTGTACGCGGTGGTCAGCGGCGTCGGCGCGGCGTTGCTGTCGGCGGCTGCCGGCTACGCCTTCGCCAAGTACGACTTCCCGGCGAAGAAGTTCCTCTTCGCGGTCGTGCTCGGCGCGATCATGGTGCCGATGACCGCCCTCGCGATCCCGACGTATCTGCTGTTCGCCGGAGCAGGCCTCACCAACACCGTGTGGGCCATCATCCTGCCCTCGCTGGTGAGCCCGTTCGGGGTGTACCTGATGCGCATCTACGCCGAGGAGTCGATCCCCGACACGCTGCTCGAAGCTGCCCGCATCGACGGGGCCGGCGAGTTCCGCATCTTCTGGCAGATCGCCCTGCGCATCATGGTCCCCGGCCTCGTCACGGTGCTGCTGTTCGCACTCGTGGCGACGTGGAACAACTACTTCCTTCCGCTGATCATGCTCTCCGACCCGACGCTGTTCCCGCTCACACTCGGGCTCGCGCAGCTGCAGGCCGCGAGCGAGGCGGGCGGCGGTGCGTCGGCGCAGTTCTCCACCGTGATCACGGGGTCGCTGGTGTCGATCGTGCCGCTGGTGATCGTCTTCCTCTATCTGCAGAAGTACTGGCAGTCGGGCCTCACGACCGGGGGTGTCAAGGAATGAACCGCCTCAGCGCAATGAACGATCGCGTCGCTGCCGACCTCGCCGCCGATGACCGCAGCCGTGGGCTCGTCCATGCTCCGGTGGCGATGGATCGTCCGTTCCGTTACTTCGAGGAGCTGTTCCCGCTGCGTGGCGCCATCCTGCCGCGTGCCGATGCGGTCTCGGATGCGCCTGAGCTCTCGCTCGACGGCACGTGGGAGTTCCGGCTGAGCGACACGGCGGATGCGGCCGTCGACTTCATCGGGGACGCCGCACCCACGGGTGAGTCGTGGGGCAGCATTCCCGTGCCCGCGCATTGGCAGCTGCAGGGCCATGGCGCGCCGGCGTACACGAACCGGCGCTACCCGTTCCCGGTCGATCCGCCGTATGTGCCGCATGAGAACCCGACGGGGGATTACCGACGCACGTTCCGCGTGCCGGCGGACTGGCAGGTCGAGCGCGTGCTGCTGCGTTTCGACGGCGTCGACTCGCTCGCCAAGATCTGGCTGAACGGCACCGAGGTGGGGGTGATCTCGGGCAGTCGCCTCCGTAGCGAATTCGACGTCACCGATCTGCTGCGGCGGGATGCGGAGAACGTGCTGGCGGTGCGGGTTCACCAGTGGTCGTCGGGCAGCTACCTCGAGGATCAGGACATGTGGTGGCTGTCGGGCATCTTCCGTAGCGTCACCCTTCTCGGGCGACCCGCTGCGGCGATTCACGATCATTTCGTGCACGCCGACTACGACACCCTTCGGGGCGAGGGGGTGCTTCGCGTGGAGTCCTCGACTCCCGCGCGAGTGATCATCCCCGAGCTCGACGTCGACACCGCATCCGGCGCCGAGGTGCGGATCCCGGTGCAGCCGTGGTCGGCCGACGAACCGCGGCTGTACGACGGCGAGCTCGTCAGCGACGGCGAACGGGTGCAGCTCAGGATCGGCTTCCGTCGGGTGGAGGTCGTCGACGGCGTGCTGCTCGCCAATGGTCGTCCCCTGCTGTTCCGTGGGACGAACCGGCACGACTTCGACCCCGACACCGGTCGCACCGTCTCGATGGAGCGCATGCGGCACGACGTCGAGATGATGAAGCGCCACAACATCAACGCCGTGCGCACCAGCCACTACCCGCCTCAGGCGGCATTCCTGCGGCTGTGCGACGAACTGGGCCTCTGGGTCATCGACGAGTGCGACTTCGAGACACACGGCTTCTTTCCGGTGGACTGGTTCCACAAGCTGGCCGGGAACCCCGCCGAAGACGTGCGGTGGCGGGATGCGCTGGTCGATCGTATGCAGCGGCTCGTGGAACGAGACAAGAACCACCCGAGCGTCGTGATGTGGTCGCTGGGCAACGAGTGCGGAACCGGTGAGAACCTCGGCGCGATGGCGCGATGGGCGAAGGAACGCGACCCGTCTCGCCTGCTGCACTACGAGCGCGACTGGTCGTGCGAACACGTCGACGTCTATAGCCGCATGTACACCACGCATCGCGATCTCGAGCTGATCGGGCAGCGTCAGGAGCCCCCGTTCCCCGATGCGGACCTCGATGCGCGGCGCCGGGCCATGCCGTTTCTGTTGTGCGAATACGTGCACTCGATGGGCAACGGCCCCGGTGGCCTCGCGGAGTACCAGGAGATCTTCGAGCGGTATCCGCGTATCGCGGGTGGCTTCACGTGGGAGTGGTTCGATCACGGTCTACGGCAGGTGACAGCCGCCGGTGAGACGTTCTTCGCCTATGGCGGCGACTTCGGTGAAGACCGGCATGACGGCAACTTCATCGCCGACGGAATCGTATTCCCGGACGGCACGCCGAGCCCAGGGCTGCACGAGCTGAAGAAGGTGTTCGAGCCGGTGCGCATCACCGTCTCGTCCGGCGAGGTCGTGGTGCGAAATCACTACGACGCCACCGATCTGTCGCATCTAGCGTTTCGGTGGTCGGTCGCCGACGACGGTGTCGAGGTGGCAGCCGGCGATCTCCCCCTGCCGCACACGCCTGCCGGAGAGAGCGCGCGTCTGCCGTTGGCTCTGGATGTGCCGGACCACGATCCCGCCACGGAGCGCGTGTTGACGGTGCGGGCGGTGCTCCGCGAACCGACCGCCTGGGCACGTGCGGGACATGAGGTGGCGTGGGGTCAGTCTGTGGTCACCGAGCGCGCGCAGCCGGTCGCCCGTCTGATCAGCCCGGTGCCGCACGGCGAGCAGGTAACCGTCGGCTCCGCGATCCTGGATGACACCGACGGTGGGCTGCTGTCGTTGGCCGGCATCGAGGTCGACGCACCGCGGTTCGACACCTGGCGCGCCGTGATCGACAACGATCGCGACTTCTCGTGGGAGCCTCACGAAACCCGCTGGCGAGAGATCGGCCTCGATCTGCCGCGCTACCGTGCCGGAGCGATCGAGGTGGGCGCTGAAGCCGTGGTGGTGCCGGGACGACTCGGATTCGACGGCAGCGACTTGGCCTTCGACACACGGCTTACCTGGTCAGCCGATGAAGCGGCGGTGAGCCTGCGGGTTCAGGCCCAGCCGCTCGGTGACTGGGATGTGCCGTTGCCACGCTTCGGGTTGCGCATGAGTCTGCCTGCGGCATTCTGCGACGTGGAATGGTACGGACCCGGTCCGGAGGAGTCGTACGCAGACAGCTCACGTGCCGCGCGGCTCGGTCGCTGGTGCCGTACGGTCGAGGAGATGCAGACGCCGTACCTGATGCCGCAGGAGAACGGGAACCGACGGCACGCCAGGTGGCTGCGCGTCGCGTCTCCGGAATCGGTGCTCACGATCACTGGCGATCCGCATGTCGACTTCACCGCGCGTCGATGGACCACCGAAGACCTCGCCGCCGCAACGCACCCCAACGAACTTCGTGCATCGGACCGTGTGTGGCTGAACCTCGACGCGGGGCAGACCGGTCTCGGCTCGGGTTCGTGCGGCCCCGGTGCGCTGCCGGCCCAGCGCCTCCTGCCAAGGAGTTTTGATTACACGCTGACTTTCATGGTCGAGTGAGGACTGCGATCGTGTGATGCGGTGAGGTTCATACGCACACCTGTTCGATAGCTCCGATTCCGGTGATCGACGCGCGGACCGTTTCCCCGCGGCGGAGGTAGCGGCGCGGAGACATGCCGAATCCGACCCCCGGCGGCGTGCCGGTGAAGATCAGGTCACCCGGCATGAGAGTCACCACCGCGGACAGGCGGGCGATGAGGTCGGGAACCGAGAAGATCAGATCGCTCAGAGGCGCCGACTGCATCACTTCGCCGTCGACCGTGCATTCGAGCACGGTCTCTTCGGGGGTGGGCATCTCATCGGGTGAGACCAGCACGGGACCCAAAGGTGCGAAGCCGGGGAACGACTTGCCCAGCGAGAACTGCGCCGGCGCACCGAGGAACTGCACCTCACGGTCTGAGTAGTCCTGACCGACGGTGAAGCCGGCGACGTGGTCAAAGGCGTCCTCGGCCGCGATGTCACGACCGCCGACCCCGATGACGGCTACCAGCTCGACCTCCCAGTCGACGCTGTCGCCGCTGAGGGGAAGGTCCTCGTAGGGGCGCGAGATCGACGACGCGAACTTGGTGAAGACGATCGGTGCCTCGGGAACGACGAAACCCGACTCGGCGGCGTGGGCGACGTAGTTGAGGCCGACGGCGAGGATCTGCGCGGGGCGCGACGAGACCGGCCCCAGAGAAGAGGATGCCGGCAGCGGTGCGGCTGCTGCGGCCGACGGGTAGCCCTTCGCCCACTGGCGGAATGCCGCCCACTCCTCGTAGAGCCGCGTCACGTCGGAGGGGAACCGTCCCTCACTCTCGTGTTCGACGTCGACCGGCCCCGCATCCGTGAGCAGGGTCGCACGTTCGTCGACGACGGCGAGCCTCATGCGTCGGTCGGCAGCGCGACGATTGCGTCGATCTCGACGTCGAACCCGCGCAGTGCGGCTTCGATCGTCGTGCGGGCGGGAAGCGGTGCGGTGAGGTACTCCGCGGCGACGGCGTTGAACTCGGCGAAGTCGTCGAGCGAGCGCAGGTAGACGCCGTAGCGGACCGCGTTCTGGAGGCTGCTGCCCGCGGCCTGCGCGACCGTCTCGAGGTTCTCGAAGGTGCGTCGCACCTGGTCGGCGAAGGTCTCGGCGACGCGGTTGCCGTTCTCGTCGAACGGTCCCTGTCCCGATAGGAAGACGAGGCCGCCGACGGCGAGCCCCTGCGAATAGGGGCCGGCGGGCGGTGGGGCGTCGGTGGTCGAGACGGAACTGATCATGGTTCTCCTTCGTCGGGGTCGGATCTGGGTAATGGGAACAGTGGTCTAGGCGTGAAGTCGCGGGACGGCGGCGAGGAGCCCCCGGGTGTACTCGTGCTGCGGGTCGGTGAGGATCTCGGCGGTCGGGCCGTGCTCGACGACCGAGCCGCGGTACATGACGGTCACGACATCGCAGAAGCGGGCGACGACGCCCATGTCGTGGGTGATCATGAGAACCGCCATGCCACGCTCCTCGGCGAGACGGTCCAGAGTGTCGAGCACCGCGGCCTGCACGGTGACGTCGAGCGCGCTCGTGGCCTCGTCGGCGATGAGCAGGCGCGGCCGCGCGGCGATAGCCATCGCGATCATGACGCGTTGGCGCATCCCGCCGCTGAGCTCATGGGGGTACTGGTTGTACACCCGCTCGGCATCGCGGATGCCGACCTCGTCGAAGCTGCGCAGCACGACGTCGCGGGCTTCGGCCACCGTGAACGTGGAGTGGGTGCGCAGCACGTCGAGCACCTGTCGGCCGACCCGGAACACCGGGTTGAGCACCGACATCGGGTCCTGGAAGATCATCGATACCGCTGCGCCCCGGGTGCGACGAAGCATCGCTGCGTCGGCGGTGAGCATGTCGTCGCCGTCGAAGAGGACGCGCGAGTCCTGGCCGTACTGCATGATGCGTTCGTCGTTTAGGCGCAGCACGCTCATCGCGGTGATGGACTTGCCCGATCCCGACTCGCCGATGACGCCGACGCGCTGGCCCGCTTCGACCCGGATGTCGACGCCGTCGACCGACGGCGCGGCGGCCCCTGCGAAGGTGATGCGCAGGCTCTCGATCGACAGCAGACTCATGACTCCTCCGTGCGGGTGGCGAGGTCGATCGGACTCGTCAGATCCGAGGGAGCGAGGTGGGCGCGGTGACGCTCGGCCGGGTCGGGTTCGAGCACGGCATCGAGCAGGGCTCGTGTGTACGGATGCTGCGGGTTGCGGAACACCTCGTCGGTGGGGCCGGTCTCGATGATCTGGCCGAGGTACATGACCGCGACGCGGTGCGAGATGCGACGAACCACGCCGAGGTTGTGGGCGATGAAGAGGTAGGCGATGTTCTGCTCGCGCTGCAGCTCCTCCAGCAGCGTCAGCACCTGCGCCTGCACCGACACGTCGAGGGCGCTGGTCGGCTCGTCGCACACGATGAGGGTCGGATGCAGCGCGATCGCGCGGGCGATGGCGATGCGCTGGCGCTGCCCGCCCGAGAACTCGTGCGGGTAGCGGCGGGCCATGGCCGGGTCGAGCCCCACCCGCTCGAGGAGCGAGGCCACCTCAACGGGCAGTTCGGTGCGCGGGGCGGCCTTGTGCACGAGGAACGGCTCGGCGATCTGGACGCCGATGCGGATGCGCGGGTCGAGGGTCGAGTACGGGTCTTGGAAGATCATCTGCAGCCGGCCGCGCGTGGTGTGCCATTGCGCCTTGGTGGCCGTGTGGAGTTCCTGGCCCTGGAAGCGGATGGACCCGCGGTACGGGGTGAGCCCGAGCGCGGCGCGGGCGATCGAGGACTTGCCCGACCCGGATTCGCCCACCAGGCCGAGGGTCTCGCCTTCGCGCACGGAGAGGCTGACGCCGTCGACGGCGTTCTTGTCGCTGCGGCCGTAGTCGACGACGAGGTCGTCGATCGTCAGGAGGTCTGGTCGGGTCATCGTGTCCTCCTCAGAAGCACACCGGGTAGGCGTCCGGTCACGCGGCCGCTTTCGGCCACACACTGGCCGGCGACCCACACCCGCTCGATCCCGGCCGGGGCGACGAGGGGGTGGGCGTAGTCGGCGCGATCCCGCACGGTCGTGGGGTCGAGGGCGACGAGGTCGGCGGGCGCACCGACGCGGATGCGGCCGCGTGAGGTCAGGCCCAGGCGGTCGGCGGGCTGCGCGGTCATCTTGTGCACCACCGCTTCGAGCGCGAATCCGGCATCGAGCAGGTCGCGCATCGCGTGGGGGAAGGTGCCGATGGAACGCGGATGCGCGCGGTTGAGCGTGTGATCGAGCGCGAGCGCGACGCCGTCGGAGGCGACCGAGACGTAGGGCTCGGCGAGCACGCGGGCCGCGTCGCTCGGGCGGGTTCCGACGATGATCGCGTCGACGGCGGCGTCGTGCGCGTCGATGAGGTCGAGCAGGATCAGCGCCCAGTCGCGCCCGAGCCGGTCGGCGGCCTGGAGCTGTTCGAGGGTGCAGCCGAGTTCGGGCGTCTGCCCCTCGCCCGCCCGCACGATGGTGATCGCGTCGGGCGAAAAGTGCACGGTGCGCCGCAGCTCGTCGGCGAGGGCTTTGCGGTTGCCGCGCACCTCGGCGAGGATCTGCGCCGTGCCGCGTGCCCGCAGCTCGGAAGGTATCAGCTGCAACGCGGTGGTGTGCCCGGCGAGGTACGGGTAGGCGTCGGCGGCGACGTCGGCATCGCTGGCGCGGATGCGTGACAGCGCCGCGTCGAGCGCCGCTCCCTCGGAATCGACGATGGAGCGCAGGTGCGAGATCTGCAGCCGCGCCCGCGCGGTCGTTGCGACGGTGAGGATCTCATCGACGGCGTCGACGAGCCCGTCGGCGTCGTACGCGCGCAGGTGCACGGCGACGAGGGCGTCGGCGGCGGCGACCGTGGCGGCGAGTGCTCCGAGCTCGGTCGGGTCGCTCAGCTCGCCGGGCGCGTACATGAGCCCGTAGCTCAGCCCCCAATACCCCGCATCGAGTGCGTCGGCGACGACGCGCGACATCGCCGCGCGGTCGGCCGGTGCCGCGGCGCGGGCGGCGTCGCCCATCACGCGTCGGCGCACGGATCCATGGCCGAGGAGGGGGGCGATGTTCCATGCGGCGGCGAGGCCGTCGAGGGCATCCAGGTACTCCGCGGGGCTCTCCCACGACAGGGGCACCGAGGGGACGACGTCGATCGTCGCGATCGCGTCGCGGAAGCCCTCGCCCGAGGTGGGGGCCGGGCTGAGTCCGCAGTTGCCGATCACCTCGGTGGTGATGCCCTGCAGCACACGCGTGTCGCCGGTGGGGTAGGCGAAGCGGGTGAGGTCGGAGTGGGCGTGCAGGTCGACGAACCCCGGGGCGAGCACGAGCCCGTCGAGGTCGTGGCGCGTCGTACCGGTCGCGGTGCCGGGGGCGTCGATGGCGGTGATTCGGTCGTCGGCGATGGTCACGTCGGCCCGGCGCCCGGGTGCCCCGGTGCCGTCGACGACGAGCGCTCCGGTGAGGACGGTCGCGGTCATGCGGCTCTCCGACGTCGCATCGGGTTGCTCGACTCGGCGACGAGTTCACCGGCGAACATCAGCGCCGCGGCGGCGAGGGTGATCGTCAGGCCCGCGGCGATCGCGTAGTAGGGGGCGGTGACGTAGTAGGCCTTGGAGTTTTCCAGAATGGTGCCCCACGTCGCTTCGGGCAGCGGCACACCGAGGCCCAGGTAGCTCAGACCGGCCTCGATCAGCACGGCTTCGGCCATAAGCTGCGGCACGAGGGTCGCGAGCGGCCCGGCGGCGTTGGGAAGGATGTGGCGCCCGAGCATGCGGGCGGAGCCGACGCCGACCACGCGTGCCGCCGTGATGAATTCCCGCTCGCGCAGCGCCTTGGTCTGGGCGCGCAGCAGGAGGAACACGCGGGGGAAGAACAGGAATCCGATGATGAGAGTGAGGCTCCACGGGCTCGATCCGAAGCTGGCGACCATGAGGATCGCGAACAGGATGAGCGGGAAGGCGAGGGTGGCCGACGCCGTGCTCGACAACGACCAGTCGACGAAGCGTCGCGAGGTGCCCGCGATGAGTCCGGTCGGAACGCCGATCACCAGGGCGATGAGCACGCTGCCGCCGGCGATGAGGGCTTCGAGTCGCGTCGCGTAGACGAGCCGCGCCCAGATGTCGGCGCCGGCTTCGTCGGTGCCGAGGGGGTGCGCCCAGCTCGGCGACTCGAGGATCGCGCGCGGGTCGACCGCGGCGGGATCGTAGGGGGTGAACAGGCCGGGGAAGGCGACCATCAGCAGTGCGATGGCGGCGACGCCGAGCATCAGCACGCGCGCGGTGCCCAGCCGCTGGAGGAGGCGGGGACGGCGGAGGTCGGTGGAAGCGCTCATCGGGAGATCCTCGGGTCGACGAGTCGGTAGACGATGTCGGCGACATAGCCGATCAGGAGAACCACCACGGTGGTCAGCAGCACGGCGCTCTGCACGACGAGATAGTCGCGGTTGAGCACGCTGCTCAGCAGCAGCTGGCCGAGGCCGCCCAGGCCGAACACGGCCTCGACGAGCACCGCACCGCCGATCAGGGCGCCGATCTGCACACCCACGATCGTGATCATCGGCAGCACGGCGTTGCGGGCGGCATAGGCGAAGACGCGCCGTCGGGTCGGCAGCCCCATGGCGAGGGCGGTTCGCATGTAGTCCTGGCGGAACACGTCGGTCGCCTCGGCGAACACGAAACGGGTGAGGATGCCGCTGAGGAAGACGCTGAGAGTGGCGACGGGGAGCGCCATGTGCTCGATGAACCCGAGCGGGTCGTCGGTGGGGGCCACATAGCCGCCTGACGGGAACCAGCTGAAGTTGACGGCGAAGACGATGATGAGCACCAGTCCGAGCCATACGGCGGGGATCGCCACACCCATCGTCGAGGAGAACCTCACGAGGTTGGGGAACCAGCCGCGGCCGCGGTAGGCCGCCCAGGTTCCGGCGAGAATCGACACCGGCACCGAGATGATCACGGCGAGGGCGATCAGCCACAGCGTGGGGGGAAGCGCATCCACGATCAACGTCGTGACGCTGACGCCGCTGCGGGCGGACTCACCGAAGTCGCCGGTGAGCATCGAGGTCAGCCATATTCCGTACTGCACGATCCAGGGCTGGTCGAGCCCCATCTCGATGCGCAGCTGCGCGAGGGTCTCGGCGGCGTCGGGGCGTCCCGCCTGGGGACCCAGCAGCAGCACTGCCGGGTCCCCGGGCGTGAGCCGGAGGGCGAGGAAGACGAGCACCGATACGAGCCACAGCACCACGAGGAGCTTGCCCGCCTCGATGAGCGCACGTCGCGCCAGATTCATCTTCCTCTCCCTCCGTGGATCACTCGGCGACCGTCGCGTCGGTCAGCATCGGCCAACCGAGCGGGTTCACCGCGTAGCCGTCGACACCGGTCGCTGCGACCGAGTAGATCGGGGTGAACTGCACCGTCATGATCGGCAGCTCCTCGACGAGGATCTGCTGAAGCTCGCCGTAGATGTCGGCGCGCGCCGACTCGTCCGAGACAGCGAGGGCATCGGCGGCGAGGCCGGAGACCTCCGGGCTGACGTAGTCGTCGGTCAGGTGCGGGTTCATGATGATGTCGAAGAACGAGTTCGGGTCGGCGCCCACGTTGAACACGTTCCAGGTGGCGTCGTAGTTGCGCGACACGTAGGCGTCGAGCCACACCGACAGCTCGGTCACGTTCGGGGTGAGCGTGACGCCGATCTCAGCCAGAGAGGCCTGCCACACGCGCGCGATCTGCTCGGCGTCGGGGAAGCCGCTGGGAATCTCGAGCGTGAAGCTCAGGTCGCTTGCGCCCGCCTCCTCGAGCAGCGCGGCAGCCGCGTCGAGGTCGTAGCTGTAGCCCTCCTGCTCGGCGTAGGCCCAGCTGGACTCGGGGATCGGGCTCCACTGGATGGATCCGTCGCCGCCGTAGGCGATGTCGCGGATCGACTCCTTGTCGAGCGCCATCGCGAGAGCCTGGCGCACGCGCTCATCACCCAGGGTGCCCGAGGCGTTGAACTCGATGAGCGAGAGGCTGTTGGTCGCCGACGGCTCGACGATCCCGGCGCGGTCGGTGTCGACCTGCTCGGCGGTGGCCGAGGTGACGGAACTGACGATGTCGATGTCGCCGCTGTACAGGCTGTTCAGGGCCACCTGCTGGTCGGCGACCGGCTTGTACACGATCGACTCGGTCGCCGCGGCCTCGCCGAAGTAGTCCTCGAAGCGCTCGAGCACGATCTCGTCGTTGGCCGACCAGCTGACGAACTCGTACGGGCCCGAGCCGACAGGGCTGCTCGAGGCGTCGTCGAATCCACTGGGGGCGACGATCGCGATCGAGGCGATCCCCGAGAGGAAGGCGGCGTTGGGCGAGTTCAGCGTGATCACCACCGTCTGGTCGTCGGGAGCGTCGTACGACTGCACGTCGGCGAGGCGGCCGGACCAGATCGAGTCGGTGCCGTCCGCGGCGCGCTCGAGCGACTCGATGACGGCGGCGGCGTCGACGGGGGTGCCGTCGTGGAACACGGCGTCGGCGTCGAGGGTGAAGGTGAACTCCGTCGCGTCTTCGTTCGCCTCGAACTCCGTCGCCAGATCGCCCTGCAGGTTCAGGTCCACGTCGTAGTCGACGAGGCTGCTGAAGACGAGCTCGCGGATGGCGTATTCGTAGATGATCAGCTGATTGGTGTGCGGGTCGAAGTTGTCGATGTCACCCGCGAGCGCGACGACCAGCTCGTCGGAGACATCGGCGGCGTCGCCGCCGTCGCTGTCTGCTGATCCGGCGGCGCAGCCACCGAGCAGCAGTGAACCCGCGGCGACCGCGGATACCGCGGCGACCCAGGGTCGGTTACTCTTTCGCATGGTACGAGACCTCTTTCCGTTGGAGGGGTGGTGCTGGGGCGACCGGTGGTGCGGCATGTGGTTCGGGATCAATGCCGAGCCACCGGGGTCCACAGGTCGACGACCTCGGTGTCGTCGACGATGGCGATGCGGCTCCACATGTTGACGACGCCGCATGCGTGATTGGGGAGGATGCGCAGTCGCTCACCGACGCGCATCGTGTCGGCCGCGGGCCCGTCGAGCATGCCGTGCTCTTCGTAGGCCCGGGTGAAATCGATCTCCGCGACGGGTGCACCGGCGCCGTCGACGACGATGCCGAAGCTGTTGTCGCGATTGGACCCGTCGGAGCTGAGGGCTTTGATGCCGGCGTCGATGGCCGCCTGCTGCGGGCGCACCGTGCTGATGACGGTGGTGTGCAGGTGCAGGGCGCACTGGTCGATGGTCGCCGAGCCGAGCCGCCACTGGTTGCCGTCGAAGAACACGTACGTGCCGGGGCGCGCCTCGGTGACGCCGTCGACGAAGGGTGCGGAGTCCCACCCGGGCGTCGAGCCCACCGAGACGGTGGGCACGTCGATCCCGGCAATCCGGATGGTCTCGGCGGCGCTCACGAGAGCGGAACTCGCCGCCCGTCCGGCGTCGCGCAGCTCGTCGCGTTCGCCGCGCATCGAGGCGAGCTGGCCTTCGTGCGTGTAGACACCGTCGAGGTGGACTCCGGGAAGCGCGGCGACGGCGCGGGCGATCCCGACCGCCTGGTCGCCGGTGACGCCGGTGCGTCGCAGGCCGGTGTCGACCTCGACGCGCACCGGCACGGTGACCCCCGCGGCGTCGGCGTCGGCGGCGAGCAGCGCGACCAGCTCGGTCGAGTCCAGTCCGACGATGACGCGGCCGCGACGGTTGGCGTCCACGACCCGGCGTCGCTTGTCCGGGGTGGCGGGGGCGTGAGCCCAGAAGAGGTCGTCGAAGCCGGCATCGAGGAGCGCGTCGACTTCGGCGAGGGTCGCGCAGGTGAACCCGACGGCGCCGGCGTCGCGCTGCCGGCGGGCCACCTCGATCATCTTCGAGGTCTTGAAGTGCGGGCGCAGCGCGATTCCGGCGGTGCGCATCCGCTCGGCCATCGCCAGGATGTTCGCGTCCATGCGCGAGCGGTCGATGACGAGCACCGGCGTGTCGAGGTCGTCCAGGCGGGTCATCGCAGCGTCCCCATCCGCTCGGCGGCGGCGCGCACCCACTCGAAGGAGGGCGCGGTGGCGGTGCCGTAGTTGTAGAGCGCGAGCCGGTCGATGCCGCACCCGAGCACGGCCTCGACCTTCGCGAGGAAGTCGGCTCGGGTGGGGGAGAAGCTCGGCCACACCGTGAGCGCCACGGTGAGCGGGGTATCGTCGGTGTCGCTGAGACCACGGACGGCGAGCGTGTGATCGATCTCGGCGGCGACCTCGCCGGCGGTGGGGAAGTAGCTCTCGAGCACGAAGCCGTCGGAGTGGGCGAGGGTGGCGGCGATGTCGACGCCTTCGAGCCAGTTGGTGGGTGCGGGTCGTCCCCATACCGCGGCGCTGACGTCGAGCTGCACGCCGTGACGGCGTACCGCGGCGGCGGCGTCGATGACGAGGTCGGTGACGGTGTCCATCCGCATCCGCGTGTAGGCCGCGAGCTCGGGCCACACCATGTGCAGCGAGGCGAGGGCGGCCACGGTATCGTCGTCGCGGCCGGCGGGGTGTTCGACGTTCCATGTGCGGTGCAGCTCGGTGGTGACCTGTGCGCGCAGGCGCTCGGCGTCGATCCCTGCCGCATGTGCGCGCGAGATGCACGACGTGCAGAAGCACAGTGAGAGCAGGTAGCGCGTCGTCGCGTCGAGGCGGGCTCCCCACAGCTCGTGGGGATGCCCGTGGCCGACGAGCAGGTACGACAGGCTCTCGACGAGAACGCGCTCGAACAGGATCGTCGCGCTGACGGCGTCGAGCAGCTCGATCGCGTACGTGCGGGCGGCGGGGCTGGAGGGGCACAGGCCGTGCGTGAAGTGGTCGCCGAAGCAGTTCTCGATCGCCGCCTCGGGGTGCGCGGTGGCGAGGTCGGTGTTGTGGAACGCGATGGCCCAGCCGTCGACGGCCACACCGGCCGCGTCGGCGGCGCGCTTGAAGCGCGGGTAGAGATCGGGGTCGGTCTGCGCGATCGACGACGGGCGGACGCTCAGCCCGGTGAAGGCGTCGGCCGGCAACGGCAGGTGGGCGCGGTTCGCTTCGGCGACGGTCGAGACGCGTGCGGTGCGTCGTGGCGCGAGCACTTCGGCCGAGTGGTAGGCGGTGGCGATCTGCAGTCGCGTGACGCCGCGTTCGGCGACCTCGTCGACGACCCGCTCGGGGGTGTCGGCCTGCAGATCCCAGGGGTAGATCATCATGCTCAGTTCAGCCATGGGATGCCTCCCGGTAGAGCGACTCGATGAGGGTGAGGGTCGGTTCGAGGTCGTCGACGCCGAATCCGTCGACGCGGGAGCGGAAGGCCCGCCACTGTGCGAGGAAGGGGACGGTGTCGATGTCGATCGCGTCGCCGGAGCTCTCGCCGGCGGCGGTGACGATCCGCCATGACCCGTCCATGCCGACACAGGCCGACCCGCGGGTGCCGGTGATCACGAGGCCGGTGCCGAGCGACTCGTACGGCGCCCACAGCAGCTCGATTGCACCGGACGTCCCCCCCGCACGAAAGTGCACGGCGGCGTGGTCTTCGGTGTCGTGACCGGGGATGACCGAACGCATCGTCGCGTGCACGTCGGTGAGCGGCCCGAGCAGTGCGCGTGCACGGTCGAGCGCATGCACCCCATTGGTGACGAGCACCCCGCCGCCGCTGACCGAGCGGTCGAAATACCAGGCGGGCAAGGCGCCGTCGGGGAGAGCGAACGCCATGCGGTCGGTGTAGGTGAGCAGTTCGCCCAGCTCGCCGTCCCTGACCGCGCGTCCGAGCTCGACGTACGCGGGCCAGTGCCGTGTCGACATCCCCACGAACACCTCGGCGCCGTCGGCGACGGCCGCGCGCAGCGGCGAGGGGTCCTGCCCGGGGATGCGGTGCGGCTTCTCGACGAGCGTCGGGATGCCGGCGGCGGCGAGTGTCGTCAGCTGGTCGAGGTGCTGGAACGAGGGGGTGGCGATGATCGCCGCGTCGATCTCTTCCGGGCCGTCGAGAGCGCCCGTGAGGGAGTCGAAGGGGAGCGCGTTCTCGTCGAGTGCGCGGGCGCGAGCGAGGTCCGCGTCGACCACGACGGTCACGCGGTCGCCGGCGGTGCGCACGGCGGCTGCGTGACGGTGGCCCATCGCGCCGGCGCCGACGACGAGAACGCGCTGACTCATGCGAAGATCCCGTCCTTCTGCATGCCCGCGAGCACGGTGTCGGCCGCTTCGAGCGTGCGGTCGATGTCGTCGTCGCTGTGGGCGCCCGAGATGTGGTTGCGCTTGAGCGTCATGGGGTACATCACGAAGCCGGCATCCGTCATACGCCGGTGGAAGGTCGCGTACGCGGTGTCGTTGTTGCGCAGCAGATCGCGGTAGCCCTTGATCTGACCGTCCATGAAGTAGCAGATGAAGACCGAGCCGAGGCCGGTGATCGTCGCGGGAATGCCGAGCCGTCCGGTGATCTCGCGCAGGCCGTCGCGCATTCGCTCGCCGAGGCGGGCGCTGTGCGCGTGGAATCCGACGTCGGGGTCGGTGATGAGCGTCATCGTCTCGATGGCGGCGGCCATGGAGACGGGGTTGCCGTTGAATGTCCCGGCGAGCACGACATCGCCGCCGGCCGAGCTGAACCGAGACATGAGGTCGGCGCGCCCGCCCATGCCGGCGACGGGGAAGCCGTTGCCCATGGCCTTGCCGTAGCTGGTGAGGTCGGGGGTGATGCCGCACAACTCCTGGTAGCCGCCGGGTGCATGGCGGAAGCCGGTGATGACCTCGTCGAAGATCAGGATGCTGCCTTCGCTCGTCGCGAGTTCGCGCAGGCCCTCGAGGAAGGCCTGGTCGGGTAGCAGTGCGCCGACGTTGTGGGGCACGGGCTCGAGGATGATCGCTGCGATCTGGTCGGGGTAGGCCTGAAAGAGCGCCGTGACCGAGTCGAGGTCGTTGAACTCGGCCACGAGGGTGGAGTCGAGGGCGTCGTCGAGGATGCCGGCCGACAGCGGGTCGCGGGTGTAGGCGCGTTCGGCCGGCGAGGCGACGTTGCGGGCGACGGCGTCGTGCCATCCGTGGAAGCAGCCCTGAAACTTCAGCAGGTACTTGCGTCCGGTGACGGCGCGGGAGAGGCGCACGGCCTGCATGG
Organism: Microbacterium sp. UBA1612; assembly: GCF_002321605.1. Taxonomy (NCBI): domain Bacteria; kingdom Bacillati; phylum Actinomycetota; class Actinomycetes; order Micrococcales; family Microbacteriaceae; genus Microbacterium; species Microbacterium sp. UBA1612. Next base: position 99,052 of record NZ_DCMW01000023.1, read on the forward strand.
TGGCCTCGGTGCCGCTCATGGTGCTGATCGACATCTCGACCGACGGGATCAGCTCGGCGGTGAGTCGGGCGACTTCGATCTCGAGTTCGGTGACGCCGAGTCCGACGAGGTCGAGGTCTCCGAGGGAGCGCTGCACCGCTGCGTTCACCCGGTCGTCGGAGTGGCCGAGCAGGATCGCGCCAAAGGCGGCGTGGTAGTCGACATACTCGCGTCCGTCGAAATCGACCAGGCGCGAGCCCTTCGCCATGCGGAAGCCGGAGGGGCTGCCGATGCTGCGGGTCGCGGAGTTCACCCCGCCGGGGATGTAGGTGCGGGCCTGGGCGAGTAGGTCCTCGGTCGCGGTTGACACGGGTGGTTCTCCTTAGGTGATGCGTGGTGCTCGTGCGGTCGACGTCGTGTCGTCAGCTGGTGGCGCGGGGGTCGTCGAGCCCGAGCAGGGTCAACGCGTCGCGGTGGATGATCTGCTCGACGGTGTCGTCGTGCACGTGGGGGAGCGTTCCGGCGCGCATGGCGGCCAGGTCGCGCAGGCCGGCCAGCGCGTCGGCGGGACGCCAGAGGGGGAAGTCGCTCCCGAAGAGGAGCTTGTCGGTCACGCCCCACTCCTGTGCCGCCACCAGGGCCATGAAGCCGTCCATGGGGCGCGACCAGGCCGCCGAGACGTCGGCGAACACGCGAGCGTGCTTGCGCAGCACCACCATCGCGTCGCGCTGCCACGGGTGGCCCATGTGGGCCATGATCTGCGTGAGGTCGGGGTGACGGCGTGCGACTTCTTCGACGACGAGCGGCTGACTGATAGACAGGCGACCCTGCGGGCTCGGTGTCGCGCCCATGTGCCAGAGGATGACCAGGCCGTGCTGCACGCACATCCGGTAGAACGGGTCGAAGTCGGCCGAGAGCGGGTCGAAGAGCGAGAGCACCGGGTAGAGCTTCACGCCTTTGAATCCAAGCGAGATGGCTTCTTCGAGCTGTTCGCGCCAGTCGGTGTCGAGCGGATCGAGTGCGGTGAAGGCGATCGTCGGCGTCGTCAGCTGCGCGCAGTAGTCGGCGACGAAGCTGTTGGGGGTGTGCACACCGGCTCGGGTCGCCGCCAGCCCGAAGACGATGGCGACGTCGACACCGCCTTCGGTCATCGCCTCGTCGAACTGAGCGGGCGTGATGTGCGGATACGGTTTGCCGTAGGCCGGCTCCCAGTTCTTTCGGTGTTCGTCGCCCCAGTGCTCGGGGAGCAGGTTGTGGGTGTGAACGTCGACGATCATGACGCATCCTCACTTCGTTGGTGGATCCCGCCGCTAGCGCGCAGTGACGGGAGGAACCGTGCGTTGGCGGCAAGGTCGCCGGCGACGCTCTGGAGCGTGGGGAGCAGCTCGCCGCGTCGCTCGGGGGAGAGTTCGCCTGCTGGGCCCGAGACGCTGACGGCGGCATTCACGTCGGTGTCGCTGGGAACGGGCACGGCGAGGCAGATGACACCGATGTCGCGTTCTTCGTCGTCGAGGCTGTATCCCTGGCCGCGGATGCGCTCGAACTCGGTGTCGAGTGCTTCGCGGGTCGTGAGGGTGTGCGGGGTGAACGCGGCAAGGGGCCCCGCGGGCAGGTGATCATCGACACGATCGGGGGCAATTCGCGAGAGCAGGAGCTTGCCCAAGCCGGTGCAGTAGGTGTGGTCGAGCGAACCCGCGCTGGAGCGGAACCGCAGGGGGCGGTCGGGCTCTTCGACGCAGACGTGCAGCACCCACCGGCCCTCGAGCACGCCGATGTTCGCGGTGAGGCCGGTGCTGGCCGCGAGCTCGCGAAGGTAGGGCGCGGCCACTTCAGCAGTGTCGGCTTGACGGCGGTACGTCTCGGAGATCTCCAGCACGGCATGGCCGACGGTGTACTTCGGCGGGTTGCCGCTGCGGTAGACGAACCCCTGCTCCTCCAACACGGCGAGCAGGCGCACGAGGGTGGATTTCGGCAGCTCGAGCGCCAGTGAGAGATCGGCGAGTCCCATCGCGCGTTCGGTTGTGCCGAGTGTGCGAAGGATGCGCAGCGCACGGACCAGTCCTTGCGACTGGTAAGACGTGGCATGGCGTTCCATGTTCATGACCATAGGTTGGCCGCGTGCACCGGATGTTGTCAAGGAGTTAATTCCATGTTTCGCGGCATGAAACGCCAAACATGGAACGAGTAGTAGCTGAGCGCGGTGTACGTCGGTGCTCTGGTGTTCGTCGGAGCACTTGTGTCCTCTGCCGCGCATCGCGCTGTTCGCAACTCCCCAGAGATTGAATACGACGGCTCTCTCGAGGCGGATTTGCCGCTCGAATCGCGCATCTATGCGGAGTTATGAACCTGTATCGGTGGCCACTCTCGACAGCGTCGCCTTCGAACCCGGCCGCCCGAGGTGTGGCGACAGAGGAAGCTCACGTGGCCACGCGCCGCCACGGCAGCCGTCGTTGCGACCCATGTGGCGGGAATCTTCGCGAACACGGTCTTCGTCAGGGAGCGTCCCGAACGCTGTCGAGGGCGCGTTGCGGATGAGGCCACGGCCTCAACCTTGGCTCACGATTGGCCTGTGTATCGAGGGGGGCATCCACTCCCGATCGGATCGGTGGCAAGTGGAGGCAGCACGCCCACGCGCCCTGCGAGGCCGGGCGCACTGCCACCACTTGCCACCGATCAGCCGGACTACGCGTTTCTCAGCCCCGCGAAGATGTCGCTCAGCTCGCGAACATCATTCGTTGAGAGGTCGAGGCTCGCGCCGTTCACCAGCGAGGCGACGCGACCGGCCGTGCGGGTCGCGGGGATCGTGAACATCGCGGGCGACTGCGCGAGGATCCACGCCAGGGTGAGTTCGTGAGGCGTCGCATCGTATCGTCGAGCGACGTTCGCCAGGTCGGACGACGACCCCAGCTGCCCGCTGCGATCGACGCCACCGAAAGGTGCGTAGCCGATGAAGGCGAGGCCGAGCTGCTCTGCGAGTCGAACGACGGGCTCGCTCTCGACGTTCCACGGTGAGAACTCATTCTGAACGGCCACGAGGCGCGGCCCCAGAAGTGCATGCGCGGTGTGCAGCTGCGCTTCATCGACGTTCGACACTCCGATCGAACGGATCGAGCCCTCCTCTGCGAGGTCCGAGAGGCACCCGAGTGAGTCTTCGAAGGGGACTGCGGGGTCTGGTCGATGAAGGTAGTAGAGCTCGATATGGTCCGTGCCCAGCCGGCGGAGCGACCCTTCGCACGCGGCCCGGAGCGCTGACGGACTCGCGTTGCAGTAGCGCTCACCGGTCTCCGTGACCGACCGGCCGCCCTTCGACGCGATGAGAAGTGCGTCTGCCTGGCCCTTCCACGAAGCAACCGTCTCCGAGAGGAGGCGTTCATTGTGCCCAGGCTCTTCGCCGCCAAGCTGGTAGCTGTCTGCCGTGTCGATGAGGGTGATGCCCGCGTCGAACACCGTCTCGATTACGTGTCGTGCGGTGACCTGCGCCGGGCGTGGTTCGACTCCGGAGAGCTGCCAGCCGCCGAACCCGAGGCGGGTGACCTCGCGGTCACCGATCAGAGCGGTCCGCACGGCAGCTACTTGACCCGGTTGCCGTAATAGACGCGAACGGTCGACTGGTCGACGAGGCGCTCGAATCCTTCGAGCACGACCGCCATCTCCGAGCTCTCCTTCTGCATCTTCTGGTAGGCATCCCAGTCTTCGATGGTGATTTCTTCAATGATGTCGACGCCGGTGTCATCGGGCTCTCCCCCCAGGATCTGCCACGGGACGAACCCATCGATGGAGTCCTGGAACGGTGTGATCCGCTGGTCAACCGTTCGCGACCATTCCTTGTACGCGTCCATGCTCACGCCGGGTGCGAGTCGATACGTGATGAATACCTTCTGCATCAGAAACCTCTTCCTGGAGGGGGTCGCTGCTCGGAGTCGACCAGCGGTGTTGGATCGACCGAAGCAGCGCTGTATTGCGCCGAGATGTCGAGGTCCTTGAGCCGCGGTTACGCCAAGTCGATCTGAGGGGACGGTCTTGTTTCTGGCTGCATCTCTGCACTCCGCCGGCGCGTTCGTGTGAACGTTCTGTCGACGGTCGGCGACACCTCTCGTCCCCATCTGGCGCTACGACGCGGCGGAGGGATTCATGTTCGGCGCAAAGCCCTGCTCCAGGGGCGGCCGAGCCGCCGCGAGCGACCGGAAAGGGGCCCGAATTGGCGCAAACAAATGGCAATTCAGTGCGCCTACGATCGGGCAAAACATCTGGCAGGCGGTCCCTTCGGGCCCCAGGAAAGAAGGAGACGCATGTTCAAGCTCGGCTGGTTTGTGAACGGCTTCAGCCCAAAGACGTGGACAGGCCCGTGGGGTGGCGTCGGCGGCACCGAATGGATGGGGCCGAAGTTCTGGATCGATGTGGCCCAGGGTCTCGAGCGCGGCGGGTTCGACATGTTCTTCATGGAGGACTCCTCGATGATCGAGGACACGTATCGGGGAAGCATGGAGGTCACCCTCAAGTACCCGGAGATGGCGCCGAAGAACGATCCCATGCCGCTCATGCCGCTTCTGGCGGCTCACACGCAGAGCATCGGTCTGGTCTCGACGATTTCCGTGATTCAGTACCACCCCTTTCTCGCCGCCCGGCTCGGCGCGACCCTGGACCACTTGACCGAGGGGCGGATCGGTTTCAACGTAGTGACCTCGGTGAGCCACCGTGTCGCCCAGAACTTCGGCTTCGACCAGCACTTCGCGCACGCCGAGCGATATGCGATGGCGGAGGAGTGGATGGATGCGGTGCGCGCTCTCTGGGACACCTGGGAGCCCGACGCGCTCGTTCTCGACACCGAGGAGCCGCGTTTTGCGGACCACACGAAGGTGCACACAGCTGACTTCAACGGCAAGTACTTCAAGTCTCGTGGTCCGCTGAACACCCTCCCGGGCCCGCAGGGACACCCTGTGATCGCCCAGGCGGGTGGATCGCCGCGTGGTCGAGACCTCGCCGCGCGCAATGCCGAGGTCATGCTCGGGCTCGTCAACAGTCCGGAGGAGATGGTCGCGTTCCGTGCCGACATGGATGAGCGCCTGCGCAAGTTCGGACGTGACCCGGAGGACCTGCACATCTTCTTCATGTGCCACGCGTACATCGGTGAGACGGATCGGCACGCGCAGGAGCGGTTCGACGAGGTACAGAGCCACCGCTTCGATTTCGACGAGATCGAAAAGCGGCTCTGGACGATGTCCTACACCAGTGGCGGCGAGATCGACTATGCGAAGTACGACCTCCACGGCCCTGTGCCCACGACCCTCGGCAATGGTGAGACGACGACCCACAAGGCCACACTTGCCGCCGCGGCGGATGGGAAGAGCCTCTATGACCTCGTCACGGGCCGCAGCACCTACGGAATGGACTTCATCGGTTCCGCGAAGACGATTGCGGCCCAGATGAAGGAGGTTATGGACAGCACCGGTCGACCGGATGGATTCCTGATCCAGGGGATCGAGGATGAACTCTCGCGGCGAAGTCTGGCCGAGATCACCGATGGACTCTGCGCGGAGCTTCGACGGCAGAAGCTCATTCGAAGCGGGTACAACCACAAAACCTTCCGCGAGAACCTCGCGGACTGGGGCTGACACGTCTCCATCAATGCGATAAGGGGGCTGACCGTTCGGTCAGCCCCCTCATCGCATTGCGGATGCCGCAGTTTGCGCGATCAGCCTGTCATGGCGTGATTCGGAAGGACGAGTTGAAGTCCGACTTCCACTGGTTGGCCGAGTCCCGGGACCAACTCGCTTCGGTGCGCGAGGTGAGGATGACTAGATCGGAGCGGTACTGCGCGAAACCGTACTCCCACGCGGTGCCTTGGCTGTCTCGTAGCACTTGCTCGCGAACGATGAGGGCATCTCCCGGTGTGATGGAGAGATGCTCAGCGATTGCTTCATCCGCGACCCGCGCATCGACGGATACATCCATGGCTCCGAACTCGACGCCGTATTGGTGTGGGAACTCCTCGACCAGCCGACGCATCTCCGTGGTGGATTCCAGGAGTGAACTGGTGTGCGGTCCGGCGGAGAACACCGTGAGAATTCCGAGGGGCGTCGTGTCGACCGAGAGCGCGTACTCAGCCATGACAATCTGCCCGTCCGCGTTGCCGAGCCGCATGGTGAAGTAGTCGGAGGGTGCGAGGATGTGCCGATCGATGCGTCGCACGGTCATGGTCTGATCGTCCCTCATCGGCACGATGTCCTGCAGCGGGAAGGGGACGACGTCCTTGTCGATGATCGTGCCGACGCGCACTTGACGTGTCACAAGGCCGTCGTGGTCCAGCTGCTTCAGTGCGTCTCGCACGGCTGCGCGCGAGAAGCCGAAATTCGCCATGATCGAGTGCTCGTCGATCGGGAAGCCGCGCGGAAGACCGCTCGACTTGATGGCGAACCTGAGGAGCGTGTAGGCGCGATAAGCAGCCCGCTGTCTCCGAGAGCTCTGAGGGGTGTTGACCATGCCGCCTCCTCCTCAGCAGATTACTCCGCCCAGCGTGTGAGCTTCCCGAAGAGCCAGGAGGCGAGGCCGTAGGTGGCCGCCGCGCAGGCAAGTACCCAGATGCCGACCAGTGCGAGGACCCCCGTATTGGCGAATTGCTGCGACTGGTTGACGATATTGCCGAGTCCTGTCGTCTGGCCGAGGAACTCGGAGGCGATCACCATGCTCCACCCGAGCCCGAGTGAGAGCATGACGCCGCCGCGGATCCCGGGGAGAGCCGCGGGGCAGATGGCGAGGAGGTAGGCGCGGACCGGGCCGGCGCCGAGTGACCGTGCATACTCCGCATAGGTTCCGGGAACCTGATCGAGGGCGGTTTCGGCGGTGACGAACACGATCGGGAAGACCGCGAGTGACACGAACACGATCGAGCCGGTCTCGCTGTGGCCGAACCAGAGGCTGAAGAGCGGGATCACTGCGATGAGAGGGATCATCCGGGCGGCGTGCGCGGGCAAGCGGAGGATGGCGCGCACCGTGCGAGACCACCCTGTCGCCACGGCGACGATGACCGCGAGAAGGATACCGATCCCAAGGCCCGCGGCGAGGCGGCGCAGTGATGCGAGAGTGTTGTCGAGCAGGGCGAGGGTGGCGCCGGCGTAGGTCATCTCGCCGCCCTGGTTGGTGGCGTCGATTCCGAGACCGCCACGCCAGTAGTTCGCGAGATCGAGATACGCCGCGAAGATATCGGCAATGTTGGGGACGACGTTCTCTCCGGAGACCGGGCTCACTCCTCGAGCGAAGGAGATCACGTGCCAGACCGCGATCAGCATGATCGCCGATGTGACACTGGCTCCGATGTAGAGCGATCGTCGGGAAGCGCCGGCGCGGTGTGCCGGTCGCGCGGCGGGTGGTGCCGTGCGGTGGGTGCCGGACGTGTCGGCGAGGACCGTTGTTCCCATGTCGTTCAAGCCCATCTCGTGATTGCGCGCCCGAGCAGAAGCACGATGGCATCCACGATCAAGGCGATGACGGTGATGCAGAGAATCGTGGCGAAGATCGAATCGACCGCGCCGGTGTTGGCTGTCAGACGGATGAGCTGCCCGATCCCGGCTGAACCTCCGAGGAGTTCAGCGACAGCCTGCCAACCCCATCCTGCGGCGAGCGAGAGTCGAACTGCGCCGACGAGCTGTGGCACGACCGCCGGCAGAGTGACGCTGGAGAGGATGCGCAGGGGAGTCGCGCCCAGTGACCGTGCATAGTCGGCGTAGACCCGTCCGACGGTCATCGCGGCGCTCTGGGCGGTGATGGCGGTGGTCACGAAGGCGGAGAGGATCACCAGCCCGGATTGGGCGAACCGATCGGTGCCGAACCAGATCATGAGGAAGGGGAGGATGACGACGAGCGGGATGGTCCCCAGTACCAGGACGATGGGTTCGAGCACAGCACGCGCCAGGCGCGCGTAGGCCATGACGATCCCCACGAGCACACCGGCGAGGGAGCCGATCGCGACTCCGACGACGACATTGACGGTTGTGTAGACGAGCGCGTCTGCGAGACCGGACTCCGCGAACGTGAAGTACGCGATCGCGGGAATCTGCTGCCAGTCCCGCGGGATGGCGATCAGGGTGTCCAGCGGCGAGGGGACCTGACTCGACCTCATCGTCAGTGCGGCGACCTGCCAGAGGACAAAGACGAGCGCGATGCCGATGAGAGGGAGCCCGACCGTTCCGATGTACTTGCGGACACGCAGGGCAATGGAGCCGTCGCTGCTTATCCGCTCACTTGTCACGGGAAGCACCGCCGCCGTGCACGAGTGCGGTTTCGAGGTGATGCATGACATCGACACGAATCGCATTCACGTCGTCCCCGACGAGCGTTTCCGGGGTGCGTGGGTAGGGCTTGTCCAAGCGGCGGTCGACAACAATCTGACCTTTCACGACGACGACGATGCGTGTGGCCATCGCGAGGGCTTCATCGAGGTCGTGTGTGACGCAGAAGACGGTGTTGCCTGACCGCTGCCAGAGGTCGTACAGCACGGAGTAGAGCACCTTGCGCCGCGCGTAGTCGAGTCCCGTGAACGGCTCGTCCATGAGGAGGACATCGGGTTCGTTGGCAAAGACGGCTGCGATGGCTGCCCTGCGGCGCATACCTCCTGACAGCTGTTTCGGCCATGCATCGGCATAGCTGGAGAGGCCAACCAGATCGAGTAGTCGATCGGAGATGCGACGCCGTTCGGCAGGAGGAAAGCCACGAGCCCGCAAACCGAACTCCACGTTGGCGCGCACCTTCATCCAGTTGAACAGGGTGTCTTTCTGAAACAGCACTCCACGGTCGCTGCCGGGACCGGTGACGGCCGAGCCGTGCGCGCGCACGTCACCGCTATCCGCCTGCAGGAAACCCGCCACGAGGTTGAGGAGGGTGGACTTGCCGTGACCTGACGGCCCGATGACCGCGATGAATTCACCCGGAGCCACGCTCAGCGACACTCCGTTCGCCGCGGAGATCGTCTCACCGTTCTCGAGCGTGAACGCTTTGTATACGTCGCGGAGCTCGATGGCGGGTAGCGCGCTGGACGCGGCGTCCGGGGTGTTGCCTGCCGCGGAGCCGTCGGCCTGGCCAATGTATGTCATGTGAGTCTCTTTCGATCACGGACCACGTCGGGCCCCTGCGGTCGCGCAGGGACCCGACGGCCGGTCACTCGGCTGCGGCCAGAATGCGGTAGGCGTCGAGGTAGTTGCGGTTCGATGCCTGAGCGGCAGCAGCCGCGAGTGTTCCGTCATCGGCCGAGGAGTCGGCGGCCAGATCTTCGTAGTCGTCCTTGAGCTCGACCATCAGGTCGTACAGCTGCTGCGCGACGACGAAGTCTTCGACGACGACGCCGTCACTGAGAACCCCGGAAGCCTGTGCGGCGGCGATCTGGGCATCGTAGATCGCCGAGAGACCGAGCGGGTTCTCGGGATCGTTGAAGAATTCCTCCGCGGCGTCGAAGCTGATCAGCTGATAGAAGTCCTGGAACAGCACAGCCGATTCCTCGACGGTCAGCTCATATCCGGTGGCGGCGTTGAGATACGGCAGTGAGATCGCCAGGGCCTGGTCAGGCTCGGTCTCGATGTAGTCGATGATGCGCCAGTAGACCGACATGAACCGAAGAATGGTCTCGAGGTTCTCGTCGAGATATTCGTCGGTCACAGAAAGCCCGACGTGTCCGATCCCCAGTGCGGTGAAGTCACTACCCGTGGGGAGGTTGTTGGCCATCTGCTCGAACCCGAAGACGGGCTCGAAGCCCATGTCCAAGAGTTGAATGGACTGAGCAGCACCTGACACCAACGTGTAGTCAACGCCCTCGCCCTGAGCCAGCTGCACGATCTGCGTGTCGTCGAGCGACTCGAGCGAGCCGAAGCTCTCGACGGAACCGCCGCCGATCTGAAGCATGCCGTCGAGGAGATTACGCGCGCTCGCGACATCAGCCGATAGCGCAACCGTCGCCCCATCCATGTCGGCGATGACCGCCGCCGTGGCGTCCTCGAAAGACATTCCCTCATCGACATACTCTTCGACCGATGTGGCGTCTCGGTCGGGAGCGGCGAGCACATAGTTGCCGATGAACGAGTTGAGGACCTGCACCATCTGGATCTCGGGCTGTTCCTCATAGCGCTGGACCATCGTCGGGATGTAATCCACCACGACGTCGAGTTCACCCGACAGGAGGAGGCCGGGTGTCACATCGGTCAGCTGGGTCTGCCCTTCCTCGGGCGAGAGTGTGATGCCCACGTCTCCGAAGAAGCCCTCTTCGATACCGATGTAGCCGATGGTCGTGTCGCCGTATGGCCACATGGAGAAGGGAACGGTAGCGTCGGGGATCTCCCCTCCGGCTGATGGCACGAAGTCCGAGAACAACTCTTCGGACTCCGTCACCTCGGGTGCGGAGCTTGCGGCGCTGGCGCATCCAGCGAGTGTCAGGCTCGCTGCGATGAGTGCAACGCCGACGACCCGGCGCGACCGCCCTCGGGCAGCAAGACTACGGAGTAGCTCGGACTTCGCGTTGGACATCGATCTCCTCGTTTCGGGGATGCAGCCCCGACGAGGTGAGAAAATCGTAGGCCGGGGTTGCTGTGGGGAGCAGGGCGTGAGTGAATGCTCGGTGCTGAGCGCGACGATCACCAAATCGCCGACCGCCCTCGGGGCAACTGTTAACACGGCTGCAACGCACAACCGCCGCCCGAAATGGTGGCGCAAAGAAATCGGCATTGGCGTAACAGGAAGGCAAAGCGCGGCTTCCTCGTCCCTGAGACCGTATGGCCGCCCGAAGAGCGGTTGCGGAGTAGAGAAAAAGTCCAGATGAAAGGCTGTAACGTCGTCAAAAGCCTGAGGTGCTGCAGCACACTTTTCGCCTGGAGGGCCGCTGCACGCCGAAGCGATGTCGAAGGCTCCACCTCGGCAGTGGCGTATTCCTGCCGGGGCTCGGCTCAGAGCGGCGCAAGAGATTCTCAGAACGCGAGGTGCCTAGGCTAACCGCGGTGATGCAGATTGCGTCATCGGCTGATCCGTTTGGCTGCTCGGCGGACGGTTCCATGTCTTCGCCCACCTCAGCCGTTCACCAACGTGTCGACAAGTGCAGCAGGCCGCGCTATGAGACCCCCGCGAGCAGCCTGCTGTAGGTAGTGAAGGCGCGATTTCGCTCCGAGGCGGCGTGCATGGCCGCCGGATCCGGAGCCGTGAGCTCCTCGTCGTGCTCGAGTCCCGCTGCGTCGGGCCACCAGCCGGCGGCTTCGGCAGCGAGGACCGCTGCGCCGTATGCGCTCCCGCGGTCGGCATAGCGAACCTCGCGTCCGAAAGTGTTCGCGATGATCTGGCGCCACGATTGCGACCTCGCGCCCCCTCCGCCGATGTGAACGGTGGATGCGCCCGTGCCGTCGACGCCATCCGCGAGCCGGCGGAGTTCGAATGCGACGCCCTCCATCACGGAGTACGCCAGGTCGTCTCGTGAGTGGCGCGCGTCCAGACCGATGAAGGATCCGGGGGCGCCCCCGCCTCCGTCGCGGTGTCCCTGCAGGTAAGGAAGGAAGATGGGCAGGTCGTCGAACGCCGCCGGGTCTGGGGCGAGGTCGGGGAGAGAGGTACGCGTGACTTCCGAGAACCACTGGAGTGCCAGACCCGCTGCGTGCGTGGAATCGAGGGTGAGCCAGAGGTCGTCGTAGGAGTGTCGAAAAGCGCCGAGGCGCGGCTCGGCCGAGGCGGAGAAAGCGACACCGGAGGTTCCGAGGGAGAGTCCGAGCCGGCCTGGTTCGGTGACGCCCAACGCGACCGCCTGTGTCGCTTGATCACCCCCACCGCCGATCACGGGCGTGCCGGTCAGACGCCGCAGGGGGTCATCGTCAGGGAAGCGGTCGAACGCTCCGACCTGTCCGGTCACCGCGTGCGACGACACGATGCGGGGGAGGAGGTCGTGAGACAGCGTCAAGCGTTCGAGCACCGCATCCGCCCAGTGACCTGACCGGGTGTCCATGAACCCAGTGCCGGATGCGTCTGAGTACTCGGTGGCGACACCGGCGCCCAGGCGCCGTCGTATCTCGTCCTTCGGGTTGAGAATGACGCGTACACGATCGAACAGGTGGCGACGATTGTCGCGGAGCCAGAGGGTGTGTGCGACGGTGAACGCCGGCATCGCGGGATTCCCCGTGATCTCGGCGAAGGCTGGCTCGCGCTCTTCGATCGTTCGGCACTCGAGGGTCGAGCGCTTGTCCGACCACAGCACGGCAGGGTGCACGGGCTCACCGGATTCATCGAGAAAGACGCTCGTGTGCATCTGGCCCGTGAGTGAGATGGTGGTGGTCTCAGGTCCAGGTGACTCGCCCGCAGCGACGAGCGCCTCGACGAGCTCGCGGGTGGATGCGAGCGCTGCTTCCCACCACGCGTCGGGGTCTTGCACGGCCGCCCCCTCGAAGGGGGTGGCCGTGGCGTAGGGCGCCGACGTGCGCGAGACCGTCGATCCTGACTCCGTGATCGCGACCGCCTTCACCGCGCTCGTTCCCACGTCGATGCCGATGGCGATTCGCCCGGCATGACTCACCACAGGGTGTACCCGCCATCGACCACGATGATCGAACCGGTCATGAAGCTCGTCGCGTCGCTCGCCAGGTAGAGCGCGGTGGGAGCGATCTCGTCGACGGATCCGTAGCGCTGCATCGGAACCTCGTCACGCCAGTAGTGCCGGTAGTCCTCGTACTCGGTCGACGCGATCTCTGTGCGCACGTACCCCGGGGCGATCGCGTTCACGCGGACTCCGCTCGTCGCCCATTCCGCGGCGAGCGACCTCGTCAGGTGGTGAACGGCCGCCTTCGAGATCCCATAGGGCGAGTGCCACTGCGGCCGGTTGATGATCATTCCCGACATGGACCCGACGTTGACGATCGATCCGGTTCCGTTCGCGGTCATGGTGCGCCCGAAGATCTGGCACGCTTTCCACACGGCGTCGAGGTTGGTGTCGAACAGGCGACGCCACTCGGCGTCGTCGAGCTCCAGAGCATCCGCGTGAAATCCGATGCCGGCGTTGTTGACGAGAACGTCGACCCTTCCGAAGCGCTCGATCACATCGTCATGCAGGTGCTGCAGCGAATCGCGCTGAGCGACGTCGGTGCGGATCGCGACGGCCTTGCCACCCGCGGCTTCGATCTGTGCAACCGCCTCCGCGGACTTCGCCTCGTCGCGGGCGGCGATCACCACCTGTGCTCCGGCTTCGGCGAATCCGTTGCAGATGCCTCGGCCGATGCCGCGGTTGCCGCCGGTGACGACGGCGACGCGACCGTCGAGGGAGAACTTGTCAAAGATGGTCATTGTTCGTGTGCTCCTTCGGGGGTGGGGTCGGGGGCGAGGGCGGAAGCCACTTCCGAACCGGGAGTCGCTCCGGTCATGACCGCGACGACATCCGCCATGGAGGTCACCTTCGGGTCGACCACGGCCTCGCGGCGCCCGAGTCGGTGGATGTGGATGCGGTCGGCGACCTCGAAGACGTCAGGCATGCTGTGGCTGATGAGAACGACGGGAAGGCCGCGCTCCTTGACCCGGCGGATCAGGTCGAGAACTTGGCCGGTCTCGCGTACGCCGAGGGCCGCTGTCGGCTCATCCATGATCACGACGTTCGTCGCCCACGCCGCGGCGCGCGCGACCGCGACTGCTTGCCGCTGTCCGCCGGACAGGGTCTCCACGCGCTGACGAATCGACTGGATGCGGATGCCGAGGTCTGCCATGTGCTGCGCGGCCTCCTTGCGCATGCGCGCCTTGTCCAGATTGCGGAAGAGCGCTCCATCGAGCGAGGTGCGGCGCAGCTCTCGACCGAGGAAGAGGTTTGCCGCGATGTCGAGTTCCGGTGCGACGCCCAATTCCTGGTAGACCGTCTCTATCCCTGCGAGGCGGGCTTCGAGAGGGGATTTGAAGGAGACGCGCTTCCCGTTGAGGAGGATCTCCCCTTGGTCGGGAACGAGTGCCCCCGTGAGCGCCTTGATCAGGCTCGACTTGCCGGCGCCGTTGTCTCCGACGACGGCGAGCACTTCGTCTTCCGCCAGGTCGAAGTCGGCGCCTCCGATCGCGGTGACGTGTCCGAATCGCTTCTGCAGTCCCCGTGCCTGCAGGACGGGAGCGGATGCGGGTGAGGACTCCGTGCGGGGAGTCGGGGCAGCGTTGGTGTTCATTCAGCGCTCCTTCCGTCGCACGAATTGATCGACGAGAACTGCCACGATCACGAGTGCCCCTGTGGCGATCTGCTGGTAGAGCGAGTCGATCCCCGCTTGCGTGAGGCCGTTCTGGAGCACCACGACGATGAGCGTTCCGATGAGCGTGCCGATGACGCCGCCGCGCCCACCGAACAGGCTGGTGCCGCCGATCACGACGGCGGTGATGCTGTCGAGGTTTCCCATCTGGTAGGCGCTGGGATCGGCGATCGGCGTGCGGCCGAGCGTCTGCCACGCCGCGAGGGCGTAGACGAGGCCGGCCACGACATACACGGAGAACAGCACCCGGTTCACCTTGACGCCATTCAGGCGGGCTGCGTTCGGGGCATCACCCACCGCGTAAACGTGGGTTCCCCAGCGGGTGCGGGTCAATGCATAGGCCATCGTCGCCGTGAGCACCAGCCAGAGCACGACGCCCCAGGTGATCGTGAAGCCGCCGATGGTGGTTCCCTGCCCGAGCGCGGTCAGGAGGCCGCGCTCGATGGAGACACTCTGCGAGTTCGTCAGGAGCCGGGCCGTCGCCGTCAGGATGGTCAACATCCCGAGCGTCACGATGAACGGCGGCAGCTTCCATCGGGAGACGATCCAACCGTTGAGAGCTCCGGCGCCGGCGCAGACGAGCACGCCGACGCCGAGGCCGAGCAACGGGTCGACGCTTGCGGCGACTTCGGCGATCATGACCGTGCCGAGCACCATGATCGATGCGTTCGCCAGGTCGATGCCCGCGGTGAGGATGATGAGCGTCTGCCCGATCGCGAGCGTGCCGATCACCACCGACTGCTGCAGCATCAGGGAGAAGTTGGCGGCGGTGAAGAATCGGTCGGTGGTGAGCGAGAAGATGACGATCGCCACGAGCAGTGCCAGCAGCGGGCCGGCGATCTGCACCGACATCAGGTCGCGCCATCGGGCGCTCGATGCCGGTCTCTCGACGGACGGGATGGTGGCGGTGACCCCGGGGCCTGGTTCGCTCACGGTCGCGCTTCTCCGATCTCTATGTGTTCAGCAGGCTCACTCGCCCCAGCAGTTCTCGAGTCCCCAGGCCGAGTCCTCCGACTCCACGCCCTCCACCGGGTCGTCGGTGATGAGAGTTGTGCCGGAGTCGATGACGCCGCTCGGCTTCTCGCCGGTCTCGACGAAATCGATGATCGCCTCCACGGCGAGTTCGCCCATACGGCTGGGGAACTGCATCACGGTGGCGCCGATCTCGCCGTCCTGCACACTCCGCACACCGGCGCAGCTGCCGTCGATCGAGGTGACCAGCACCTGGTCCTCTTTGCCCGCGTTGCTGATTGCGATGTACGCGCCCTGAGCGGCCGGCTCGTTGATCGTGTAGATCGCGTTGATGTCGGGGTGCGCGGAGAGCAGGTTCTCCATGGCCGTTTGCCCGGTTTCGACATTCGACTCGGTGAGGGCGGTGCCGACGATCTCGGGCGAATCGTCGGTCAGGCCGAATCCCTCGAGGAAGCCGTCGTGCCGGGCGCCGGCGGTCTTGTCGGAGAGGTCGTAGTCGAGCATGGCGACCTGCGGTTCGGCGTCACCGAGCGAGGCCTTCGCCCACTCGCCCATCAGAGCGCCGCCGGCGAGGTTGTCGGTCTCGAACGACGCGTCGGCAGCGTCGGCAGGTTCAAGGGAGGTGTTCACGGTGACGACGAGGATGCCCGCGTCTCGTGCGCGCTGCACGATGTCGACGAGCGCGCTGGCGTTTGCGGGGTCGAGAACGATTCCCTTCACGCCTTGGGCGATCATGTTCTCGATGGCGGCGACCTGTGTCGCGGAATCGCCGGCAGACTGCGACTCCGCTGTCATAACGTCGAGACCGGCTTCCTCGGCGGCGGCGACGGCGGACTGCTGCAGATTCGCGAAGAAGGGATTGGCGAGCTGCTGCTCGACGATGCCGATGGTGAACGATTCGTCGGATGATGACGAGCCGGGGTCTGCGCTCGAGCAGCCGGCGATGACGAGGCCGGTCGTCGCGGCCAGTGCTGCGATGGCGAGAGCGCGACCTGAGCGGTGCGTGGCAAGCTTCATTGCTTTCTCCTATCCGGGTGTGTGCCGGCGCGCTCTGCGCGTCTTCGTCGGCAGTGAGCACCACGGTGCCCCCTTTTTAGTGATCTGTCAAGCATTGAAGAGTTAAATTAGGTAAAACAAAGAACGTAAATATAATGAGGTTGTGCCTGAAAAAAGCTCGGCCTCGACGACGTGGCCCGTCGCGACAGGATCGCGTGCCTGGGTGCCCGGTCAGGGCCCCGGAGTCGTTCTCACCGAGATCATCCGCCAAGGCGTGGCTTCGCGCCCAGCTCTCGAATCTGCGACCGGGCTGTCGCGGCCAACCATCAGTGACCGGGTTCGCCTGCTCATTGACGCGGGGTTCGTCACGGAGTCGACGCAGACGCGATCCTCGCGCGGGCGCCCCGCGGGGGTGCTGGAACTGCGGGCGGACGCGCGGGTCATCCTCTGCGTGGATATCGGCGAAGAACGCGCTCGCGTCGCCGTCGCAGACCTCAAGGCTCGGATCCTGGTCGACTCGGTGATCGACGTGCGGATAGCGGCGGGACCGCGGGCGGTTCTCGACGCGATAGCCGAGACGGCGCGCTCTCTCCTGGATGCGGAAGCGGTCGGGGGAGCCATACTCGGCGGAATCGGCGTAGGGCTGCCGGCGCCCGTCGACTACGCCACGGGCAAGACCATCGGATGGTCGATCATGGCCGGGTGGGACGGGTACGGGGTTCGAGAGCATCTCGCCGCTGAGTTTCGGGTGCCGGTCGTCGTCGACAATGACGTCAATCTGTTGGTCATGGCGGAGCACCGGCTGTGCTGGGCAGAGCAGTCCCATCTCTTCTTCTTGAAGACGGGTACGGGCATCGGCAGCGGACTGATCGTCGACGGCTCGGTCAATCGTGGACGGTTGGGGGCGGCCGGCGATATCGGTCATACGCACGTGCCCGGGCATGGTGATCCACAGTGCCGCTGCGGCAACCGCGGCTGTCTTGAGGCGGTAGCGGGCGGGTGGGCGCTCGCTCGCGAGTTGCGCCTCCGCGGCGAGCCCTACGAGCAGACGCATGACGCGCGCGGTGTTGTGGCAGCGGTTGCGCGCGGCGATGCCCCTGCGATGCAACTGATCAGAGACGCGGGGCGGACGCTCGGCGAGTCCGTCGCCTTCGCGACGAGTTTGCTGAACCCGGCCGTGATCGTGATCGGTGGCGAGCTCGCGAAGGCGGGAGACGCGCTGATGGCAGGTGTTCGCGAGGTCGTGTATCAACGATCACTGCCCCTGGCGACGAAGCACCTCGTGATCTCGTTGACCCGGCTCGACGAAACCGCGGGGGTCGTCGGAGCGGCCCTGGTCGTTGCCGAGCAGTTGCTACGCCCCGACCGAATCGACGAGGTCGTGCGCCAGACCGTGAACTGATCAGATCGGCCGCCCTCGAGAACCGGTGTGGCTAGTGAGGGGTGACCGTCGTGTTCTGCCTGAGTGACTCGAGGTACCGCGGCAACTCGTTGGCGGCGTCAGTCGGCACGAATCCTGAGCCTGCGATCTTTTCCAAGGAGAGCACGCTGTTCGTTGGGCGAGGAGCGATCGGCGTCGTCGCTTTCGCGAAGTAGTCGGCGGTCGAGGTCGGTGACACTCGCTCCCGGTCATGCCCGCCCAACTCGTATACGCTTCGTGCGATCTCGTACCAGGTCATCGGCTCGCCACCGTTGGTGAGGTTATAGACGCCGTGCTCTGGTCGAACCTCGAGCAGGTGCTGGGTGGCTTCGGCGATGGTGGTCGTGAGGGTGAGCCGCCCAGTCTGATCGCTCACGACCGACGGATCAACTTCGCGTTCGGCGAGGTTGGCCATGGTGCGGATGAAGTTGTTGCCGTCTCCGATGACCCAGCTGGTGCGGATGATGTAGTGGCGGGGGACCGTTCGGACGATGGCGTCGCCCGCGGCTTTGGTCTGTCCGTACACGCCGAGCGGTGAGACGGGGTCGGTTTCGCTGTATTCGCCCTGCTTGGTGCCATCGAAGACGTAGTCGCTGGAGATATGGACGAGCGTGATGCCGTTTTCGGTGGCGATTCTGGCGAGTTCCGTCACGGCGGTGGCGTTGATGGTCCACGCGGCGGTACGGCCCTCGAAGGTTTCGGCGTTGTCGACGGCGGTGTAAGCGGCGGCGTTGATGATCGTTTCGTAGTCCCGCCACCGCCGCGCTTCTGGGAGCGCTACGGGGTTGGCGAGGTCGATCTCGGCTCGGGTCGCGAACTCGACATCGGCCCGGCCGCCCCACAGGTCACGCAGTGCGCGGCCGACCTGCCCGTTCGCGCCCAGCACGAGCGTCTTTCGCGGCGGGATCGGGGTGACCTCACCCAGCTGGGGGTGGTTCTTGTCTTTCTCGCTGAGCTCGGCCTGGTCGAGGGGGATGGGCCAGTCGATTCCGATGGTTTCGTCGGCGAGGTTGAGGAAGGCGTATTCGGCGGTGGGGGACCAGTGGTCGTTGACGAGGTAGGTGTAGGCGGTGTCGGGTTCGAGGGTCTGATACGAGTTCCCGACTCCGCGGGGCACGAAGATCGCTTTCGACGGGTCGAGTTCGGTGGTGAACACGGTCCCGTAGGTGGGGCCTTCGCGCAGGTCGACCCAGGCGCCGAAGATGCGGCCGGTCGCGACGGAGACGAACTTGTCCCAGGGTTCGGCGTGGATGCCGCGGGTGGTGCCGACCTTGTCGTTGAAGGAGATGTTGTTCTGCACCGGCCCGAAATCCGGAAGCCCGGCTTCGGTCATCTTCTCCCGCTGCCAGTTCTCCTTGAACCACCCCCGCGAATCCCCGTGGACGGGCAGGTCGAACACCACCAGCCCCGGGATGGGGGTCTCGGTGCGGGCGAGGGCTTTACCAAACTGCGTCATGGAGTCCTTCGGGCCGGAGCCGGTCGTTGAGCGAGCGAAGCGAGACGAAACGTGGCCGCTACTGCCCCCGGGTGGCGTAGAACGCTTCAACACCGTCTTTCGCGGGTGCCCACCACGCTTCGTTCTCCCGGTACCAGTCGATGGTCGCCGCCAACCCCGCTTCGAAGTCGCCGTATTGCGGGGTCCAGCCGAGTTCTGTGCGCAGGCGTGTGGAGTCGATCGCGTAGCGCAGGTCGTGCCCGGCCCGGTCGGTGACGTGATCGTACGCGTCAGGTGCCTGTCCCATGAGGGTGAGGATGAGCTCGACGACGGTCTTGTTGTTCTTCTCCCCGTCCGCCCCGATCAAATAGGTTTGCCCCATCTCACCCTTGTCGAGGATGGTGAGCACGGCGGAGGAGTGGTCGTCGGCGTGGATCCAGTCCCGCACGTTCTCACCCTTCCCGTAGAGCTTGGGGCGGATGCCGCGGATCACGTTCGTGATCTGCCGGGGGATGAACTTCTCCACATGCTGAAACGGCCCGTAGTTGTTCGAACAGTTGCTGATGGTGGCCTGGACCCCGAAGGAGCGCACCCACGCCCGCACCAACAAGTCACTCCCCGCCTTGGTGCTGCTATACGGGGAGGAGGGGTTGTACGGGGTGGTTTCGGTGAACCGTTCCGGGTCGTCCAGTTCCAGATCCCCGTAGACCTCGTCGGTGGAGATGTGATGGAACCGCACCCCATGCTTCCGGGCGGCTTCCAGCAGCGTATAGGTGCCGATGATGTTGGTGTCCAGGAACGGGCGCGGGTTATCCAGACTGTTGTCGTTGTGCGACTCCGCCGCGTAATGCACCACCGCATCCACCCCGGCGAACAACTCATCCACCAGGCCGGCGTCGGTGATGTCACCCTTCACAAACCGGAACCGATCCTCCGGCAACCCGTTCAGCGACGCGAGGTTCCCGGCGTAGGTGAGCGCGTCCAACACCGTCACCTCATGGTAGGTGTGGGCCAGGACGTGGTGGACGAAGTTGGAACCGATGAACCCGGCACCCCCGGTGACCAGCAACCGCATCAGCGATCCCCCCGCTCCAACAACCCCAGCAAATAGGATCCATACCCTGACTTGACAAGCTTTGCCGCGCGTTCCGCGAGTTCGTCATCGCTCAGGAAGCCGCGACGCCACGCGACCTCCTCCGGCGCACCGATCTTCATGCTGGTGCGCCGCTCAATCGTGCGGACATACTCCGCCGCATCCAGCATGTCGTCAAACGTCCCTGTGTCCAACCACGCCGTCCCTCGCGGCAATACCTCCACCTGTAGCTTCCCCGCATTCAGGTAGGCCCGGTTCACGTCCGTGATCTCCAACTCACCCCGCGCCGACGGCTGAAGGTTCCGGGCGATCTCCACCACGTCGTTGTCGTAGAAGTACAGCCCCGGGATTGCGAAGTTCGACCGCGGGACAGTGGGCTTCTCCTCAAGGCTCACCGCCCGGCCGGTGTCATCGAACTCCACCACCCCATAAGCCGACGGCTCCGCCACCCAATACGCGAACACCGCCCCACCATCGATGTCGGCGAACCGGGACAACTGTGACCCCAACCCCGGCCCGTACAACAGGTTGTCACCAAGCACCAGCGCGACGGTGTCGTCGCCGATGAAGTCCGCACCGATCGTGAACGCCTGCGCCAACCCATCCGGCGACGGCTGCACCGCTAACGAAATCGACACCCCAAACTGCGACCCATCACCGAGCAGCCGCTCGAACGACGCCGCATCATGCGGCGTCGTGATCACCAGAACCTCGTCGATCCCGGCCAGCATCAGCGTCGACAACGGATAGTAGACCATCGGCTTGTCGTAGACAGGCACGAGTTGCTTCGACACCCCCAACGTCACCGGATGCAACCGCGTCCCCGAACCACCCGCGAGAATGATGCCCTTCACGACTCCCCTTCTTGTTCTTGCTCAGCTGTGATGCCTGTATCGGTTGCTGGGACGATCTGCCCACCGAGTTCGCGGCGATCGCATGTCTAGACCTATCAGATGTGTGTTGCGCTGACGTGTCAGATCTAGGGCGTCCAACTCTGATGTCGTTACAGTGGCCAGGAGTGTCAGTTGACGGCTATCGACGACGACATACTTCTCATGGCCGAACGGTTCTCACTTCTGACCCGCGCACACAGTATGGTGAGCGGGATGTCTGTACTGAACACAATTTGGCCGGGGCTCGGACGAGACTTACTCAACGGGATCATCGGTAGCGCAGTTTTCCCCCGGCCGCTGCGATGGCGCGTACTCCGTGCACTCGGCATGAGTGTCGAGTCGGCGAACATCTCCCCGTCGGTGTGGTTCGGCAGCTTTAGTCGAGTCACAATCGGGGGCGGTACGTTTATCAACTATGGGTGCATGCTAAACACCTCGGCGCCGATTCGAATAGGGAAAGACTGCGATGTCGGAATGCGGGTTACGTTCGTCACCAGCTCGCATGAGATCGGTTCCGCACATCGACGCGCGGGGACTGCGACTGCCAAGCCCATTGAGGTGGGGAACGGTGTGTGGATCGGCGCGGTTTCGACCATTCTCCCAGGCGTGACCATCGGTGAGGGTGCGATCATCGCGGCCGGCGCCGTTGTGAGTCGTGATTGCGAGGCGCACTCGCTCTACGCTGGCGTCCCGGCTCGCAAAGTTCGAGAGCTTCCCTCGGTTTGACTGATTGACCAAAGCATGTTCTCTTCCGAGCTACTGACTTAGGTAGGGGGCGAACTGAGACCGATGCAAGCGCCCGAGATACGATTTGGGGCGACTCGCGGTCACGCGCCTCGAGTCTCTTGTCGCTCTGCCTTCAGCCAGTCGGGCGACAGCGTCCACCGGAAGGGGCTTGCAAGTATCACTCTGCCGAGGAGCAGCGACACCCAGGCCAGTAGGGCGGCGAGAATCGGTGGGATTATCGCACCATAAAGTTGTGGATCAGCCGAGATGATGCTGCTGAAGCCGGTCAACTTGACCAGTCCGCTGAGGGCGGATATGGCAAATATGTGGAATATGTAAACCGGCAGAGTCAGTTTGCCTACGCCTTCGATCC
Source organism: Microbacterium sp. UBA1612 (assembly GCF_002321605.1). Lineage (NCBI taxonomy): Bacteria > Bacillati > Actinomycetota > Actinomycetes > Micrococcales > Microbacteriaceae > Microbacterium > Microbacterium sp. UBA1612. The sequence continues at coordinate 121,161 of NZ_DCMW01000023.1, forward strand.
AATTGACCACCGCGTTTCTACCCGGTAGATGAGGCAATGCGGTTGCTACAGCAACGAGCCCGATCGCTGCCAATAGGGGGCGAGTCCAAGCGATAGCATCAGTCCAAACGTAGGCCAGCGCGACAGCTAAATACAGCATTGCTAGCGTCGCCGCGAGCGGACCTGTGGAATGGTTCATTATCGTCTGCCACCATTTTTGGCCGTGAATCCCGATGAAGAACCATACAAAGTTTGCCGACATCTGACCAAACATGAGTGGGTCTGCGGGCCGCTCAAGAAGTGGGCGAAAAAAGGCATCGATAGTGGGCGCCGCAAACGCAAGAGCTGTCAGTGGAAGCGTTAGCCAAACGCTGTGGGCCCCGAGAAGTCTCTCCACCGACCACGCCAAAACGAAGAAGAACGCAAGGGCCCAGATGTACCAGAATGAAGTTGGGAGGACTAGAGCGAGGATGAAGCTAGGCCACGACGGGTGTTCATCGAATCCAGGTATCGGAACCCATAAGCGCAGCAAGAAAAGTGCGGTCCAGAACGCATAGATGTAGTAAAAGCCTATGGTTCGCGCCTTCGATTCTTTAAGTGGTCGGCGGACTGCGCTGGCAGCCAGGTAACCGGAGATGAAGAAAAATAGCGGCATTCTAATCGGTGCCATTGCTTCAGAGAACAACCACCATACGGCAGGGGAGCCCCCGTTGAACTCGTTCTCGATCCATAGCGACACGTGTAGTAGAACCACGAGTAGAATTGACGATCCCCTTCCAAAGTCAATCCATCGCTTATGGTCCCGTCGAGACACCTCTGTCATACCGGCTCCCTTGAGTCGTGCACCTTGTTGCCTGCAGTTCGGAGTCTGCTGAAACCAGCATCCAGTGGCATCTTCGATACACCCGCACCCGCGTTGTCGAATGAAGTGCTTCGGCTTGTCGTAGATCGGCACGGGAGGACTTCACTTCGCCAATTTGCCCCCGCGAGCGTCGCACGTCGTGCGGCTTTAGCGGCGCTCCGCAAGTAGTAGGCTCCGTCATTTTGGCTACGTCTATTTCGCGCGAGCGCCAATGCTTACTCGCTTCGTACTGTGGCGAGCCGGTATAGCGCGAATGTCGAAGTCTCGGCTTGTGCTCGCGGTCGTAGCTCCCAGTAGCATGGCGAGTGCGACGGGGAGGCCGGTCCATGAACTGAGCGCCAGAAACACCCCTGACAGCACGATCGACAGTGACGCTATTCCGAACGGCTCGAGGAAGCGCCTCCGCCCTGCGAGCCACAGTAGAAGTGCTCCGAAGAAGGCCAAGCCAAGCCAACCCCATTTGAACACTAGCAGCGCAGGTTCCGAGTCGACCGTTAGGGCTAGATCCTTGATACCGAAGGCGCTCGGCACAATGTATGTGTGCTCGGGCAGTCCACCTAGTCCCCACCCTAGGGGCATCTCGCGCAATGAGAGGAGAAGGTACTGGTAGAGGACGACCCGATACTGCGAGCTTGCCTCTGTGCCGTCGGAGCTGCTGAGGACGGTATCGCTCGGCGCTACCGAGAACGCCCATGCGACGACGGCCGCAATCGAGATTATTACTAGTGGGAATGAAACAAGCGCACCGGCCTTCCCGCTAGAGAGCCTTTCGCCGCGGCGTGACCATAGCGCTAGCGCGAGCGACACGATGAACACGACAACCGCTCCGCGGCTGTCGGTGGCGAAGATGCCCCCGAACAGCACAACGACGGCCACTACGCGCAGAGACGGGCGAGCAATAAGGGTGACGGCAAGAGGTGTGGCCGCCACTAGAAGGGCGGCAAGGACTAGAGGGTGCTCGGAAGCAAGTATTGCCCGTTGGGCACCGTCTCGCACGAGGCTCCGCGCAATGTCAGGGCGGGGAAGTAGCATCTCACCTAGTGCTGCTTCCACCATGGCGAAACTCCCCATCGTCAGCGACCAGAATAGATACGAGCGCTTGAGCGATGCGCCGTTACCGGTTCTGACGAGGGTGTAGCCGAGCGTTGCCGAGACCGGTAGGAGGACCAGGTAACGAAACAAGGCATCGCCCTCGCTCGGCTCGATGCCAGCCACGGGGGATCCGATTATCCATAGCGAGGTTGCCGCGAGCGAGTACCCGCCCAATACTCGCGCGAACCTTATGTCGACCGCTTCTGGACCCACGTTCTTGCGCAGGATCGCGAGTATCCCGTAGCCCAGGGCTAGCGCGAGCACGTACCGCAATGGCATCGTGGACTTCAGTACGCCCGCGAAGAAGACTGACGCTATCGCAACGTTCGCGAATATCGCGGGGGCGTGTCGACTGGCGCCGGCAATAGCGAGAATCACTATTCCAAATACCAAGGTGGCAAGCGACGCGATCACAAGAAAACCCTCAAGTCGTTCGATCGTTTAGGGTGGCCAGCGAATTCATCGATCAAGTCTGATCTGGCTAAACTGAGCGCGCGCATCGATCGGATCAAGGTTCCACGGTTCTTGTGCCAACAGGCGCCGCCTTGTGTCCTCGTTCAAGCGATACCTGGCATGGCGCGCTGGGTTCCCCACCACAATCGAGAAGTCTTCCACGTCGCGTGTAACTACTGAGCCCGCTCCTACCACTGCGCCAACTCCAATTCGCTTCACGTTCGGCAGGATTGTCACATTGGCTCCGATCCAGCTGTCGTGCTCGATCGAGATCCTTCCTCTCTCTACATCATGCTCGATCGAGGCTAGCCCTAGGGTGGGGTTGTACCAGTATGGGTGAAGGGAAGGAGCATTGAGAGGATGCGAGGCGCCGAACCTTCGCACATTCGGTCCAATCGACACATAACGACCAATCTGCGTTCCAGTATCCGCTAGACCAGGCGTCAGCAAGCTTCCGTAGCTGTAGGCGCCAACGTCCACGCCATGTACTTCGCGGAGCAGGGAGCGCAGAGTGATGCTCGACATTTGCCCGCCCTCGAGACGAGTTATCAGCGCGAGGACCCGGAGGGACCGAGTGCGCCGATACACAACTGAAAGGGCGGCCGCAGCTTGTGAAATTTGCATTCGGGGCCGCCGTAATTGAGCGGCGGTGGAACTACCGGCAAGGTTAGCGCTCATCGACCCTCCCGAGCGGCCTCTGAGTAGGCCTTCTCGTACGCAACTCCGCAGCGATGCGCCGAGAATTCCTTCCCGCGCTCTTGAGCGCGGAGCCCAATCTCGCTCCATTGGGCACGAGCTTCGATCACTCTGAGCAACGTGTCGGCCATGTCGCTAGCGTCCCCCATTTCCGCGAGGTAGCCGTCCTCCCCATCTGTTATGACCTCGATGGGCCCTCCCGCACGGGTGGCAACGACAGGCCTCCCCAGAAGCATCGCCTCGATCACGACCTTTCCGAACGGTTCGGGTCGTTTCGACGGGACCACTGCTATGTCTGCAGCCGTGAATGCGCGCCAAGCACTCTCGATGTGACCCGTCAATATCACCTGATCGCGGAGCCCATGCCTCTCGATCGAGGTCTCAATCTCCGATCTCCAATCGTGATCGCCGGGGAATACGTCTCCAACTATCGCAACTTGAGAGCGGACACCGCGATCTCGGAGGGTCGCGATCGACTCGACGAGAATGTCCTGGCCCTTCCATGCATTGAGTCGCCCCACGCATGCGATCTTTGTGACCCCATCAATTTCGATGAATGGCCATTCGAACTTGCCGGGCGATGACGCCGGAATCGACGTACCTGAATGGATCACCCTTGCGCGCAACCGGAGACGCTTTGGGAGGCAGTCACGGACATAACTACTTGCGCACGCAACGGTTCGGGCACCCGCAAAACTGACTATGTGGGCCAGACCCCTGCCTAGCCATGTGCTCGAGAGATCCTCATGAATTGACCACACAACCTTCTTCCGTCGCGTTGCCCGCGTCAAGCTGTAAGCCGCAAGATTCGTTGAGCAGACGACGTGAATGACGGATGCTCCGCGCACGACTGCGAGCTTGCGAAACGAGCGCATCGCCCGCGCGATGTACATGAGTTCCGGTATCGGCCGGGATCGAAGCAATGCGCGACGAAGGCTCGGGACTTCCGCGTACACGACGTCAACATTCATGTTGCGCAGCTTCTCAGATAGGGGTCCGTCACCGGGCAGCACCACGCTGACATCCCATCCCTCCCGAGACGCCTCTTGAGCTGCGAAAATCGTTACCTGGCTCGACCCGTATAGATCGATCGATTGCGAGACGATTGCTACCTTTTTCAACGAGCGAGCCTCTCGATGATGCCGGCAACCGTGGTCGCCTGGTGCTCGGGTTGGAAAACGCGAAGGCTGTCGTTATGAGCGTCGGCAGTGAGCGACGATCCTTCTTCGATTAGGGGCCAACGCAGCAAGAGACTTGCGATCTCGGGAGAAAAGCCGTCAACAACGTGGTCGTCAACGATGGCTGGAACACCCCACAGAAGTGACTCGATCGCCTTGACCTTCACGCCGCCGCCGCGCCGCACGGGTACAAGACTCACGTCGATCGCGCCATAGAAATCGGCCAAGTCCTCGACCTCTCCCAAGACAGTCACGTCTGCGGGCCAAGATAAGTCAGTGCAGCCGAAGCCGGCCACGACGACGGAGACTCCCATGCTACGGAGACGTGGTAGCCAAGACTTTGTGAGCACCGTGGCGGCGTCTTGGTTGGGCCAATAGTGGAAGTTTGCGATGAAGCCGGCGGTTGCTCCACGCAGCTTCCTGACGCTGCGAGTGCCAGATCGTGGTGTGGTCATGACGGCTGTCGGGAGCCAGGACGCGTCAGAATCACCTTGGAAGTCGGCGTAGTCGCCATAACCCGCGTAGGTCGTCGCAACGGACGCGTGTGCGACTTCGCGGTGTACTCTCGCGAGAGCTCTGGCCTGAGCCAAGGAGGTCTGGCGCGCGAGCCCGGAGCGATAGCTTGCCTCAAGCTTCGCCATTCTGTACCAGCTGTCCCAAAAATCCGTCCACACGCGTACGTGTGACATGCGCGAGAGCTCCCGCGAAATGAACGGCAGCGCTGAAATTACGAGGTCGGAGTCTCGGGCTTGGTCTTGCAGGCGGTCCGGCAACGTTGTCCCGCGAGGAGCGCTGAAAGGGAGCGGAAAGAAGTGGCGCTTAAACTCACCGAGACGTGCAGTCGCCCCGGTGGCACGCTCTCCGGTGCGGCGCTGAGGTATGTCGTAGAAGCACACTTCGTGGCCAAGAGACTCGAGGATCTGGCCGAGTGATTTCTTCCGCACGCCTCCACCGTGCAGCTTTCCCGAAGGGTTCTCCCAGGATACGAAGGTGATCCTCACGCGTTCCTCCCAACTATTTCGACATCTCGACATGCAGGTCTCAATCCTGCTATCAGGCCGCGAATACGTTTTTTTTGTCGTTCCTTAGCGCCCACTGGTTTTCCGATCGTCCCGACGACCAACCGAACGATTAGCTCGAGCACGAAGAGCGTGCGCGCCCAATGATGACCTTGCCGCGCTAGTAGCCACTGAAGGTTTCGGGCTGCGAGGTACTGGTCAAGGTTCCCGCCCGGGGCCTGTGACGCACGCGCCGTTTGAATGCATCTGACCCGCTTTCCGAGAATGCTACGTACCCTCCAACCCAGGTCAACGTCCTCGAAGTAGAGAAAGTAGGACTCTTCCAGTCCGCCCAACAGCTTGAAGTCGTCCGATCGAATCATGAAACAAGCTCCATCCAGCCAGTCAGCTTCGAGAGTGCTCTCAGCAGTCGACACGAGAGTCTTTCGGTTGGCCGGGCGGAAGAACGGCGCAGGTTGGAGACCGCCAGTTGACCACACTGAGCCGTCACGTGAATCATCGAGCTGCGGACCGACCAAGCCAGTGGTGGGCGTGGCGTGTAGGTGGCTTACCAGTGTGGCGATTGTCCCGTCGGCCACCGTTACGTCATGTGTGACCACGAGGAGATAGTCGACTTTGTCCTGCAGACATGCGGCTCCCGCGTTGACAGCGGCGCCATAGCCTGGGTTGTCTAGATCAATCCAGTTCTCCTCGGGAACGATTTTTCTTGGGTTAGTCAACAGTTCAGCACTTCCACCGTTGTTCACAACGACAAGATCTTGCGGCCGTATCTTGTGCCGTTCGATGAGGTTGACCATCATCCCCTCTAGGTCCGCTTCGCGGAAGTAGTGGACTACAACAGCGCCAACGCCCCGCTCGTCGCCCGATTTGCTAGTCACCCTTTAAGCCTCCTAATCACCTTCTAGTCCTCCCTTGAAGTGTGCGACTAGGCCTCGAAAGCTGACGTTCAGAAGGCTTCTTCCGGCAAGCGCAAAGGAGTAGGCGAGTGCACCCGCCGCGAGCACGATTCCCGCGGCGAAGATTCCGAGAGAAATGTTGCTGATAGTGCCCAGTGCGCTTCCCATGACCAACGCAGAGAGGGAGATGGCTGTCAGGGGCCAGAGCGACTGTCTGCCTGACGATGTGAACTGAATCACGGGTGCGATTACTGCTAGTCCAAGCGTCGCCGCGCACGCAGCAGGTATGTAGGCGCGCGCCGATACGAAGTCCTGCCCGAGGAACCACGGAAGAAAGAAGTATGCAGTAGGCGCGCCAGCGATGACCAGTACGACAGCGAGCATAGTGCAGGTCTGCTGTAGCAACCGCAGCCGATCGACAGGCGAGACGGCGGGGCTTTTAGCGTAAGACCGCTGAATGATGGTGAGGACGATGGCGTATGCGACCTGCGGTATGAGCGCGGCGGCCGAGTAGAGGCCAACCTGTCGCGTGGAGCCGCCGCTCAAAGAAACCGCCGTGTCGGTCTTGAGTACTAGTGCGTCGATCACCTGCGATGCCCATGAGCGTGAGGCTCGGTCAAACATGCGCCGCCCACGATATTCCGGGTCTGACTTCATCTGTAGTTTACGATCACGATATCGGTCAAGTTGGGGCGCGAGAAGCCTGCGCAGTGCGAAAGTAAGAAGGGCGACTTGGACGACGATCCCGGCCGCGTTGGAGTAGATCGCGACGGTGACATTTAGCGTGCCCATCAAGAACGCCGCGACCACGACTATCAGGGTGATAGCAGCGCCAGACAGGTTGACAGCGCCGACGGTGGCTGGTCGATCTATCGCCACAAGCACATTTGCATCAACGCTTCTCAACGAGGCCATTGCGCTGAGTGTCATGAGGACTAGCGTGGCGATGGTCGCGGAGAAGTCGAATCGGAGGACGAGCGCCGCTGTGACACCTACGCCTAGAGAGACGGGAATTGCCAAAAGCGAAGCCTTCAATGCGCTCTCGCGCCAGAACGTGATCGAGAAGCGATCCGTACCCACACTGTGTCGCGCCAGCCATCCGAATCCAAAGCCAGCCGCGATTATCACAACGCCGGAGATGAGCATGATGATCGTCACCTCACCGCGCCCCCCGGGGCCGAGGCTACGCGCGGTCATCGGCGCGGTCAGAAGTCCCGACAGCATCGGCGCGAGGTTGCCCATCAGATGGATGGCTTGACGTTTCAAATCGAAACGCGCCTCTCGCGACGTGCCCGCCGGAACGCTCCGACGAATTGACGGATCGATAGTATCGGCCGCCGCGCCAACCATCTCCAGCGTGGGACGCCTCTCCATGACGGGACGGAGTGTCCGCCGAGTCGATATCCCAGGCCTCGGGCTGCTCCTACTTCGCGACGGGTTCGCTGAGAGGGCTGAACATTTCCAAGCGACTGAATGTCGGCTGGCCTGGCGGAGATTGCGTCGAGTGCAAGCGCTTCCTGGACGATTTGCTCACCCACCGGGGTGCGGGAGACGAGCAGGCTGCGACCTTCGCTCTCCGTGAATAGGGGGTAACCGCGCTCGTCCGTCTCCCAGCTGTCCGCCGCGACGATGTCGGCTTGTGAGCCCATTCCGTCCTGGCAGAGTTTGCACCTCGTGTGCAGGTGCTTGTTCAAGATCTGGCCCCAGGACTTCTCGTACGGCATCGATCGTTCTTCACCACCGCGAAGCTGCACAGAGAACTTACCCGGCCACCCGTTGCCGCGATACCGCAGAGACTCAAGCTCGCGTCCATCGACGTCGAGACGGGAAAGTACCTCCCGAGTGCCTTTCCAGCTCGGAGTTCCTGCGCAGAAGAAGCTGAGGTAGACGACGACGGTCGGGTAGCCGTCCTCTGAATGAGAAGTCAGGAAGCGGCGCAGTCCCGCGATATCACACGGCTTCCCGACGACCGCTATCCGCGCGCCCGTGCCGAGATCACCGAGGTGCTGGAATGGGGTGGCCGGTGAATATCGCGATCCGCTCAAGGTCGCGCATGCGTCAACACTCCGAATGACGCGCATTTCGTTCGTTAGAGGCTCGCTTCCTTCAGCAATCCCGAGAACTGCTTCGACCTTGCCGGACGCAATCAGGTGGCCAGCGATCGCTGTGATTGCGCCGCCGCTGCTCCCTGTCCGTCGTACATCGCGGTCACTTGCCCACGCCTCGCGAGCTTCAATGACATTTCCCCACATGGCAGTCGATTGCGGTCCGCCTGTTCGGCGGGGGCGCTCATAACCTAGGCCTGGACAGAACCGCCTGAACTGATCCGATTCGTCGGGGGTCAGCTCACTTCCCGCCGTCAGGTGCGCCTCCTCGAACCCGTTGGACCCACGGGACATGGAGACTTTCTTGGGGAACGCGAGTGCGCAAACGCCACACCCAACGCAAAGGTCCCCATTGGTAACCGCTGTCGGGTCGCCAATATTCCTAGCCATTACTCTCCGAACTCGATTGCGAACTTTGCGATACGTCGTTGCCCCTCGGCGCGCGCTCGCCGTGCGCTTATCGCGAGCTGATTGTCGCCTACGAGGTCTAGTACCGCTTCGACACGAAAGTCGTTCGAGCGAAGGTCTAGAACGTGGTTGTATCCGAGGTCACGGAACAGAGAATCGAATTTGTCAGAGTATGCGAGAGGCACTGTGGGAACGCCTAAGCTCAAGGCGTTCAAGCACGCGTGCATTCGACTTCCTACGAGGACAGTTGCGCCAGCGACTATGCTTCTCGCGGCTCCGAGGGTTGTGGGGCGGTGAACCTTCAAGTCAGGGTATTCGCTCCCGAGCATCTCCGATATCTCCGTGTCGTCGTCACGCTCCCCGCCCGCGAGGACGTGCGGCAGAAGAGATACGGGTGAACCGCGTTCGATCTGCTTCTCGATGATCGTCCGCACGGTCGCCTGGTAGACCCGAGAGTCGACGTGACGATTTTCTTCCCAAAGCAGCCCACTAACGTTCAATACGAGCCCGTTCGAAGGCGTTCGCTCCGGCTGATCGCGAATCGCAAAAACAAGATCCGAACCAAGCATTACTCCTTCGAAGCCAGCTGCTCTCGCTCGCGCCAGCGAGTCTGAGTCTCGCGCCCAGACTGCCTTTGCTTTCTTCATGGCGAGACGGCCTGCTGATCTGCTCCATGCACTTTCCCACGGACCCAGAGTCTGGGGAGCGAGGATCGGAGGGCGTCGAGCATTTGCTGCCGCGAGCTTGCCAGCGAGCATCTTAGCGAAGCGCTTTGCTCCATATATTGACGCAAAACTATCGCCTTCTCCGACATCGATGATGAGATCGTATTGCGCAAGTTCAGACTTGACCTGTCCCCATGGCCACACGGCGGCAATTCCCAAGCGCTTTAGCGAGAGCGAGCCTGAATCGAGAGGCTTGCGATGGCTCGCAAACGTTACGGACGCGCTATCCGGCAGAAGGTCGCGAATGCCTTGTGCGAGAGCGCGTACGCCCAAATTGGGGGAATCAGGATCCGCCCACAATACAAGAACTTTTACTGGAGACAAGACTTATACACCTCGGCTTTTTTGCTGCGGATTTCCGTGCACCCTGGGCGGGGTGGTGGGACCAATGCGTGACGTCATTCGCTCGAGTGTTCCGCTTTGACGCGACCAAATGCCCTATAAAGCGAGCTCTCATATAGGGAGCAAACTCGCTTCCACGTGAAGTGCGTTAAAGCGCGTCGTCTTCCTTCAACAGACATCCGGTTCTGCTCTTCTCTGTCGGCTGAGAGTGCCTTGGCGGCTCGGGTGATCGAATCTGGGTTTGGCTCTACGTATCGCCCAGAGCCGCGCAGAACCTCGCGGTTGTAGGGTGTATCGCGTGCGATCGTGGGTGCGCCCATCGCCATCGCCTGTACCAGAGCTGGGTTTGTTCCACCAACGCTGTGACCATGGAAGTATGCAGCCGCATGTTGCCAGAGCGAGAACAGCCGACGATCGTCGTTTATATGCCCGTACCAGTGAATCCGCGGGTGTATCGCTGCAAGTTCGCGCGCCCGATCGTCAAGTTCGCCGCCGTACCCGGACGATCCGACGAGCACGACGTCCGTGAACTCGGCTATTGCCGGAGCGGCATCGAAAAACTGCGGCACCGTGTTTTCTGGAACGAAACGAGCCACCATAAGCGTATAGCCGCGATGCACTAGCCCTTCTTCGACCGGAAGCTCCTCGCTAACGGTGTCGCCACCATACGGGATGTAGTCTCCGTCGCGGTTGAACTCGACGTCCCAGCGTCGGGAGATCTCGTGCGCGTCAAAGACCAGACGATCGGCGTACTTCGCGGTCATCCGTGCGCCTCTATAGAACATCCACTTAGCGAGACGGCCCCACTTAGCTCGGTCCCACTCGATTCCGTCCACATTCATGACGGTCGGTATTCCGGCGCGCCTGAGGAGTGGGAGCCAATAGCCGTTCGCGCAATTCATGACGAGCGCGACATCGGGCTTCTCGCGTGCAGCATGAAGGGCCGCAGTCATGCCGAAGGTTAGAGTGCTCAGAGATTTTGTTTCGATGCCCCACGTCTCGATAACGCGCACGCGCCCGTCTCGGGTTGAGTCGTCCAACTTCGTGGCCCCTGGGCGGCCATATACGGTGACAGCCCAGCCTCTATCGGCCAGGTATGGCGCGAGGTTGCGGACTGCAGTCTCGAAACCGCCGTAATAGCTCGGGTAGCCACGTGTGCCGATTATTGCGACTGAAGGCAATGCGGTTCCTTTCCATGAGCGAGGTATTCTGTTCCTCGCGGTGCCGGTCGGCCTTCGGGGTGGGGAAATCGGCGCCTCTCGCGCTTAGCTATGGCTCCCCTTGTCCCCCGCTGTCGCGCCTGCAGTCTTCCCTCTCGGGCCCACGCGGCGATGCTCCGGTGCAGCTTCTCGGAGAATGCTCGCCCGGGGAGAGCAATCGAGTTCGACGAGTGCAGTGCGGTATGGATCATGGCGCGCGCACGCATCGAAGTTATGCCGCGGCTGATCCGTGATCGGTAGGAAGAAGGTTCACGCGCATTCAGATCATGTAGGTAATGCTTCACGCCGCAGTTGCTCCCGGGCGCAGTACCGCTCCAGCGGTTTTCGCAACGATTGCCAGGTCGCCTAGCAAACTCCAGTTCTCGACGTAGGAGAGGTCGAGACGAACGGTGTCTTCCCACGAGAGCGTCGATCTCCCGCTGACCTGCCAGAGGCCGGTGATGCCGGGCTTCACGATGAACCGTCGATGCACGTGATCGGCGTACTGTGCTACCTCCGACGGGAGGGGCGGTCGCGGGCCGACGAGCGACATCGAGCCGCTGATTACGTTGAAGAGCTGGGGGAGCTCGTCGAGACTGAACTTACGCATGATCCGCCCGATCGGTGTGACCCGCGGGTCGTTCTGCATCTTAAAGAGCACCTCGTTGCCGGCGTCGCGTTGCTGCTCGGCGAGCTTCTCGAGCAGCTCCTCGGCGTTGACGACCATCGAGCGGAACTTGATCATGGTGAACTCTTTGCCCTGAATGCCGACGCGGGTCTGGCGGAAGAAGACGGGGCCCTCACTAGAGAGCCGGACTGTGATGGCGAGGAAGGCGAGGAGCGGGCTGAGAACGATCACGCCAAGCACACTGGCGACGAGGTCGACCATGCGCTTGAGGAAGAGCTGTCCCTTCGTGAATCGAGGAGTCTCGACGTGGATCAGCGGAAGGCCCGCAACCGGGCGCGTGTGAAGACGCGGGCCGGCGATGTCTACAATGCTCGGGGCGAGCACGAGGTGCTGCTTGCCGGCCTCGAGTCGCCACGAGATCTGCTTGACCTTGTCAGGAGGCAGCTCGTCGGTGCTGGTGACGGCGACGGTGTCGGCACCGGTCGTGGCGAGTGCCCTCTCGACGTCGTCGATGCCACCGAGAACGGGGAGCGTGCCGTTCCGAAGAGTGAGGGCGCGAGCGTTCGAGGTCGTGCAGGCACCGACCACGGCGTAGCCCGCCGAAGGCGTGCGCTCCAGCTCGCGTGCGATCTGGGTCACGGAGTCGGGGGAGCCGACGAGGAGCACCCGTGCCGAGTACTCGTTCATCGAGCGGTGGGCGATGAGCCACTGTCGCCACATCCACCGGGAGAAGACCAGCACGAGGATTCCGGCGGGGAGGCTGAGAAGGAGATACCCGCGAGCGACTTCGACCTTGAGGAGGAAAGCGGCGATCGCAATGAAGCCGAACAGGGTGAGGCTCGCGTTCGCAACCCGCACGTACTCAGCCGTGCCGGTGCCGATCACCCGCTCGCTGCGGGAGTCGATCAGGCTGAGCGCCCACATCCAGAGCACGACGAGGCCGGCAGAGAACATCCAGTAGGAGACATCAGTGATGGCGGCGTTCTCGTGGATCGCCAGATCGACGTTGCCGGTTCCGAACCACACGATCTGCGCGCCGAAGACGACCCAGATGAGCACGAACAGATCGCTCACTCGCAGGCGACGCGCGAAGCGCCTGCGCCAGTTGCGCTGCTTCGGCGATGGGCGTGACGGCTGCGCAGAGCTGGCCGCGGTCATCGGTGTTGCTGCTGCATCTGTCGACGTCGTTGTCGTGTCGCGATCAAGAATCGACACGATTGCCTTTCACTTCTGGTTCTCCCCAACAGAACGAAGTGCCCCCCTGATGAGACGGATCTCATCCGGTGACAACTCGTCGAGCATAGCGGGATACACGCGTGCATCCAGGACGGCGAGGGTGGGTGCAGTCAGAAGTTAACGTGATCGACCCATATTTGTCTGTCCCCTCTTTGGGGGATACGCGCGTGCATCGGGGGTGGCGCGTCGTTTTGGGGTGGGCGGTTGAGGGGTGCGGGTTGCGGGGTTTCGATACGCCGCCCTTGGCGGCTACTCAACCACCGGGGTGGTCGGCGGCTACTCAACCACCGCGGGGTTGGGGGTTGGCAGCGGGGGGTTGAGGGAGAAGGTCGCCGCGAGGGCGTTCAGCTTTGGAATCAGGGTGGAGTCGTCGATCGCGATACGCGTGAAATGCGAGTGGTAGACCTTCACGTTGGCTGCGCCGTGCAGCCAACGCAGGTTGATCGTCGACCGTCGGGCGAGCTCCTGCGCCGGCAGCGGCGCGACATGCACGTCGGCCGGAGTCGAGTCCACGACAGCGAGCAGCTGGTTCGCGTGCAGCGCACCGCGCACCTGATTCGCGTGGTAGCACTCCAGCGACGTTCGGTCCTTCGTCGACAACGCCCGGGCCGGCGACCAGATCGCCCGGCTGCGGGCGCCCGCCATCCGCACCGAGTCGTTGCCCTTTCCGCTCTTTGAGGGGATCACCGCCGTCCACCCTGGCGGCTGGCCCGGGTAGCAGAAGCTCCTCAGCAGGCGAGTCGCCTGGGCTGTGGTGAAGGGCGCACTCGTGCCGACCACGGTGGTCACGATCGTGGGGTCTGGATCGCGATGGGAGCGCCCTCGTGCTGCGCCGAAGAGCTCCTCCTCCCATGCATCCAGGAGCCAGTGCAGGGTCGCCTTGATGGAGTGCTCGTTGCCGGAGGCATCCGTGACCACGTGTTCGGTTGCGATGCGCGCGTGCAGGTCGACCGCGTCGTCTGGCTGGAGGGTGATGTCGACGGTGGCGGTGATAGCCACACTCGCTCCGCCGGGGTGCGCATACCGTTCGGCGGTCAGCGTCACGCCGGGGGTCGTGTTGTCGACGGTGACCGTGTCGGGACTCTTCAACGGAGCCTGCTTCTCCCACGCTCCCGCCGCATCTTTGCTCGGTACCGTCGACGCCCAGTACCGGCTGGGCTCGGGGTCGACCGTCCACGGGGGAGCGACGGGCGTCGTGCCGAGCATTCCGGAATCGAACGCCCGCACGTAGGCAGAGCGCTGTGCCAGTCCGCCGCCCGAAGCGATCAGATCGGGGAGAGCGGAAGAGAGCGTGAAGCTGATGAGCATCCGCTCGATCGTTGCCATGGTGCCTCCGTTGGTGGTAATCAGGTGGTGACTGAACAACCGTCGTTCTCACGACGGATTGGGGCCGCCCGATGGCGGGCCTTGACCGGGCTTCGGCCCGGTCATTTCATGTCAGCTGCACCGGAGAAATCGTTCCGTGATCCGACAGGGCCGATGTCTTCACCTCGCGCACCGACGCTCCGTCGGGAACGAAGGCGATCGTGCTTGCCGGGCGGCCGCGGCGCAGCGCCCGGTAGAGGGCGCGGGCGCTCCGTGCGGTGATCGCGGCATCGAGGTCGTCGGGATTGCCACCGCTCACCTGCATCACCGGCGCCACCAACGCCATGTCGAAGCCGGAACGAAGCACGATCGCCGTCTGCGCGGTGCCGTCTTCGGCTCGCACCGTCGCCGACGGGATGTTCAGCTGACGCGGACGCCACCGCATCTTCCACAGCAACCGCGCCGGTGAATCGCCCGGCTCGAAACGGAACGATCTGATCAGATGGTGAGCCAGCACCAGGAGCAACCAGACCGCCACCCCGGCGGCGAGGGCGAAGACCATGAGGCCCACCACATCCGAGAACCCGTAGACATCCGGGAACTGCCGGTCGAACAGCGCGTTGTAGACCACCGGGAACAGGAAGGCCGGGAAGAGCGAGACGATGCCCAGCGCGGCGGTGGCGGCGAGGCCGGATCCGCTCGTGAGGTCGAACCGCTTCTTGGGCGACACGCGCGTGTACAGAACCCACACGACCAGCACGAACAGCACACCCGGGACGATCCAGAACGCCGGTGCCAAGGCGGCGGTGAAGACCGTGGTGACATCCGACTCGCCGAACACGCTCACCGTCAGCGAATGGCTGGCGGAGGCGAAGCCCGTCGTCGACGAGTCGAGCTGGGAGTAGCCGAGATCGAGCACGATCAACGCCGTGCCCGGGCGCACACCGTCGTCGGCCTCGACACTCACCAGGAGCGTCACGCCGCCGCCGGGCGCGACCACGATCGGGTCGGTGAGGCGCAAGTGGCCGGGCTCGCCGGTCGCGTCTTCGCCGCTGACAGAGACGGTGAGGAAAGAGGGGTAGGTGATGACCGCCGACTCGATCGTCTGCTCCGCCGTGCTGGAGTTCGTGATCGAGAAGATCAGGTCTGTCGCTCGGGTGTCGATGAGCGACGTGGGGCCCTGTGCGGTGACGGCGAGAGGGCCCGGCGCGGCCGTCGGCCATGTCGCCGGCGTGACGGTGAGCGTCGCGGCCTCCTGGCGGAGGGTGTCACCGAGACGGTAGGTGACGTCAGCGACGAGCGTCGTCGGCCCGGGGAGCTGTGCGACCACGGTGACCTCGGCGAGGAGAAGTAGCGACCCGCCTGCCGGCATCGACGCTGAGGCGTCGTCGCCGATGATCTGCGGCTGCGGCGCGAATTCGATCGTGATGTCGTCGCGGGAGATCTCGCCGACCCGCAGCTGCGTGATCGGCTGGTCGGAGCCGTTGTCGATCGACAGCGCCGTCGCGACCGTCTCGCCGCGGACCGCCGTGAGGGTGTTGGGGGTGAAGGTGATTGATACGGCGGTGGCGGGGGTTGCGGTTGCGTTGGCTGCGGTGAGGGTGGACGTCGCGGTGATGGAGGCTGCTGCGGGGATGGTGGCTGAGGCTGGGGAGGCGGCCGCGGGAGCGGCGGTGAGGGTGGTGGCTGTGGCTGGGGAGGTGGCCGCGGGAGCGGCGGTGATCAGGAGCAATGCCGCGGCAATCGTCGCGGAGACACCCAGCTGGCTGAAGCGCCGCATCCCGAACCCCCTCGTTGCACCATCGGTGGCGCCCACAGTAGGGGAACGGGGCTCCGCAGGGTATAGGGATCTCGTGCGCGGGTGGGTGGGGCGCCCGCGGTGCGCTCGGTTCGCGACGGGGGATGGCGGTCGAGATGACGGCAGATGGGCGGGGGAGGCGAGTGAGTCATGCGTCAGCGCCCGGGTTCGAGTGCGCAAAAGGCATGGTCTCGGCGGAAAGGCATGGTCTCGTGAAGAAGTTTGTCGATTTCCCGTGCAATCGGCGCTTTTGTGGGCTGGAATGTCGGTGGCCCTCCCTAGTCTGAAAGCAGATCGAAGCAACGGATCGGGGCGAAAATGAGCGACGAAAAGCAGCGCGAGGCGGATGCTCTCCGTACGCGTGAACTCGTCGCCGAGGCGAGTCGATTTCGAGCTCTCGCCGCATACGCGCTCGCCGAGTTGGAGCGCACGCACGCGGACGCGTACGCGTTGACGCAGGAGCAGACGGCGCGGTTGCGTGATGCGTCGACGCGGGAGCGGGAGATGCCGTTGCGGTCGATGGCCGCGGAGCTAGCGGTGGACGCGCGGGTCAGTGATCGCACGTTGCAGTCGCAGTTGTTCGAGGCGCATCGCACGGTGACGCAGTTCGCGGCGTCGTGGGAGGCGTGGCGTGAGGGACGGGTATCGCGCGCGCACGTGCGGGTGATCGTCGACGCCGGCGCCGATCTGGCTGATGATGAAGCGCGTCGGGCGTATGAGGCCGAGGTGTTGACTTATGCCGAGACGACCTCTGCCGGGCGGGTGAGGCCGTTTGCGGAGCAGGTAGCGGAGAAGCACAACCCGAAGACGATGCAGGATCGTCATGATGAGGCGGTGCTGGACCGGCGGGTGTGGGTCGAGGATCTGCGCGACGGGATGTCGATGCTCGGGGTGATCGGGCCGTCAGTCGAAGTTCACGGGGTGCACGACCGGCTCACTCGGCAGGGGAAGGCGATCAAGGCCACCGACCGTGCCGCCCGCCGCGAAGCCGCCGACCGCGCCGCCCGCCGGGAAGCCGCCGAGCGCGACGCCGCCGGGGGTGACGCCGACGGCCGCGATGGTAAGCAGCCGGAGTCTTCGCGGGGCGGTGGCGAGATGAGGCCAAAGGACACTGGCGCGAGTTTCGGATTGGACGAGCCGGGGGAGTCGTGCGGGACCAATGGTGGTGACGAGACCGAGTCCTCCATCTGGTTTGACGAGCGGACGTTGGATCAGATCCGCGCCGACCTGCTGTTGGACATGTTGCTCACCTCCTCACCGTCCGTTGACCCGACCGGGGGTGCCGTCGATGGTGGGTTGGGCGCGATTCGGGCTCACGTGCAGGTCACGGTGCCGGCGACGACCCTCGCGGGAACCACCACCGGTGGAGCAGAACTGGACGGGAAGTGCGCCGTCGACCCCGAGACGGCGAAGATCCTCGCCGGGAACGTTCCGAGTTTCGATCGGGTGTTCCTCGATCCGATCACGGGCGCGGTGCTCGCCGTGGACCGGAGGTTCGTGACCGCGGAGCAGAAGCGGTACCTGGTGGCGCGGGATATCCGGTGCCGGTTCCCCGGGTGCCGGCGCCCCGCCCGTGATTGCGACTGGGACCACCGCGAGGACTGGGCTCTGGGCGGGAAGACCGATGTCAACAATGTCGGGGCGTTCTGCAGACGGCACCATGCGATGAAGCAAGCGGCCGGGTGGACGGTCGTGCAAGAACCCGGTGGAAGGTTGCGGTTTACCGCGCCGTCGGGGTTGGAGTACGTCGACGATCCGCCACCGCGGGTGGTGTTCATGCCCGATCCACCCCCGGCTCAGGACACAGCCGGTGAGGTGGTCGCGCCCTTCTGACCCGGGTCAGCGGGCAGGAGCGCGTGGCGGGACGTTTCGTCTCGCTTCGGTCGCTCAACGACCGGGTGGGGCGTGTGTGTGTTGTGGGGCGCGTTTCGTATTGCTCGGCTCGCCTGTGCATGGATACTCCAGGAGTTCGTCGGGAGAGCCCGACCTCAGGACGCCGTCTCGCCCGGGCTCACGACCGCCTTCGCGGTCTTCAGCAGGATCGCGATGTCGCTGAGCAGTGACCAGTTCTCGACGTAGGAGAGGTCGAGACGCACCGACTGATCCCAGGACAGGGTGGAACGGCCGCTCACCTGCCAGAGGCCGGTGATGCCGGGCTTCGCGAGGAAGCGGCGGTGCACGTGATCGGCATACTGCGCCACTTCCGACGGCAGCGGCGGCCGCGGGCCGACGAGCGACATGGAGCCGCCGATCACGTTGAACAGCTGCGGCAGCTCGTCGAGGCTGAACTTGCGCATGATCTTGCCGACCGGCGTGACCCGGGGGTCATCCGTCATCTTGAACAGCACCTCGTTGCCCGAATCGCGCTGCTGGCGGGCGAGGTTCTCGAGCATGTCTTCGGCGTTGACGACCATCGAGCGGAACTTCAGCATCGTGAACTTGCGACCGCGCAGGCCGATGCGGGTCTGTCGGAACAGCACCGGCCCCTGACTCGACAGCCGCACCGTGATGGCGAGGAACGCCAGCACCGGACTCAGCGCGATCACCCCGAGAACACTCGCGATGAGATCGACCATGCGCTTCAGGAACAGCTGGCCCTTGCTGAACCGAGGCGTCTCCACGTGGATGAGGGGGAGACCCGCGACCGGGCGCGTGTGCAGTCGGGGCCCGGCGACGTCGATGATGCTCGGCGCGAGCACGAGGTGCTGCTTGCCGGCTTCGAGGCTCCACGAGATCTGCTTGACCTTGTCCGGCGGCAGGTCGTCGGTGCTGGTGACGGCGACCGTGTCGGCGCCGGTGGCGGCGATCGCGCGATCGACGGCGTTGACCGAGCCCATGACGGGGATATCAGTGCCTGCGATCGTCGAGGCCACCGCGGCGTTCGGAACGCACGCTCCGACGACGAGATAGCCCGCGGCGGGCGTGCGCTGCAGCTCGTGGGCGATCTGGGTGACCGACTGCGCGGAGCCGACGAGCAGCACCCGCGCGGAGTACTCCTTCATCGACCGCCGTGCGATCAGCCAGTGCCGCCACAGCCATCGCTCGAGCACGAGCACGAGCACACCCGCCGGGAGACTCAGCAGCAGGTAGCCGCGGGCGACTTCGATGCCCAGCAGGAACGAGGCGATCGCGATGAAGCCGAAGAGCGTCAGGCTCGCGTTCGCCACCCTGATGTACTCGGTGGTGCCATGGCCGATGACGCGATCGCTGCGGGAATCGATGAGGGTCAGTGCCCACATCCACGCCAGCACCAGTGCCGTCGAGAACAGCCAGTACGACACCGCGCTGATCGCGGCGTTCTCATGAATCGCGAGATCGACGTTGCCCGTGCCGAACCACACGAGCTGGGCGCCGAAGACCACCCAGACGAGCACGAACAGGTCGCTGAACCACAGCCGCCGCGCGTAGTGCGTGCGCCAGCGCGACGCAGACGTCGTCGAGGGGTGCGCTGCGTCGGCCGTCGCGGCCGGCGTCGGAGCCCCCTGCCCGGGCGCACCTATGGTCGGTGAGTCCGGCGACGTCGTTGTCGTGTCGTTTTCTATCGTCGACACGATGTGCCTTTCATTTCGATCTCCCCAGGAACGAAATACATCGGCGAAGAGCGAACTCAACGACGGTGCACGTCCACAGCATAGGGAGCGGACTGTGTCGCGCGGGTTACGTTTTGCCCCGGCACCTGTTCGTCAGACGGGGGTAGCGCTCAAGGGTGCGCATGCCTCAGAATCGCTGCACATGAACTCGCCTGTGAACGACCTCCAAGATCGGGCCATTCGGGGTACGATCGGGTAAGTTCGAACCTCTGTCTGGGAAGAAGGAAGCTATGAGCAAGCGATTCGAAGAAGAGGACGTCGACTGAGACGCCCTCCGCCCTGACTCTTAAGGTTGGCGCCGCAGAGACTCGAGTCTCTCGGCGTCAACTTCTTTGTATCGGATCTGCATCGCCAGTTTCTCCAACGCCACGTATGCCTTCTCCTGGCGGCGTTGCGGCTCCGGGTGGGTGCGGCGGATGGCGATGTACGGTTCGAATCGTTCGAAGGTGCGCTTGATGATCGTGCCGCCGGCGTCCACCAGCACCGCCCGGCGGTAAACCCCCAGCTCCACGCCCACTGCAAGCCGCTCAAGCCCGTTCAGGACCGCGACGGCGGCGTGAACGAGATTGGTTCGCTCCGTGTCGGTGAACAGCGGCGGCGTGGTTCCGCGGCGCACGATCACTCCCAGGATGCGGATCGGCCGTGTTGGACGCTCGGCGCTCCCTTCTGCGAGAGCCTGCGCCTGAGCGGACGTCAATTCGCGCGGGCCGAGCATTTTCGAGATCAGCTTGCGCTCGGCGACGGTGTCGTCGGACCACTTGGTCCGTGCCTCGAGTGTCGCCTGGCGGCGCGTCGCACGCCAGTTCATCCATGTGGCGAACGTGACGGTCACCAACGATGCCAGGGCGATGACAGCGCCGGCAAGAGCCGCGTGCTCGCGAGCGAACGCCACGTGCGGAGACAGGTCGACATCGCGCAGCAGAAGGGCGACGATAACCGCCACCGCCGCAGCGAGGAGCACGGAAACCACGTGTATCGCCTTGATCTTTCGCAGCATTCCCCAGTTCACAGACCGTGTTTACCACGAGCGAAGACGTAACGAGGCGCACAATCCCCAGGGCGAGAACAGCCGGGACCGACGTGCTACGGGGTCACGACGCGCCGAACGCGGGCTGCGTGCGTCGGCTGCGCCGGATCGGTTCGGGCGCCGCCGCCGGGAGACGCTTCGCGTCGACGTTGATGCGCACGAGGTAGATCACCACGAGCGAGAGCACCACCATCTCGCCGGAGTCCTCGACGAACCCGAGCGAGCGGTCGATGAGACGGATATCGAGGAAGAACGAGTGCACGATGTCGACCAGCACCGCGAACACCAGCAGCGTCGCGACGAGAAGTGCGATGGTGCGATGGATCAGTCGAGTGCGCGCATCCGCCCTCAGATAGGCGATCACGATCGGTGTCGCGAACACCAGCAGGGCCACACCCGACACGGCGAGTTCGCCGAACGTCTGCGGCCCGACGGGGCCGATGCCGAACGCCCACGGCTGCATGGCGTAGACGAAGCCGACCACCTCGTGCACCATGAACGCGTCATCGACGAAGAAGTACAGGAAGAGCGGGATCCACGCGGCGACGGACCAGCTGCGGCGCGCGACGGCGAACATCGCCAGCAGCACCACCACCCACAGGTACTTCACGTATTGGTACGCCTCGCCGTAGCTGCCGTCCATGTCGACGCGCAGCACGTTCGGCGCATCCCAGCCGACCATCACCACGACGTGGATGAGCCCCAGGGCCACATCGACGCCGAGCACCATGGCGGCGATGAGCACCACCGAGCGCTGATTGCGGAACAGCCATTTCCCCTCGTGCGCAAGCGCGGTGAAGACAGACATCCGTGGACCTCCCCAGTGGTCCTCGCGGTGTCGACTGCCGCATGCTGCTTCGCACGGAGGCGACGCCTAACGATCATCGTTTGCCGGGGAGTATAGAGCCGTTCACCCGTGGTTCAGGATTTGTTTACCTGGTGGTAACCGGTGGCGGCGCGTTTCGTCTCGCCTTCGGCTCGCTCAACGACCGGGGAGAGGCGGGTGTGGGTGGGGGTGCGTTTCGTCTCGCCTGCGGCTCGCTCAACGGCCAGAAGGGGACGCGGTGAGGAAGGTGGCGAGGGTGTCGAGGAGGGGAGGGAGCGGCGTCGACTGCTGGGCAGTCGCGGTCAGGGTGAGGCGACCGTCGTAGAGGATCGCGAACATCGACTGCTCGTCGTGCGGCAGGGAGGCGGGGAGCACGATGACCTCGTCGAGCGACGCGCCCAGCAGGAACCGGGTGCGCGAAACCCAGGGCACGAGCGTCGCGTAGCCGATCTCGCGCGCGGGGACCGGCGGCGTGTGGGTGCCGGCGCGGGCGTCTGCCAGCTGCCGCTTCACCGTGGCGACGAGATCTGCCGACGAGCCCGAGCGGTCGCCATGGATCGCGGCGTCGGCGACGCGGTTGCGGCTGCCCTCGGTGGGCTTGCGCAGCACCGGAACCCGCACCCGCACCGGGCCGCCCTGGGCCCTGCCGGCATGGATCGCCGCGGCCACGACGAGGTCGTTCATCGTTCCGTCGAGCTCGGTGGCCGTCTGCTGCACGATGCTCGCGTCGAGGGTGCGGTGTCCGGAATGCGTGGTCACCGCTCGGGCCGGGCGATCCCTGAGGCGCCGGCTGACCCGTGCAGCCACGCGCCGCGCGCGCCGGAGCGCCGGCTTGCGCAGATACGCCCGCACGCGACCGCGCATGTCCGGCGACGCACGCCACCAGGTCGTCCACGCGAGCAGGGGAAGCTCGATCGGCCCGGCCGGGCGCTCGTCACGGAAGAGGGGCTCGCCGGGGTCGGGGGCGGCATCCGCTTTCGATGTCGTCAGCGCGCGCAGGAAGGTGAGCGTGCGCAGCGCATCGCCGCCGGCGTGATGCATGAGGATGCCGAGCGCGACGCGACCGTCGGTGAGGGGCGTCACCTGCAGGCGCCACAACGGTTTGTCGGCGTCGAGGGGTCCCTCCTCCCACCCGATGAGAGTGCGGAGGTTGTCGTCGGACAGCGCGGTCTCGGTGCCGAAGCGCACGTGATCGTCGATGCGGATGCCGGCCGGCACCCACGCTGGGGGAACGAGACCGAGGAATGAGCGCTGCAGCCGCAGGTGAGCGTAGGGCACCGCCGTCGTCGCGGACTCGGCCCAGGCGGTGATCGCCCGCCGGTCGAGGGATCCGTCTGGCCGGCGCAGCGTGCCGCCGTCGAGCACCGCCACCCCCTGCATGTGCATCGAAACGAAGGTCTCGGTCGTGCCGACGTAGCCCTCCTCCCACACCTGCATGAATTCGGCGTGCGGGCGTCGTGCGGGCCGTCGTGTCATGTGCGTTCCCCCTCCGCGGATGCGCACACTGTGACAGCAGGTTGTTGCGATCGTGTGAACACCTGCGCACATCACTTCCGGCGCGTGACGGCAGGCGCTTAGCATGCCGTCATTGGCCGACGGCGCCCAGCTGAATGACGAGTCACGCGAATCTGGGGGTCGCAATGATCGTTCCGGCAACATATCTCGATGCCATGCAGGCCACCGCGGCGCGCGCCGGTGACGACCGCGGCATCCGCTTCTACACCGATGAGAAGACCTCGGTGCGTCGGGGCTACGCCGAACTCGACGAGCGGGCGCGGGCCCGGGCGGTCGAGCTGATGCGTCTCGGATTCGGCGTCGGAGACGTCGCTGTGCTCGGCTTCGAACCGGGCCTCGGGTTCGCGGAGTCGGTGTACGCCGCCCTCTACGCCGGCATGACGATCGCGCCGGTTCCCGTCACGGTCGGGCGCAACCCGCGGAGCGTGATCGAACGCATCGAGACGATCACCGCCGACTCCGGGGCACGCCTCGTGCTGACCGACGCCGCCGCCCGGCCCCTGTTCGACGAGGCCGACCTCGGGCCGGCGCTCGTGCGGGAGCTCGGCGAGCCCGACCTCTCGCTGGCCGACGCCTGGACGGCACCGGAGATCACCGCGGACAGCATCGCTCTGCTGCAGTACACATCCGGATCCACCGGTGTGCCCAAGGGCGTCGTCGTGACGCACGGCAACCTCGTCGCCAACGAGGAGGCGATCGGGGCGACCGTGCACGACGGCCCCGACGCGGTCTGGGTGGGGTGGCTGCCGCACTATCACGACATGGGGCTCATCGGCCTGCTGCTGCGGCCTATCTACGCCGGGGTCGACTCCATCCTCACCTCTCCCTCGCGCTTTCTGCGTCGGCCGCTGATGTGGCTGCGCCTCATCGCGAAGCACCGCGGCACCTTCACCGTCGCCCCCGACTTCGCCTACCGCCTGTGTGCGCAGGTGGTCACCGACGAGCAGCTCGCCGAACTCGATCTGTCGTCTCTCACGCACATCGTCACCGGAGCCGAACCCATCAAGACCTCCACGGTCGAGGCGTTCACGAGCCGGTTCGCCGCTGCAGGATTGGACCCGGCGGCCATGATCCCCGCCTACGGCATGGCCGAGACGACACTCATCATCTCGGCCGCCTCCGGGCGGGAGGTGCGCTCGCTGTCGGCCGATCTCGGCGGCATCGAGCGCGGTGACCTGCTGCCGGCGGTCGATGACCGATCGGTCGACCTCGTGCTGTGCGGGCCGCCCGTGCCCGGGTCGACCGTCGCGATCGTCGACCCCGCCACCTGCACACCGGTTCCCGACGGTCGCATCGGGGAGATCTGGGTCAGCGGACCAAGCGTGACCCAGGGCTATTGGGGGCGCCCCGATGCGACCGCCGAGGTATACGGCTTCCACGTGCCGGGTACCGACGATCCGTTCCTGCGCACCGGCGATCTCGGCGCGATGATCGAGGGGGAGGTCGTCGTCGCAGGTCGGCTGAAAGACCTGATCATCTCGCACGGACGGAACGTCTTTCCGCAGGATGTCGAAGCCACCGCATCCGCCGTCGTCGGCACCGACCCGTCGTGTCTCAGCGCCGCGTTCGCGCTCGACGAGCATCAGCCCACCGAGGTGGGCGTCGCGGTGGAGGTCGACCCGCGCACGCTCGCGAGTGGAGACGCCGACGCGCTCGTGCGCGACGTGCGCCGTGCCGTCATGAGCGAGTTCGGTCTGCCGAGCGTCGGGATCGCCCTGCTGCGCAAGGGCACGCTGCCGCGCACCACCAGCGGCAAGATCCAGCGGCGCCGTGCGCGTGCGGAGCTGCTTGCCGGCGACCTCACGCTTGCGGCGGTCGACGGGATCACCGTCGACGGGGAACGCGCGCTCGATGTGCCGGTGACATGAGCGCGACCGTCGAGACCGTGACGCCGGTGATTGTGGATGCCTACGGGCGCGCGGCGGAGTTGGACGCGTACCTCGGCGATCCCGCGGACCCCGGTGGGCGGATGCCGCTCGCGGTGACGCTCGAGCGTGACCACGACCGGGCGTTCCCCGCCGAAGCCGTCGCTGCGCTCGACGCGTGGGGGTTGCCGCGGCGCTACGTGCCCGAGGCATTCGGCGGCGGTCTGCGCGACGTCTTCGAGCTACTGCTCCTCATGCGCACCGTCGCCGCGCGGGATCTGACGGTCGCCGTCGGACACGGCAAGACCGTGCTCGGGGCGATCAGTGCGTGGGCGGCCGCCGACGACAGCGCGACGCACATGGCGCGGATCGTCGGCGCGGGTGAAGCTGTGTCGTGGGGGCTGACCGAGAAGGACCGGGGGAGCGACCTCGCCGCATCGCAGACGGCGGCGGCGAGCGCCGGCGGTGGCATCCGCCTCGACGGGCACAAGTGGCCGATCGGAAACGCCACGCGGGGTCGCGCGATCACCGTGCTGGCCCGCACCGAGGACAAGCCCGGACCGCGCGCCCTGTCGCTCGTGCTCGTCGACAAGACCGAGGTCGACCCGGCGACCCTGTCGTACCGTGCGCGGCGGCCGCTGCACGGCATCCGCGGAGCAGATATCAGCGGCATCGACTT
This sequence comes from Microbacterium sp. UBA1612, assembly GCF_002321605.1. Classification (NCBI taxonomy): domain Bacteria; kingdom Bacillati; phylum Actinomycetota; class Actinomycetes; order Micrococcales; family Microbacteriaceae; genus Microbacterium; species Microbacterium sp. UBA1612. Next base: position 146,584 of record NZ_DCMW01000023.1, read on the forward strand.
CGGCGGAACCGTCGTGCCGGGCGATCGGCGCGTCGGTGCGCCGGGGCAGGGAATCGAGATCGTGCTGAAGAGCCTGCAGGTCACACGCACGCTGTGCGCGGCGCTGTCGCTCGGGGCGGGTGACCAGGCGCTCGCGTGCCTCGCGGCATCCCGTGTCGACGCGGCGGTGATCGCTCGCGGAGCCGCCGATATGCTGCTCGCGGAGGCGGTGGCCTTCGCCGGTGCGCGGCTGTTCCACGTCGCACCGGCGGAGATGGCGCTGACGAGTGCGTTCGTGAAGGTGCTGGTTCCCGATCTCGTCGATGGCGTCATCCGCGATGGTTCGTACGCTCTCGGTGTCAACGTGCTGCTGGAGGACGGGCCGGGTGCGGCCTGGGAGAAGGTGGCGCGCGACGCGAAGGTCGTGAGCATCTTCGACGGCAATTCCGTCGTCAACCTCAACGTCGTCATCAACGAGTTGCCCAACATCGCGCGCGGAGTCGACGAGGAAGCGGGCGACGTCGACGCATTCGCGTTCGATCGGGATGCGGGCGCGTTCGACATGTCTGGTCTGCGCTTGGTCACCCGGCGGGGGTCGCGCCTGCTGCGCTCGCTGCCCGATCTCGTCGAACGGCTCGACGACGGGCGTGCCCATCCCGAGGCGGTGCAGATTGCGCGGGCCCTTGTGGGGGTCTGGCGCGAGCTTGCCGTGCGCGTGCATGAGACAGAGCGCGCGGCGCGTCCGCCGGTGGCGCAGTTTGCGCTCGCCGAGCAGGTCACGTCGGTGTTCGCCGGCGCCGCAGCGATCGCCGTCTTCGTCGCCAATCGGGATCACGCGAGCGGCGACGCATGGAACGGCGACCTCTGGCTGCGCGCCGCGCTCGCGCGCGTCACGGGGCGGCTCGCCATCGACATCGGCACGTTGCCCGCCGCCGAGCTGCAGCAGCTCGCCGTCGGCGGATCGATCAGCCTTCTTCCGGAGTGGCGCGCACAGGGTCGAGGTGGCGCATGACGGTCGTCTCCTCGAGCGCGCACGAGGTCGCGGGGGTCGTGGTGGCCTCTCGCCTCGAGACGGCGCTCGGTGACCCGCGCACCGATGCCGGCCTCATCCGCTTCGCCGATGTCGTCGCCTCGGAGGACATCACGCGGGTGACGCCCGAGGTGCGGCGCGCAGTGCTCGACGATCACGGTCTCGCGTTCGAGCTCGTGCCCGAGATGTGGGGAGGGGCGGGTGGCGGACCGTCGGAGGTCGCTGCGCAGCTGCGGGCGCTGTTCCGCCGCGATGCGGCGGCCGGAGCGGAACTCGGCGGACTTGCCGCGTTGGCCGCGGCCGGCGTGTGGACGCAACCCGCCGCGGGACTCGTGGCCCGGGAGCTGCTGTCGCTGCGTCCTATCGCCGTCGCGGTGGAGGCCGGCGAGATCGCTTCCGATCCGCAGACGGTCGCTTGGCGCGTGAGCGGTGTCCTCCCGCTCGTCGCCGTTCCGCTGGAGTCTCGGTGCGTCGTCGTGCGCAGGGGAGCGGCCGCCACGCTGATCGGGCTCGACGGCGCGCTCGCCGTCGTCACGCCGCGGTCGACGACGGGGCTGCGCGGTCTGCGGTTCTGTGCGCTCGAGCTGCGCGACGCCCCGGTTCTCGCCACCTGGAACGTCGACCCCGCCGGTGACGACCAGGCGCAGGCGATGCTCGCATCGGCCTGGTGCGGCACCGTCGACACCGCGCTGCGGCTGGCGGTCCCGTATGCCCGAGGCAGGGCGCTGTACGGCGGTGCCGTCTGGGATCTTCCGCACGCGCGAGGGCTCGTGGCGGGGGCTTTCGCGGACCTCCTGCTCGCCGACGCGATCGCCGCCGCCGCACTCGCCGGGCGGCACGTCTCGGCTCTCGAACTCGTGCCGACGCTGCTCGGCGACGCCATGCGCGCGCTCTCCGTGCTCTTCGGTTCGACGTTCTTCGCGCGGGTCGAGCCGTATGAACTCGTCGAGACCCTCGTGCGGGATGTGACGAGCATGCGACTGATCTCAACTCCCCGTCACCGGATGTCGACGGCGACACCTGGTGACGGGGTCGAGCTCTTCGAGGAAGCAGCGGAGTCCCTCGAAAAGGCAGCGGCGGGTGCGCCAGCGCCCCTGCGCCGGGCCGTGCGTGATCGGCTGGCGGCGCGACGCGCCGGCCGGCGCGACGCGTTGCAGGCCGACGCGATCGAGCACCTCGCCACGGAGGTGGATCGCCGAGCCGCCGCAGACACATCCCTGACCTTCGACAACAGCGGGGTGTTCGCATCCCGAACAGAAAGGACGACGACATGAGCGTCACCGAAACCGGAGCGGCTGTCGAGAACTGGCTCGCGGGCCGTATCGTCGCCTACGGCAAGAAGGATGCCGGCGACTTCACCCTCGACACCGACTTCTCCGACATCGGGCTCGACTCCGTGTACGCGCTCACCCTCTGCGGCGACATCGAAGACGAGTACGGCATCGAGATCGACCCCGAGCTGATGTGGGACCACTCCAGCATCCGATCGCTCGCCGGAGCGCTCCGGGAGCTCGGCGCGGTCTGACGGGCCAAGAGCATGGGCCAGTCGGCCCGTCTGTTAAGGGCGAGATGCGCGCGATGAAGGACGACGAGCAGACTCCCACGAGCGGTGGGGCGACCGCACCGGCCGTCACCTCGGGAAGTCCACCTCCGGACCGGCGCTGAGCAACGCCCGGAGGCGGCGACGTGGTTCGTGCCGTCGCCACCACCTCGTGAGACAGCGCGATCCGCCGGGGACGGCTGGCCCCCGGCGGATCGCGACGTCTGCTCGGACGTCAGTCGTTGAGCGTCGCCAGCTCCGACGCGGGGTCGGCTCCATCGGCGATGTTCTGCAGCACGACACCGAGATCGGTCTCGAGAGAGTCGTTGCCCGGCGAGACCAGCTTGCGGGGATACTCGCTCGCCTGCATCGTCTCGGTAACCAGCGCCACGCTTTCCTGCGCCAACTCGCTCTCACCTTCCTTGAGCTCAACGTCGACGTCGGTGGCGACCGGGAAGCCCTGCAGACGGTTGACCCAGATCTGCTGACCGGCACCGACGGCCATGAACTCGACGAATGTCGCCGCGGCCTCCTGCTTGGCCTCATCGATGTCGCCGCTCACGGCGATGGCGAAATCGACGCCCGACGTCGCACCGGCATCCGTCTCACCGAGCGTGGGGAACGGGGCCATACCGATCGCATCGCCCTCGACCTCGCTACCCGGCACCTCGGGGCTCGTCGAGAGGGTGGCTCCGACATGCCATGAGCCGGTCGGCATGCCCAGGGCGCGCCGCGCCAGGAAATAGTCGTCACGAGCAGACGGGTAGGTCGTCGTCGTGGTCGCTCCGTCCTGGAAGATTCCATCGGCGAACAGGCTCTGCCAGACTTCGGCGGCGGCGACGAGGCTGTCGGAGTCCCAGGGGATGTCCCCGCTCGCGGCCCGGTAGATGTCGCCGCCTTCGCCGAACTGATTGCTGAGCCAGACGAAGAAGTCGGCGCTGTGCCATGTGTCGCCGGCACCCATCGCCATCGGTGCGATGCCCGCCTCGCGAGCCGCCTCGCTCATCTCCAGCAACGAGTCGTAGTCGGTCGGCAGCGACAGTCCGAGTTCTTCGAACAGCGTCTGGTTGTAGAGGTAGAACTGCATGCCGGCGGTGAGCAGGGGTACGGCTGCGAGAGTGCCGTCGGTGGTGGTGGTCTGCTCCAGAGCGCCCTCGCTCACCCCATCGATCCATCCGGCGGCGTAGTCGTCGACCGGGAGAGCGAACTCTGCATAATCGTCGAACGACGACCCGACCTGCACGCCGTAAAGGTCGGGAGTCTCGCCGGCGAGGATCGCATTGTCGAGGTTCGTGAGATAGGACGCGTAGTCCTCGTCACGGGAGAACTCGATGTCGATGTCGGGGTTCTCCTCCTCGAACGCCTCGATGATCTCACTCCACTGGTCCTGCGTGGGCAGCCAGGAACTGAAGGTAAGGGTGACGGTGCCTCCGGTATCGGCATCGCCGCCCGAGCTGCCGCAGCCGGCCAGCGCGAGCGCCCCCGTGGCGGCTAACGCGATCGCGGAGAGTGTGCGGGTACGCAGTGCTGTTTTCATCGATGTGCTCCTTTGCAAGGTGATCATTGGATGGATGGGGTCGGATGGGCCGTCCACTCGTACCGAGTGAGACCTGCCCCGGTGAGCTCGATGCGCTGCCGCGATGAGGCGGAGTCGTCGAAGGTCAGAGGATGGATTCGTCGCCCGACCTGCACGAGGGCCTGTCGACCCTGCCGGGTGCTGCGCACCGCGACGCCCGCTGCGTCGGTGAAGGGCGGGTCCATCGGGTAGCGCTGCGAGGCGTCGCCGGGTCGCAAGAGGGTGTATGCGTCCGCTTCCACCAGCAGACGCACCGCTTCGGCCCCCCACGGTGCGAAGAGCACGCGGCTCCCCGGCGTCGGCAGGGCGAACTCGTGCACCATCGCTGACGACGAATCGCTGTCGCCCTCGAGGACGACGCTGCGTCCGGGGGGTGCGACAAGCCCGGTTGCTCCCGGGTCGCGGCGCGGCTGAACGGAGAACACGTGCCCCGCGTGATCGAGGTCTTGGCCCCAGAGGTCCATGTGGCCGGTGAAGGAGAAGGCGGAGAACTCGGTAGCTGTGCGCTCCGACACGAGGCCGAACCGCGCAGCGATCTCCGGCACCGGGAATGCCAGTGTCGTCGAATCACCGACACGAACCTCGACGCGGTCGAACATTCGGCGAACCTGCAGCTGCTGCCACCGGTCAAGCCGTGCCCGGCGCAACTCGGTGCGGGCGATCACGGTGCCGACGCCGCGGAGCCAGCGTCGTGCGATCAACTGCGACGTCGCCGCATCCGCCAGCACCTCGACGACGTCATCGTCTCCGTTGGCGGCGACGACCACGCCCGCTCGGGCGCCGCGATCGGAGATCTCGACGCGCATCCACACCTCGGCGACGTACGCTGACGCGGCCGCCGATGTCTCGAGGCGCGTGCGCTCGGCAGCAGTTGTGCAGACGCGATCGTCCGCGAGGTGCACGCGTCCTTCTCGCACGTCCCAGCGAGCATCGAGCTCGGCGCCGGAGAAATCGTCGGAGACCTGGGGTCGTGCCGGAGCGTCGAGCTCCGTGGAACCCGGGCCGGTGGTGATCAGGCATCGCGTGGTGTGCAGCAGCGGATCGATGCGCATCGTGCGCTGTTCGACCTGAGGGTCGAGCGGATCCGCGGCATCCCGCCCGTGGTAGACGATCCAGTCGTCGACGAGGTTCGGGGCGCGCACGACGGAGTTGTGCCCCGTGCCTTCGACGTCGCCGTTGCGACGCATGAGCGGGGCATATTCGTGATCGTTCGGATGCTTGCGCCACACCAGGTCGTGGGGTGCGCCGTCGAGGACGGCGCCAGCCTGACCGATGAAGTAGTCGGGGCGCTCGTACGCGTTGCCCGAGTAGGTGAGATACGCGCGGTCGCCTCGAGTGAGGTACGTCGCACCCTCGATGGTGTACCAGTCGCGACCATCGCCGAACCTGTCGTGCTCGAAGACCTCCTGTTCGAGGGAGGGGCGTACGATCACGCGGGGCCGACCCTCGAGGCGATCGAAGTCGAGCAGGCGATCGGCGACGATCGACGTGCCGACGTACTCGTCGTCGAGGCCCGTGACGTCGTTCGTCGAATAGAACATGACGTACCCGCCCTCACCGTCGGGCACGACATGCGGATCGATCGAGAACGTGTCGAAGAACTGGGTGACCAGCGTGAACGGACCCGTTGGATGGTGGCTCGTGGCCAGTTGCAGCACCTCGTCGTGCGGGTCGGTCGACCCGGCGGGTCTGCTCGAGACATAGAGGTAGAAGACGCCGTCGACGTAGATCGTGCACGGTGCCCAGTAATGAGTGCGGCCCGGCACCTGCAGCGCCGCCCCGACGCGCGTCCAGGACACGAGATCACTCGAGACGCTCACGTTCACCTGCGTCTCGCCCGTCGAGTAGCAGTAGTAGAGCCCGCGGTAGCGCAGCACGAACGGGTCGGGGTCGGTGCGGGCGATGCCATCGGAATACCCCAGCGGGTTGCGGTATCGCTCGGCTGTCACCATCGTTCGGTCCTTCGGTTCGGTGTCGACGGGCGTCGTCATCAGCTCTTCACCGCGCCTGCGGTCACGCCGGCCTGCAGGTAGCGCTGGCTGACCAGGTAGACGATGACGGAGGGGATCGTCATCAGGATGAGACCGGCGTAGAGCTGAGAGATCTGCTCCTGGCTCATTCGGTCGTCCTGCAGGAGGGATATCGCCTGGGTCACCGGGAACAGCTCCGGCGAGGACAGCAGCAGATTCGGCAGCAGGTACTCGTTCCACGAGTAGACGAAGGCGAGGACCCCCACGGTCGCCAGGGTGGGCCCGCTCAGGGGAAGGAGCACGCGCCACCAGACGGCGAAGGAGTTGCATCCATCGAGGGTGGCGGCCTCAATTAGCTCGTCGGGGAGAGCGTCGAAGTGGTTGCGCATGAGCAGAATCATCATCAGCGCGTTGAAAGCGATGAGCGGGATGATGACGCCGACGTAGGTGTTGCGCAGTTCGAGCGTGTTGATCGTGAAGAAGAGGGGAGTCACCACGGCAGCGACGGGGACGGCGAGGCAGGCGAGAAGGAGTCGATAGATCACCTCGCGGCCGCGGAACTGCATCTTGGAGAACGCATAGCCCGCCAGTGCCGAAATGAGCATGATCACGAGCGCCGAGACGCCGGCCATGAGAAAGCTGTTGCCGATCGCCGACCAGTAGTCGAATGACTCGTGAGTGAGGACGACGGCGTAGTTGTTCCATCCACCCACCGAGATCGACATGTAGACGGCGACGCCGATCGGGTAGAGCCACAAGGCGGCGAGCGCCCCCAGGGCGGCGTACATGGCTACGCGTGCCAGGATCTGCTTTCGCATCGTCACTTCCTCCGTCCGCTCACGCGCATCTGCACCAGTGAGAGAAGGAAGGCGAGCAGGAGGATGACCATCCCAATCGCGGAGGCGTAGCCGGCTTCCCTGTTGGAACGCTCCTGATACAGGTAGGTCGAGAGAAACTGCGTCGAGTCACCGGGGCCTCCACCTGTGGTCAGCCACACGATGTCGAAGGTCTTCAGGGCACCGACGATGCCGAGGATGATGAGCACACTCGTCGTCCCGCGCAGCGACGGGATCGTGATGGACCACAGACGGCGCCACCATCCCGCTCCGTCGAGCGTGGCGGCCTCGTACAGCTCATCGGGGATGGACATGAGACCCGCGAAGTAGATCATCATCGAGAAGCCCATCCACTGGAAGATGTTGATCACGATGATCGACCAGAGCCCGAGGTCACGGCCGAGCCATTCGATCACCTCACCCTGGCCGAGCAGCCCGAGCGCGCGAAGCGACTCGTTGAGCGACCCGAAGTTCGTCTCGAGCATGTACCGGAAGACCGTGGCGATGATCGCGGGTGCCATGGCGATCGGAAGGAAGAAGAGTGCCTTGAAGAAGTTGCTCCCGGGAAGCCGCTCTTTCGCGATCACCGCGACCAGGAGACCGAGCACCGCCTGGATGAAAACGGTCGCGACCATGAAGACGAGTGTGTTGCGCAGCGCCGTCCAGAACGTTCGGTCGGACAGCAGAGCCGCATAGTTGTCGAGCCCGACGAAGTTCATCCGGGTGAGGCCGTTCCAGTCGGTCAGGCTCGCCCAGGTGTTGAAGCCGATGCTGAAGTAGATCAACACCCCCGAAATGACGACGACGGGGAGGATGTAGAGGTACGGCACGTACCGCCCGCCCAGTGTCTTCATCATGCTCCTTCGCCATTAATTCAACGTTGAACTACTTGCCCGACGGGACATCGAGAAGTCATCGGGTTGACGAGATCGTGACATAGTTCAGCGTTGAACGCAAGCGGCCGTTTCGGGCTATGGTGGGCCTCGTAGAGCATGACGGGAGGGCGATGATGGCTCGTGTGACATTGGCGGACGTTGCCGCCGTCGTGGGCGTCAGCGCGAAGACGGTCTCGAACGTCGTCAACGGCACGGGGTGGGTCAGCGACGACATGCGCGCACGCATCCTTGCCGCCATCCGCGAACTGGACTATCGGCCCAACCTCGCTGCGCGTCAGCTGCGCGGCGGATCGAGCGGTCTGCTCGCCCTCGCCGTTCCCGATCTTCGCGAACCGTACTTCGCCGAATTCGCGGCGCAGTTCGTCGCGACGGCCCAGGAGCGACGCCAGACGGTGCTGATCGCCCAGACCGGCGGCGACCGCGCCGCAGAAATGGCATTCGCTGAGGCTGAGGGGATGCCGGCGCTCGACGGGCTGGTTCTGAGCCCTCTCTCCATCACAAAGGCTGACCTCGAAGAACGTCGCTCACGCACCCCGATGGTTGTCGTCGGTGAGCACGGCCGCGCTGTCGTCCCGGCCGGCATCACACACGTCGGCATCGACAATGTCGCCGCCGCGCACGCCGCGACGGACTATCTGATATCGCGCGGGCGCACGCGGATCGCGGCGGTGGGCGTCCAGCACGAGGGGTCCACGGCGACCTCCCGTCAGCGATTCGTCGGCTACCGTCAGGCGCTCGCCGGAGCCGGTATCCCGCTCCTCGAACCGCTGCTCTGCCCGGTCGGGCCGTTCAACCGCGCAGAAGGATCGCGAGCCGTCGACGCGCTGATCGAGCGCGGTGCGGCCTTCGACGCACTCATGTGCTTCAACGACACGCTCGCGCTCGGCGCGCTGTACTCACTCGGAGCCCACGGCGTCGCCGTTCCGCGCGATGTCGATGTCATCGGATTCGACGACATCGAGGAGGGGCGCTTCTCTATCCCTCCCTTCGCCACCGTCGACTCGGGGGTGGAAGCGGCGTCGAGGATGATCCTCGATCTCCTTGCGGCACCCGCCGAGCTCCCGGGCGGTCACCATGAAGTGCCGTTCCGCCTCATGCGATGCGAGGGAGAGCGGATCCGAGCATGATCAGCATCCATCCCGTCCCCGGAAGGCGCGCAACTCCCGTATGACCAACATTCTCTTCCTCATGACCGACCAGCACACCCAGTCGACGTTGGGCAGTTACGGCAACGAGGTGGTGCGCACGCCGCACCTCGATCGCCTCGCCGCCACGGGCACCCGGTTCGCCGAGACATTCACCCCAACGGCGATCTGCACGCCTGCGCGGGCCAGCCTGCTCACCGGTGCCGCCCCCTTTCGGCACAAGCTGCTGGCCAACTATGAGCGGAACGTGGGCTACCTCGAAGATCTCGCGGACGGCCAGTTCACCTTCGCGGAGGACCTGAGGGCGGCGGGGTACAACCTGGGCCTCCTTGGGAAGTGGCACGGCGGTGTTCGCAAACAGGCCTCCTCGTACGGCTTCGAAGGGCCCCACTTCGAAGGCTGGCACAACCCCGTCGATCATCCCGACTACCTCGCCTATCTCGCCGAGCGCGGGCTTCCCGCGTACGCGATCAGCGACAAGGTGAGAGGGACGACGCCGAACGGTTCCGAGGGCAATCTTCTCGCCGCGCGACTCCATCAACCGCTCGAGGCGACGTTCGAGCATTACCTCGCCGATCGCACGATCGAGATGCTGGAGCGCTTCGCCGCGGGTTCTGACGGTCACGAGCCCGCCCCGTTTTTCCTTGCCACCCACTTCTTCGGTCCGCACCTGCCGTACATCCTGCCGGACGAGTTCTTCGACATGTACGATCCCGACCTCGTCGAACTGCCGGTCTCGGTCGCGGAGACGTTCGAGAACAAGCCCCCTGTGCAGGCGAACTACTGCGGGCTGTGGACATTCGACACCCTCAGCGAAGAGACGAGTCGCAAGCTCATCGCCGCGTACTGGGGCTACATCACGATGATCGACCACGAGATCGGCCGCATCCTCGACGCCGTCGACCGGCTCGGGCTGACGGATTCGACGGCCGTCATGATGACCGCCGACCATGGGGAATTCACCGGGGCTCATCGACTTCACGACAAGGGTCCCGCGATGTATGAGGAGGTCTACCGCATCCCGGGACTCATTCGCCTGCCCGGTGAGCCGGCCGGGCAGGTGCGGGAGGAGTTCGTCTCGCTCACCGACTTCACCGCGACGATCCTCGACATCGCCGGCCGTGACACTGCGCCGGCCGTGGACAGCCGATCGCTCCTCCCGCTGGTTCGCGGCGACCACCCGGAGTGGGCCGAGAGCATCCTCTGCGAGTACCACGGTCACCACTTCCCGTATCCGCAGCGAATGCTCCGCACCCGCACGCACAAGCTCGTCGTCAATCCGGAGTCGGTCAACGAGCTCTATGACCTGCTGCGCGATCCGCACGAACTGGTGAACCGCATCGACGATGACGCCTACGCCGACACGCGATCGCAGCTGATGCGTGAGCTGTACCGGCAGCTCCGCGCGCGCGGTGACAACTTCTACCACTGGATGACTCCGATGTTCGACATCGGCGGCGGTGACTTCGATGCGACGCTGTCCTCCTTCGAGCCCGCGAAGGCGCAGTGAACGGGAGGCGTCGGCAGTCTTGAAGCGACCGCTGGGGTCGGCCTCAGCGGCGACCGTCTGTCATCTCGGACGCAGTCGGACGCAGTCGGAGGTGTGCGCCGAGGCTGAGACACGTGTCGGCTGAGGCCCGTCCGTGGTCGGGATGTCCGCGGACGAGGACGGTGCGGATGGCGCACGTCGCGCCACGAGCCCACTCGCCGTCAATGAACGGTTGCGCGCGAGGTCGCCACGAGGACAGCGTCTCTTCTTCACGAATTGAGAGCATGTCCCACTAAGTGTCGTATATATGTTCTACCCTCGAGGTAGTCAGAAATCGACGCGGGGGCTGCGATGACGAAAGAGGATCGGCGGAAGTTGGACGCCGCTCGCACGCGTGAACTGGTCGCTGAGGCACGTCGGCTGCGGGTGGTGATTGCGGCTGCGGAGGCGGAGTTGGCGCGGACGCATGCTGACGCGTACGAGCTGGCGCAGGAGCAGATGTCGCGGTTGCGTGATGCGTCGACGCGGGAGCGGGAGATGCCTTTGCGGTCGATGGCCGCGGAGCTGGCCGTGGATGCGAGGGTGAGTGATCGCACGTTGCAGACGCAGTTGTTCGAGGCGCACCGCACGGTGACGCAGTTCGGGCCGTCGTGGGAGGCGTGGCGTGAGGGGCGGGTGTCTCGTGCGCATGTGCGGGTGGTCGTCGATGCCGGCGCGGATCTTTCCGACGATGAGGTGCGTGCCGCGTACGAAGCCGAGGTGCTCGCTTACGCGGAGACGACCTCCGCCGGGCGCGTGAGGCCGTTTGCGGAGCAGGTGGCGGATAAGCACAACCCGAAGTCGATGCAGGAGCGGCACGATGAGGCGGTGCTGGACCGGCGGGTGTGGGTGGAAGACCTTCGCGACGGAATGTCGATGCTGGGGGTGATCGGGCCGTCGGTGGAGGTGCATGGTGTGCATGACCGGCTGACCCGGCAGGGGAAGGCGATCAAGGCCGCCGATCGCGCGGTGCGCCGGGAAGCTGCCGAGCGCGATGCCGCTGGGGAGCCCGAGGAGCGAGAGTCGGACAGCGTCTGGTTCGATGAGCGGACGCTGGATCAGATCCGCACCGACGTACTGCTGGACATGATGCTCACCTCCTCACCCTCGGTTGAGCCGACCGGCGGTGGTGTCGAGGGCGGGTTGGGGGCGATCCGGGCTCACGTGCAGGTGACGGTGCCGGCGACAACGCTCGCAGGAACCACCACCGGTGGGGCGGAGCTGGACGGGAAGTGCGCGGTGGACCCCGAAACGGCGAAGATCCTTGCGGGCAACGTTCCGAGCTTCGATCGGGTGTTCCTCGACCCCGTCACCGGGGCCGTGCTGGCGGTGGACCGGCGGTTCGTGACGGCGGAGCAGAAGCGGTATCTGGTGGCGCGGGATATCCGGTGCCGGTTCCCCGGGTGCCGACGCCCCGCCCGGGATTGCGACTGGGATCACCGCGAGGACTGGGCGCTGGGCGGCAAGACCGACGTCGACAATGTCGGGGCGTTCTGCAGAAGGCATCACGCGATGAAGCAGGCGGCCGGGTGGACGGTCGTGCAAGAACCGGGTGGCAGGCTGCGGTTCACTGCGCCCTCCGGGTTGAAGTACACCGACGATCCACCACCGCGCGTCGTGTTCATGCCCGACCCGCCACCGGCTCAGGACCCAGCCGATGAGGTCGTCGCGCCGTTCTGACCCGGGAGGTCAGCGGGTAGATGCGCGACCGGACGTTTCGTCTCACTCCGCTCGCTCGACGACCCGGCTAGGCGGGTTCGAGTCCGGTCAGAGGACCGGCGCGATATCGGTCTGCCTGAAGCCGTCGCCCTTGAAAAGCAGCGGGGCGCCCAAGTGTCGAGCGAGCGCGTAGGAGTAGCAGTCGCCAAGGTTGAGTGCGGCGGTATGGCGCCCTTTGCCGAAGCGGCGCCACGCGGCCGACGCGATCGACGCCTGCGTGGCATCGAGCGGAACGGTGCGGATGCGCGTCTCCCGCAGCACGGCCGCGAGGTCTTGCGCGGCAGCACTTCCCTGGCGTGCTTCTGCGACGATCGTGGCCTCGACCAGTGTGGCGGCGCTGACGCACGCGTCGCCGCTGTTTGCGGCGAGCGCCCGGGCGAAGGGAAGGGCGTCGCGCTCGCCGAGCACGATCGCCATGAGCGCCGAGGTGTCGACCGCGATGGTCACGTAGGCAGTCCGGCACCGTCGTAGCCGAGGATCTCATCCGTGGCTCGGTCGTCGAGGGTCTCGCGTTCTCGCGCTCGCGCGATGATGCTCTCGAGCTCGGCGAGCACCTCGGGGGCGGTGTCTCGTGCCTGCACCCGTGCGAGGCGCTCGGCGAACGCGGCGCGTGCGGCGACGGTGATGCTCTCGCCGGTGGCGGCGGCGAGCGCCCGCGCGAGGCGATCGGCCTCCGGATCTTTGATGTTGAGCGCCATATCCGCATTCTACTTCGGGAGGAAGAAAGGCGGACGGAAATGAAGAAAGGCGGACGGCTCCGACGTCATCGCCGTCGTGACGCGCGGGGCCACGGCGCCCAGCTGATCGCATCACGCGATAGCCGTCGTCACGTTTCGGCGCACGGCACGACGCGCAGCTCACCGTCGACCACGACCGGTGCCGTGCCCTCGATGCGCACGAAACCGTCATCGGTGACGAGGCATGTGGTGGCGCCGGAGCCGGTCGCCGGCGCGAACCACGTCACCACCACCGCCGTCCCAAGGCTCGCCGTGCCGACAAGCGTGGCGATGACTGCCGCAGTGAGTAGTCGACGTGCGCGCGAGACCTCTGCGCGCACTGCCGCGTTCCAGTCCTCGTACGCGCCATCCACCTTCTGCTGATCGGCGCGACGCGACAGTTCGTCGTCGCCGAACGGATTCCCGTGCGCCGCAGCGTAGGCGCAGAAGACGCCGGTGCCTACGGCGACAGCACCGGCGATCATCAGCGCGATGATCGTGAACTGGGTGGACGCGGGAGCCTTCGTGAAGGTCTCGGCACCCTTCACGACCACGGCCGTGGTCAGCACCCCGGTGACCGCAGCGAGACCCGGGATCCACTTCTCGGCGCGCGTGCGCACACGCGCCAGTTCGCCGGCACGGTGGTCCTGCAGCTGCTTGAGGGCAGCGAGATCATGCGGGGCTGTCACGTCGGCCCCTCTCGAGAGGCACGCACGAGGAAGGTGCGACCGCACGACGGCTGGTGGTCCTTGCCGTGCGGACCACCGCAGCTGCACGCCGCGATGAACTCCCTCGTCGTCGGCCCGGTGTCCGTGTCGGAGGTGTCGGCGTCGCTGTCGGCTGCATCGCTATCGGCACCGAGGAGCGGCGGGCCATACGCGGGCCCGAGACACCACGGACAGGGGCCGCTTCCGGCGACGTAACCGGCAGCATCCGTCGTGAAGGTCCACCCGGAGGGAAGGTCCACCTCGAGAGGCGGCCCGGGCACGTAGGGCGTCGTCAGATCATGCGCCATGAGAACCCTCCCTCCACTCCCGCGTGTGCTGGAACCATAGCGGAGGCCGGCGCGTTCGCGACAGAGGCGCGATACCGTCGTCGGGTGAGCAGCCGTCGCCCGAAGAACCGTCGTCCGCAGCAGCGGCGCAGCCCGCGCCCTCCGTCGCCCGCCGGCGCATCCTTCGGGCTCGGTCGGCCGCCGGAGCCGCTCGAGCCGCCGGAGCCCGCGGCCGACACCGGAATGCTCGTGCTTGAGACCGAGGTCGCCAAGACGCTCGCCTCGCCGCATCCGGTCGACCTGCTGATCTACGCCAGCACGTTGCTGGCGGGCATCCCGTCGGCGGACGAGCCTTCGCCGTTCGAGAAGCGACCCGACGACGACGTCGACCTGCCGAGCGTGGACGAGCTGATCGTCATGTTCCGCGAGGCGGCGCGGATGCCGACCGACGCGCTCCTGCTCGTGCTGACACGGCTCGCCGGCGACGAGGTGAGGCAGCGCCGTGTCGATCGGGAGGTCGCCGCGCGGCGGCATCCCTTCCCGTCCTGGCTGACGCGGCTGGATGAGATCCGCCCGGTGCGGGCCGTGCAGATGGGGCACGTGCTGGGTGACGGCGAGAACGTCGCGCTCGGAGTGCACCTGCCGGCGGGCGATATGACGGTGCTCGTCTACGTCGACCACAACATGGGCACGGTGGTCAAAGACGCGTTTGTCATCGACGCGCCGATCGCCGAAGTCGTCGCCCGCCTCGACAGCCTGCTGGGCGCGGAGTCGCCGGGCGAGACCTTCACGCGTGAGATCACGCTGGCCGACGCGCGGGCGAAGATCGACGACGCGGTGCGGTTCGGGCGCATCACGTATCCACCGTTCGAGACCGAGACGTGGCCGGCGGTGCGTCCGCTCGTCGAGTGGATGCTGCGCCTTCTGCCCGCCGGTGGCAGTGGGTACGCAACGGAGGAGATCGAGAGCGACCAGATCGAGGCGCTCGCCGAGCGGATCATGGCCTCTCCGCACGGGCGCGGCCTGCGCAGGAGGAAGGGCTCGGACGATGCCGACATCGTCGAGACGCTGCTGTGGCTCGGGGCGCAGCAGCTGGGCGGAGACCCGCTGCGGTGGTCGCCGGTCACGGTTGAGATCGCGCTGCTCGACCTGGTGCCGCGCAAGATCGTCGCCGACGCGGCTTATCTGCGGCGGGTGCCCGAGGTGATGCGGCACGTGGTGACGTTCGCGCACGCTGAGCGCAGCATCCCCGAGCACCTGACCACCGCCACCATTGCAGCCGTCGACGAGTTCGAGCCGCAGTACCTCGACGCGATCTCGTCGCCGCGACGACAGGGGCCCGAAGCGCTTCTCGAGCAGATGGGGATGCTGCCGCCGCTCGACGGCGCTGCCGACGACGATGCGGAGTTCCCCTCGTTCGACGACGCGGACGTGTCGTTCTTCATCGAGCTCGTCGAGAGCGCCGTCGGCGGACCCGAGGCCATGGAGGCGCTGGATGACACACCGCTGCCCGACGAGCCGCTCGACCTCACGGGCACTGCCGACGACGTGGGCGAGCGGGTGCGCGGCGTGGGCGCACTCGCGGACGACGCCGTGGCGAATCTCTTCGCGGATGACGCGAGGCGAACGGAGCTGCGCACGGCCGCGCGGCGGATCCTCGCGCGGATCGCGGCCGCCGACCCAGCGATCTTTCGCCGCAGATCCAGCGATGCGGCAGCCGCGGCCGCCGTGCTGTGGATCGCCGGATCGGTCAACGACGCCTTTCGCGCCTCGCGCGGCGGGGTGACCGTGAGCGCGATGATGTCCGCGTTCGGCCTGAAGGGGTCGCCGTCGCAGCGGGCGCAGCCGATGCTCCGGGCCCTGGGCGTGCCGGTGCCCGAGGACTGGAGCAGGTCGCTCGGAGACCCGCTGCTGCTCGTCTCGGGCAGGCGCCGCACACTGCGCGAACGGTGGGAGTCGCTGCAGGCGATGCGCTGAGGGCACTTGCCGCCTTCCCACGTGCATGCGAAAATGCATGCATGGTGGCGATTCAGGTGCGACACGTGCCTGACGACGTGCGCGGGGAACTGATCGAGGCCGCACGCCGGGAAGGCGTCTCGCTGCAGCATTACCTCCTCGATGTGCTCGATCGGGAGGCGAGACAGGCCCGCCGCCGACGTTGGCTCGATGGCGTCAGACCCGCGACGGCGGGGGAGGGCGCGGGTGCGACGGCGACGGAACTCATCCGTCGCGACCGTGACAGTGCCGCATGACGGTGGTCGTCGACGCCTCGATCATGGCGGAGGCTCTGGACCCGTCCTCTGCTCGACGTCTCGATGCCCTCGATGTGCTCGGCGAGGACCTTTCCTGGCTCGTTCCCGGTCACTTCCTGGTCGAGGTCGCGAGCGCGTTGCGCGGCCGCATGCTCGGCGGAGCCATCACGCCGGAGCAGCTCGCTGCCGCGCTCGGTTCCCTGGAGCAGGCTGACGTCGACGAGCACTCCATCGCTCCGCTGCTGAGACGCATGGGCGACCTCGCGGCGAACGCGACGGCCTACGACGCCGCCTACGTCGCGCTCGCGGAGCGGGCGGGGGCTGACCTGGTCACGATGGATGCGAAGCTCGCGCGCACCCCCGGCGCCACCTGTGTCGTGCGGTTGCTCTGACACCTGCTGGCTCGGGACCGCGCTCGCTGCGCGAGGGGTGCCGTGTCGGTGGCTTCATCCAGCTGTGCAAGAACGATCTTCGGCTGGTCACCTCCAGCGAGCGGGCGATCAAGACGGCTGCGGGTTCGCGTCGAAACGCGATCCTCCGGGGCGTTGCGAGAGCAGGGTGAAGACAAGCAGCACCACGGTACCGGCGAGCGGGATGAAGACGATGAAGAACCATGCCCCGGTGCTCCGCCCCGCGTGGGCCGCGGTCAGGGTTCCTTGCCGACGCGATGACCGTTGATGAGGTTCCCGATGTACGTCCGAACGCGGTCGTGCAGACGAGATGCCGCACCGTCGAGCGGGGTCTCCGCATCGATCAGGGCACGGAGTTCATCGAGCGTGGACTCGACCACGCGGTCGGCGCGGCGGACGCCCCACGCCGATGCTTCGGCGACGAGGTCGGCCGCCGTCAGTCGGGCGTGCACATATTGACCGTTGACGGCCAGCGCGACGCGCCCATCCACATCCGTCCGGTGGGCCATCGGAACGACGTCGTACGCCGGTGCCAGCGTCACATCGCCGTCTCTGGCGTGCAGCAGGGCGAGGTTCTTCGTGTGCAGGTCGAGGTTGCCGACCGCGACGGTGAGCACCAGCATCCGTGCGAGCGCGTGGAGATCGTCGGAGCGCGCATGCCGCGCCAGCACATCCGCCACGCGGGCAAGGCTGACGACGCCGCCGATCTCCTGATACTTCTGGTTTCCGGTCGCTCCGAGCGCCTGGCTGAAGTCCTCCTGGTGGATGCGGGTGCCGGTCGCTCGGTCGAAGCGTTCGACGACAAGGGTCGGGAGGCCATCGAACGACGTGACGTGTGTGTCGAACGCGGCGAGCTGCATCCCGCGGGCCAGGCGCGCTCCGTACTCCTCGTCGAAGATGACGGTCGGAAGCTGTGAAAGCTGCGGTTTGAGAATGTGCGTCGAGGGGAAGCCGCCGGTGACGCGGGCCCAGCCGTCGTCGGTCCGCGCGAGTACGACCTTCGGTTGAACGCCCCCGAGAGACGACTTTCCGGCCACGGGGTCGTTGCCGAGCGGTGCGGAGAGCGGGTCTTCGAGCAGTCGCCTGATCTGAGCCGCATCGACCGGGATGGCGCGCCCGGTAGGGGGCTCGGTCGGGTCATCGACATCCCAGATCTGGAGGGCTCCTGCGACGTCGCGGCCGTATGCCGCGAGGAAGGCCGGCACATCGCCACGCCGGAGCCCGCGGCGAGAGAGCATGTGCTCGAGCTGGTCGCCCTCGGGCAGCAGCTCGGCGAACCAGTTGCGACGGCGGCCCGCATGATGACGGGGCGGGCGAGGCGATAGGGGCACCGCCGTCGACAGAACGCGGCTGTTCGTGCCGAACCGGGCCATCGCGTCGCGGGAGATCTCGATGTCGAAGGTCCGCGCGTCGCCGACGAGGTGTCCGATCACCTCGTCGTACAGCTCGACGGCGAGTCTCATTCGTCTTCGGGGGGCAGCTCGGCGGACAGTTCGACACCGGTCGCGCGGAGGAGATCGAACACCTTGCGCATGTATATCGTCGGCTTGCCCGATTCGATCTCGCTCACGGATCGCTGCGACAGCCCGAGCTGGTCGGCGAGAGCGGTCTGCGAGAGGCCCCGCGCAAGGCGCGCCTGCTGAATCACGAGGCCGATGTCGCTCGGCGATTGGATGCGGGTTCGTGCCGTCGACATGGCGCCTTCCTTGCTTCGGGTGATGCTGTCTGCGGCCCCGCGCTATGCGGATTTCCGGATACCTTCGGCCTATTACATTTTCCGGATAGGAAGCGGGTATGTCAATATCCGGATAAGGGTGGCGGCGGAGCGGGGTGGCTTTCGGCGCTCGCTGGTGGGGAAAGGGGTGGCTCGGCGGGAAACGGGCTGGCTCGAGAAGAAGTTTGTCGATTTCCCGTACGGTCGGCGGTTTTTCGGGTGGAATGTCGGTGGCCCTCCCTAGTCTCGAAGTAGTCAGAGATCGAACCGGGGGCGTGATGAGCGACGAGAAGCAGCGGGAGGCAGATGCCCTCCGCACGCGGGAACTCGTCGCCGAGGCACGTCGGCTCCGGGTGATGATTGCTGCTGCGGAGGCGGAGTTGGCGCGGACGCATGCTGACGCGTATGCGTTGACCCAGGAGCAGATGGCGCGGTTGCGTGATGCGTCGACGCGGGAGCGGGAGATGCCGTTGCGGTCGATGGCGGCGGAGCTCGCGGTCGACGCTCGGGTGAGTGATCGCACGCTGCAGACGCAGCTGTTCGAAGCGCACCGTACGATGACGGAGTTTCAGGCGTCGTGGGAGGCGTGGCGTGAGGGGCGGGTGTCTCGCGCGCATGTGCGGGTGATCGTCGATGCCGGAGCGGATCTTTCCGACGATGAGGCGCGTGCCGCGTATGAGGCTGAGGTGCTCGCTTACGCGGAGAAGACGTCTGCTGGGCGTGTGAGGTCGTTTGCGGAGCAGGTGGTGGAGAAGCACAACCCGAAGACCATGCAGGAGCGCCACGATGTAGCGGTCCTGGACCGGCGGGTGTGGGTCGAGGATCTCCGTGACGGGATGTCGATGCTGGGTGTGATTGGGCCGTCGGTGGAGGTGCGCGGGGTGCATGATCGGCTGACCCGGCAGGGGAAGGCCATCAAGGCCGCCGACCGTGCGGTCCGGCGCGAAGCAGCCGCGCGTGCCGCTGCCGACACCGCCGCCGCCGCCGGACGCGACGCCAAGCAGCCGGACCCTCCGCAAGGCGACGGCGAGATAGCGGCGACGGACGTGGGCGTGAGTTTCGGACTGGCCGAGCCAGGGGAGTCGTGCGCGGCGGGCGGAAGCGACGCGACGGAGAACCTGTGGTTCGATGAGCGGACGCTGGATCAGATCCGCACCGACGTGCTGTTGGACATGATGCTGACCTCCTCACCGTCGGTTGACCCGACCGCGGTCGAGGGTGGGTTGGGTGCGATCCGAGCTCACGTGCAGGTGACGGTGCCGGCGACAACGCTCGCGGGAACCACGACCGGTGGGGCGGAGCTGGACGGGAAGTGCGCGGTGGACCCCGAAACGGCGAAGATCCTTGCGGGCAATGTCCCCAGCTTCGACCGGGTGTTCCTCGACCCCGTCACCGGTGCCGTGCTCGCGGTTGATCGCCGGTTCGTGACGGCGGAGCAGAAGCGGTACCTGGTGGCGCGGGATATCCGGTGCCGGTTCCCCGGGTGCCGACGGCCCGCGCGGGATTGCGACTGGGATCACCGGGAAGACTGGGCGCTGGGTGGAAAGACCGACGTCGACAATGTCGGGGCGTTCTGCAAACGACACCACACGATGAAACAGGCAGCCGGGTGGACGGTCGTGCAGGAACCCGGCGGAAGGTTGCGGTTCACCGCGCCCTCCGGGTTGGAATACATCGACGGTCCACCACCGCGGGTGGTGTTCATGCCCGACCCACCACCACCGGGCTTTGATCCGACCGGTGAGGCCGTCGCACCGTTCTGACCCTGGAATCGGGGTCAGGCGGTGAGGATGCGCTCGTTCACCTCGCGCTGCCAGTCGCGCAGCTGCCACATCGGGTGATGCGGGGCCGCGTTCGAGCAGAGCACCAGGCCCCACACGCCGTGCTCCAACGCGGTGTCGATGCCGTGCTCGGCGAGAGAGCGACCAATCGGCCCCTCTTCGAACGTGCCGTGCAGGGGCGTATACCCGACCCACCCCTCGCCCACGACCGCCGGCACATCCTGCCAGCGCGCCCACGCGGCGATCGCGATCGTGCGTGACTCGATCTCGCGTCGCATCACCTCGTCGAACCGCGGATAGTGCTTCTCGAGCCATGCATCCCACAGCGCGGGATCCAGTTGGTCATACCCGTAGAACATCTGATCGGTCACGACCGTCGCGCGGTATTTCCACTCGGCTGCCCGCCCGTACGCTGCGACCGACGGGGCGTCGGAACGCAGCATCCGCTCGAACGCCTCGTTCGGAAAGACCGCACTGCCCTCGGAGCGGATATCGACCAGCCTCTGCAGCTCGTCGAGTACCCCGTAGCTGTACACGTGGAACTGTGCCGCACCGAGTCCGGCGGGCACGCGGTGCATCGCCAGGTGGGGAGGCTTGCCGTAGCTGGCTGTGACGAGCAGATCAGGATGCGCCGCGCGCAGGCGCGCGACCTCGGCGGCGCCGCCGTCTTCGAGCGCTGGGAGGATCGAGAAGTCCACCTCGTTGTGCAGCTCGACCATCGCGATGCGGTCGCGGTGACCGGCGTCGGTGAGCTCTCCCAGGAGGCGATCCCACGCATCGGCCAGCAAGCGGTAGCGGTCGGCGAGACGAACGGCGTCGATGGCGTCGAACCACGCCGACGACGCCGCGAAGGCTGGGGACTGCTGGTACTCCCAGCTCGCGAGGAGCACCACAAGGCCGTGCCGCTCGGCCGCATCGAACAGCTCGAGCAGGCGTGCGCGTACATCAATCTCGTAGCCGCCTGGGGCGTCATACCACCGGGTGCGCTGTCCGAAGAAGCCTCCGGCGGGTGAGACGCCCATTCCCTCGATGGTGATCGTGCTGTCCAGGCCCAGTCCGCCGGCGATGAGCAGTG
Source organism: Microbacterium sp. UBA1612 (assembly GCF_002321605.1). Taxonomy (NCBI): domain Bacteria; kingdom Bacillati; phylum Actinomycetota; class Actinomycetes; order Micrococcales; family Microbacteriaceae; genus Microbacterium; species Microbacterium sp. UBA1612. Next base: position 167,745 of record NZ_DCMW01000023.1, read on the forward strand.
GTGCGGCACAGATGCGCACGGCGTTGTATCCGAGGGAGGCGGCGTCGGCCATCGCCGCGTCGATGTCGGCGTAGGGCTCACCCTCGCCGGCGCGGGTGTACCAGGAGAAGTCCCACAGGGTGATCGTCAGTCGCTGGGGGAGGTGGGCGGGAACAGGTCCGGTCAGCGCCGTCTCGTCTCGGGTGACGGTTCCTGCGCCGAGATAGCGCTCGGTCATGCAGATGCCTCCTGTCGATTCGTCTCGAGTGCGGCGGCCCGCGTGAGGGCGCGACCGCGGGTGGCCAGCTCGTCGAGCTCGTCGGCAGTACGCCGTCGCGCGGCGGCGGTGCCGGTGTCGAAGACCGTCAGCTCGGGCAGGGAGGTCGCGAAGTAGTCGACCGCGTCGGGGGCCTCGTGCAGCGCCTGTGCGCGCTCGCCGAGCACACGCCATGCGGCCTCTGCCGCATCGGCATCACCAAGGCGAAGGTGCGCGATCCCGCGCCAGAACGTGAGCGCATCGGCTGGCCGCTCGGCGACCGCGAGCGGCGTCGGCGCTACCGCGCTCGCCCACGTGGCGCGCGCGGCATCCGCGGCGCCCTGGGCCGCACGCACATCGCCGAGAAGCACGATGCGCTCGAGCGCCGGTTCCGCGGGGTGGCGACCCTCGCCGAGATGCGCCGGCACGGAGAGCGTGAGCAGCTGTGCAGCCTCGACGAGCGCGTCGGGGGTGCCGTCGGCGAGGAGCGCACGCGCCTGGGCGCAGATCGCCCGGTCGAAGGCTGCGATCACGCGACCCTCGCCGCCTTCGAACGGGCGGAACTCGCGCGAGGTGAGCACCCGCCACGCCTCCCAGATGCGGTCGAGGTCGAGCAGCAGGGACACGTGCCGCAGCGCGAGGTCATCCCGAGTGCCGATGAGAGGGGCGTGCTCGTTGAGCAGGGCGAGGCGGGCACCCGCATCGAGGCCGCGTCGCTCCGCCAGCAGGTCGCGTTCGAGCACGAGGCGGGCATCGGCGCGCAGATGCAGGGCGTGACGCAGCGCCGCGTCGGCGCCTTCGTCGTCGCCGGTCGCGGCGACCCGCGCCAGCGCAAGGTTCCGCCACATGACAGGGTCGGTCGAACCCGCATCTGCGGCGGTCTGCAGTGCTGTGACCGCGTCGGTGTGTCGCCCGGCGTCGAGGAGCCACATGCCGAGCAGTCCCGCGGCGGTCGCGTCCGTGCTGTCAGCGCGTACGGCTGCGCGGAGCGCGTCGTACTGCTCTAGTCCGGCGGGGAACGCCAGCGATGCGTCGGCGGCCGCTCCCGCGCGCCGCTCGGCGCTCGCGGCTGCAGGCTCTCCGGCACGGTCGAGCCAAAGCGCGCGCAGGTAATGACGCAGCGGGCCCGCCCGTCCGGCCGCCGGTGTGCTCGACGCGGGCGCCTCGGTTGCCGCCAGCGCGACATCCAGGCGCGCCGCGCGTTCGAACTCCGCCCCGACGTCGAGCGCGGTGCGCTCATCGAGCGGGGTGAGGGAGTCGGCCTCCGGCGCCTCGTCGGCGGTGCCGGGCGCCGGCGCGGCGAGTGCGCGCACCAGCGCAGCGGATGCGGCATCGAGCGGGTCGTCCCGGTGCAGGTGCCTCGCGAGCGCGAGCGCGCCCATGGCGTCCGGATCCGCCAGGGCGACGAGGCGCCGCGCCTCGGGCACAGCGCCGGCCGTCTCGGCAAGGTAGCGCGCGTCGACGGAGCGCCCGGCGCGCAGCGCGATGCGGGCCCGCGCGAGAGCAGAGGGAACGGACCACGCCGCGTTCCACCCGGCGCGGGCGAACGCGCGGTCGGCGGCAGCGTCATCGCCGAGGCGCTCGTGCACGAGGCCGAGCAGGTACAGCGGCTCGCCGTCGCGCGGGCTGAGGTTACGCGCGGTCGCCCGGCTGACGGCGGTCTGGAGTGCCTCGAGCGCAAGCGCGTACTCGCCGCGGCGGAGGTGCCATGCGCCGAGAGCGGTGGCGGCGCGGGTGTCACCCGGGTCACGCCGGAGCGCCTCGCGCAGGTAGGGGAGGGCATCGCGCGTCGGGTGCCGATACTGCTGCAGGTGCGTCGCGGTGACCAGAAGCTCATCGGTCGAGGCGATCTCGGTAGGCGCCGAGGGCTCGGTCGCCACCCACGGCTCCCCGTGGGTCGAGTCACGCGCCCGCCACTCGACCAGCACGACGTCGCCGTGGCGCAGCGTCACACGATCGACGTCGGCGGAGCACGCCGATCGTGCATCGACCACCTGCACGAGGGGCGTGGCGGGGGAGAGCGTGCCGCTCCACTGCCACACCTCGTCTTCGCCGATGGCGGCCGACACCGTGAGCCCGTCGTAGGCGCGGGTGACTGCGACGCCGATCCGCGTGCCGCCGGGCTTCGCATCCACGGAGATCGCCGCATCCGTCGTCGCCTGTCGCACGGGGCCCGTTCGATGGATCGGGTACCAGTACTGACGGAAGCGCTTGGTCTCACCGGGCAGCAGCCAGGCGAAGTCGGGCTGATTGTCGGTGAAGACACCGGCCATGAGCTCGACGTAAGGACCGTCGGTGTCGGTCAGCTGCGCATCCCATGCGCGGCCGATCTCGCCGTCCCCCCAGGTCCACTGCTTCTTGCCGGGCGAGATCGCCGGATCGGCCCAGTGCACGAAGCCGGCGTCGGCGGCGTGATCGTATCCGCCGAAGAACGCGTCGTCGGTGTCGGTGATCATGTACGACGTGGGCACGGGAATGTTGCTGTACACATCGATGCGGTCGGCGTCGGCGCGCTGCGCGGCCAGCGCCGGGTAGTCCACGCCGTAGTACGGCCGATCCGCTCGCGGGAACGCCGATATCGCGCGTCGCGCGTGATCTGCGACGTAGGCCACGTCGTCGGGGAAGAATGACTGGTACCGCTCGTGGGAGGCCGCGGCGACGTTCGCCCACCACAGGAAGGTCTGCGTCCCATCGGTGCGGTTGTGCAGGTGCACGTCGGCTTCGATGAGGGACGAGCCCGGCCGCACGCGGATGCCGTGCGTTCCGCGCATCCGCTGCAGAGGGTCGATGTCGCTGTGCCACACCACGACGGCGCCGTCGTCTTCCCGTTCGATGCGTGCGTCTACCGGCAGGAACGTCGCCGGGCGGTGGTGCTGCGGCCAGTTGAACTCCACGCCGCCCGAGATCCACGGGCCGGCGAGGCCCACCAGGGCCGGTTTGATGACGTTGTTGCGGTAGAAGAAGTCGTAGCCGGCGACCTTGTCGAACCCGATGTGGATGCGCCCGCCGATCTCGGGGAGCAGCATCAGCCGCACGTAGGCGTTCTCGAGGTGGATCGCGTTCCACCGCCGCGGCTTCTTCTCCGCCGAGACCGCGTCGATCATCGGCAGCGGGTACACCCGCCCGCTCGAGCCCTGATAGACCCTGCGATCCAGGAACAGTGGGTAGGGGTCGGGGTCGCCCGGTTCGTACGTGTCAATCCACACCGGCTCACTCCAGCACGCGACGCCGCCCTCGGCGAGGATCGCGGCCTGGTCGGCGGGGGCGTCGGGAAGCAGGATGCGGCTCGGGGCGTCGTCGTTCCGTGTCACCCGTGAACGCTAACCCGCCTCCAACAGGAGTCACCATGGTCGAAGGGCGCTCCGACCTGGACGATCCGCTGGCCAGTTTCCGATTCCGCCGTCACTCGTCCAGGGCTCGCGGCGGCGGTGCGACAATGGCGCGATGGACGGTGGATACCTCGAACGGCCCGACGGCTTCGAGCACCAGCTCCTCAGCGTCGTGCCCCGCCCACTGGTCGAGACGGCGCTCTCGCGGGGTCACCCGCCGCATGACAGTGACCGATGCCGGGTACTTTCCCCGCGCGGAGCATCACGGTCGCCATCGCCCGAGCGGTATTCCCGAGACGATCGTCATCGTGTGTGTCGCCGGCGCGGGATGGGTCGACGTCTCGGGCGTTCGCACGCGGGTGGGGAGTTCGACGGCGATCGTCATCCCGGCGGGCACTCCGCACGCCTACGGCGCGGCGGGCGACGACCCCTGGACCATCTGGTGGTGTCACGCACGGGGAACCGATGTCGCGGAGCTCGTCGACGCGTGCGGCGTCGACGGCGGCCACGTCACCCTGTCGCTGCGAAGCGTGGAGAAGGCGACCGCGCTGCTGGATGAGATCTCCCGCTCTCTCGCGCGCGACACCACCCCCGCGCGGCTCGTGGCGACATCCGGAATGGCCTGGCGGCTGTTCACGCAACTCGCCGTCGACCGGCGCCTGGCCGTCGATGGCACCCCGCTCGAACGCGCGATGCGCTACCTCGAGGAGCGGATCGACGGGCGCGTGCAGGTTGCAGAGCTCGCGGCAATGGTGGGCCTGTCGCCCTCGCACCTGGCCGCCCTGTTCCGCGACGCCACCGGGGGAGGGGTGCTCGCCCACCACAACGCGCTGAAGATGGCGCGGGCACGCGTGCTGTTGGACACGACCGACATGACGGTCGCCGAAGTCGGTCGCGCGACGGGCTTCGACGACGCCTTCTACTTCTCCCGGCAGTTCCGGCGCGTGCACGGCGTAAGCCCCCGCGCCTACCGCGAGCACCGCAAGGGCTGATCCATCGCCTCGTTTCGCGCGGTGCCCTGCCCGCTCCGCCCGCGCCGCTCCGCCCGCTCCGCCCGCTCCGCCCGCGATGTCCTTAACGCTCCGCAGTCACTTTTTGCGGGTTCTCGTGGCGATGACCCGCAAAAAGTGACTGCGGAACGGACCAGACCCGCATGATCGTGGAACGGGGCAGTGCGGAACGGCAGCGAAGCGAGGTCAGCCCTTTGTGGCGCCGGCGGTGAGGTCGGCCCGCCAGAACCTCTGCATCGCGACCATGAGGACCACCAGGAGCACCGCCGACACCGCGGATCCGGTCACCACGAGCTGGTAGAACATCGGGTCGCGCTGGGTCTGAGAGTTCCAGAGGGTCAAGCCCAGGGTGACGGGGAACGTCTTCGTATCGTTGAGCATCACAAGAGGCAGCAGGTAGTTGTTCCAGATGGTCACGAACTGGAACAGGAAGATCGTCACCAGTGCCGGGCTCATCATGCGCACGGCCATCGTCGCGAAGATGCGCAGGTCGCCGGCACCGTCAATGCGCGCGGCTTCGATGATCTCGTCGGGCACGCTCGCATTGGCGTGGATGCGCGCGAGATACACCCCGAACGGGCTCACCATGCTCGGCAGCAGCACGGCCCAGTACGTGCCCGTGAGGCCGACGGTGTTGAGCAGGAAGTACAGCGGGAGCGCGATGACGGTCGCCGGCACGAGAACTCCGCCGAGGATCGTCGAGAAGAGCGCCTCCCGACCCCAGAAGGAGTACTTCGCGATCGCATATCCGCACGCCGCCGACAGCACCATCGCGACCAGGGCGCCGGCGCCCGAGTAGAGGATGCTGTTGAGCACCCAGCGCGTGAAGATGCCGCCGTCCTGTGTGAACAGCGTCACGAGGTTCTCCCACGCCTGCGGGCTATCGGAGAACCACAGGCCGAACGAGCTGAAGAGGTCGCCCGGCGATTTCGTGGCCGCCACCAGCACCCATACCAGCGGCAGCAGGAAGTAGATCGTCGCGACGACGAGGACGACGTTGACGGCAGTCGCACCGCTGACGGTGCCCTCCCGACCGCCACGACGGCGGCGCGGTGCTGGCACTTGCGTGGTCACCATGCGCGGTTCCCCTTCCGGTTGACCAGGCGGAGGAATCCGAACGAGAACACGAACCCGATGAGTGCGACGATGACCGCCATCGCCGCCGCGAGATTCGGGTTGCCCTGCGCGAACGCCTGGTTGTAGGCCGCCATGTTGGGGGTGAAGGTGGAGTTGATCGCCGTCGTGAGAGGCGCAAGCACGAGGGGCTCGACGAACAGCTGCAGCGTGCCGATGATCGTGAAGACGGTCACGAGGATGATCGAGGGCCGTACCAGCGGCAGCTTGATGTTCCACATGATCGACCAGGCCGACGCGCCGTCCATCCGGGCCGCCTCATAGAGCTCGGAGGGGATCGCATCCAGCGCGGCAAGCAGGATGACCATGTTGTAGCCGGCGAACCCCCACAGGGCGATGTTCGCGATCGCGAACAGCACGTTGCCGCTGGACAGCGGATCGACGTCGAGGCCGAGGCTCGACAGCACCTGCAGCACGGGGCTCGTGGCCGGCACGTACAGGAAGCCCCACAGCAGGGTGGCGATGACGCCCGGCACTCCGTAGGGCGCGAAGTAAAGCACGCGGAAGAAGCGCGGTGCACGTGCGCGGCCGCTGTCGATCAGCAGGGCGAGTGAGAGGGCGGTGAACACCATGAGTGGTACTTCGATGACCGAGAACACCAGCAGGCGACCCAGGCTCGCGAGAAACGCGGGATCGTCGAACGCGCGAGCGTAATTCTCGACGAAGACGAACACCGTCTCCGGCGCCCCGAGTCCGAGCCCGGAGTTGCGGGTGGCGAACATGCTCTGGACGAGCGCGAAGACGATGGGCGCGACGAAGAACAGTACGAACATGACGACGAACGGGAGAACGAGAACCCACAGCGCCGTGCGTGGACGCGCGCGGCGGCGGGTGATTGAGGGTGCCGTGGTCACGGAGAGGCCTTCGATCGGAGGGGTCGGGGAGGGATGGCGGGAGGGGCGGGCGCCGGGGAAGCGCCCGCCCCTCCCGGCGGTGTCAGTCGATGGCGATGCCGCGCTCTTCGAGCGCATTCACCATGTCGAGTTGCGTCTGCTCGTACGCCTCCGGCAGCGGTGTGCCGGCATCGACGGCGGCCTTGACGTTGTCGGTGAGCGAGGCGAACAGCGTTGACGACAGCGGCGGCCACACCCACGACGTGTCGACGTTCGCGTCGGACTCGGCGAAGACATCCCAGATGTCCTGGCCGCCGTAGAAGTCGAACACCTCCGGGTCGTCCTGGAGCGCCTCGATTTGGCTCGTGTCGGCGATCGCGGGCCATCCGGCGCCCACGTTGGTGAGGATGTTCACGCTCTCCGGGTCGGAGTTCAGCCACAGGGCGAACTCCGCGGCCGCCTCTGGGTTGTCCGATCCCTTGAGCACTGCACTCGCCGAGCCTCCGGCCCACGTGGCCGAGACGCTCTCGCCGGCCTCCCACTGCGGCATCGCGCCCACACGCCAGTCGCCGGCGGTGTCGGGGGCGGTGCCGCGCAGGATCGCGTCGGCCCACGAACCCGAGATCCATGTGACGACGTTGCCGTTCTGCATGTCGGCGTTCCACTCGTTGGAGAAGTCCGCCTCGATCTTCACGAGGTCTTCGTCAAGGAGCTTCTGCCAGAACTCCGCGACGGTCATCGTGTCTTCGCCGTCGATGTCGACCGTCCATGCGTCGCCCTCGATGCCGAACCACGTCGCGCCGCCCTGCTGGGCGAGGCCGATCAGCCACGGCGCCTGGTTGAAGGCGAAGGCGGTGATGTAGCGGTCCGGGTTGGACGCGCGGATGACCTTCGCGGCCTCGTAATACTCGTCCCACGTCTCGGGGTAGGCGATCCCGAGCTCGTCGAAGATGTCGGCGCGGTAGAACTGGCCGAGCGGGCCGGAGGCCTGCGGCACGGCGTAGACACGGTCGTTGAACTCGCCGGTCTGCCACTGCCACGGCACGAACAGGTCCTCCGAGTCGCTCACGTAGTCGGTGATGTCTTCGAGCGCGTCGTTGATGAGGAAGTCGGGGATGGCGTCGTAGCCGAGCTGGACCACATCCGCGGGGTTGCCCGCCTGAACGGCGGACAGCATGGTGGCGTAACCGCCGTCCGGGCCAGCGGTGATCGTCTCGAGCGTCACTTCGATGTCGTCGTGCGACGCGTTGAACGCGTCGACGGCACGATCGATGTTCGGCACCCACGACTGGAAGGTGATCTGCGCGGGATCGTCGGCGGTGTCGCCGCCATTCCCCGATCCCGAGCAGCCGGCGACCGCCAGCGAGAGCACCGCGGCGCCGGCGACGATGCCTGCGACGCGTTGTCGGGAATGAGAAGTGATGGACATACATGCTCCCTTGCGATGCGGACGAGACGTCCTCGTCTGTTCTGGTGCGCACCGAGACTATGGGCGTGAAGGGGGCCTGCCACATGGGCGAACCTGTGTCAGACCTGGACGATTCCGCGGGTCTGGAGAGGAGGTGAGTGGGTCGGGCTGTCGCTCGCACGACTCGCTCGACGATCGGGGCGGTGCGATGGGGCTTGCGTGCCGGTTTGACGAGCCCATGCGGTGAACAACGCAGGAGATTCGGGGACTCCGAGGCTCCCGCCGCGGGTCTGCGACGGTTTCGTCGGCAGATCTCCTGCGTTGTTGACGGGGTCGTGTCAGCCGGTGGCGACCAGGGGCGGCGCTGCGACGACAGTGACAGTGATCGATGCGGTGCGGCCGCTCTCGCCGATGAGGACAACCTCGTGGCTGCCCGGGGTCGTGTCGGAGGGCACGGCGATCGTGCCGGAGAGGGCGCCCGCGTCATCGGCGGCGAGGGTGCCGAGGCTCACCGGCGTCGAGTGCAGTTCGACCTCGACCTGCTCTTTCCCGAGGAAGCCTTCGGCGTCGAGCTGCAGGCTCTCGCCGGCGGTCACCGTCTGTCGATCCAGGCGGAGGCTCACGTTCGACAGCGACATCTCGACGTCGACGGTCGTGGTCAGCCCGATCCGCACCTGGGCGGTTCGCGTCACGGTTTCGAATCCCGCCAGCGAGAAGGTGAAGGTGTACTGGCCGGGAGCAAGCTCACGCAGGTGAAAGGCGCCGTTGGCTTGCGTGACGGTTTCCTGTCTCACGCCCGGCTGCGTCGGCTCGGCGACCACGGCCACTCCGGGCAGCGCGGCTCCGGATGCGGCGATCACGACCGACCCGCGCACGTCTCCCGTCTGAAGGTTCTCGTCCGAGGGTGCGGAGGTGGCGGACGGTGCCGGGGTCGTCGCGGGGGAGGAGCTCGACCCCGGGCTGGGGACGGTCTCGGCCGAGGCCACCGAGGTGCCGATGAGCGCCGCGAATGCGGCGGTGACAAGGGCGGCGATCAGTGCCGTGAAGCGGGAGCGGAGTGGTGTTCGACGCGCGGGCGTGGCCACAGGCGGATCCTTCAGTCGGGTGCGGAGAAGTTCCCCAACGCTATCGCCTCACCCTCGTGTCGGCCCCGGCGAGGGTGAGGCGCGCGCTTCGGGGATCACCCTCGCGGTGTTCGACGCGGGCTTCCCCCACGTGGAGCGCAATAGAGTGTCAGCAAGGTCCGCGGCACCCGAATCCGTGGGAATCCACTCCAGCGGAGGATGTCGTTGACGAACACCGTTCCGGGGCTCGACGCCCGGCCGCTTCGCCACGCACCGCCCCGCCGCCGGCCGCACACGCTGCAGCGGCCACGCGTGGAGGACGCGATCGAGCGCAGCGTTCATGCGAACCGCATCACCGTGGTGTGCGCCCCCAGCGGATTCGGCAAGACATCCGCGGTCGGCGGGTGGAGCGCGCAGCACCCCGGCCGGGTCGCGTGGCTGTCCCTCGGGTCATGGGATGACGAGCCCGCGCGTCTGGGTGGGCGGGTCGTCCGCGCCCTCCACGCGCTCGCCGCATCCGAACCGCGGCTCGGTGCCGTCGCCGGCGTCGACCCCGCCGAGATCGACAAGCCCGTCGTCTTCGACGCCCTCCAGGATGCGCTGGACGCCCTCGACGAGCCGGTGCACCTCGTCATCGACGATGCTCACCGCGCGGGTGATGCCCTCGCCGAAGGGCTGCTGGGTGCGCTCATCGCATCCGGATCCGAGCGGCTGCGCCTGATCTTCGTCGGCACCGGCGGCCTCGATGCGCGGCTGTCTCGGTGGATCGCCGGGGTTCCGGATGCCCTCATCGGCGACGACCGGCTCGCCTTCGACGCCGACGAGGTCGCCCGCGTGCTGACGGACGGCGACGGTAGGGAAGCCCCCGACGCGCAGGCGGTGTTCGCCTCGACCCGCGGATGGCCGATCGCGGTGCAGTTCATCCGCTTCGCCGGCCGGGCTGGTCGTGACGGCGACGGCATGGGGGTCGAGGCCTTTCTGCGCGACTACGTTCGCGACAACGTCTTCCGCGACCTTCCGGACGAGCTGCGCCAGCTCATTCTGGAGACGGCCGTGTGCAAGGAGCTCACCGTGCCACTCGCGGAGGCGGTGACCGGCCGCGCGGACGCGGGAGCGCTGCTGTCGCGCGCGTTGCGAATGGGCCTGTTCCTCGACGCCTTCGACGGTGGAGAGGCCACGATCTATCGGTGGCATCCCCTGTTCGCGCGGCTGTGTCGAGCCATCTCGGACGAAGAGGATCCCGGGCGCAACGAACGATCGCACCGCGCCGCCGCACGTCATCTCGAGCAGGATGACGCGTTCGCGGCGATCTTCCACTGGCGGCTGGCCGATGATCCGCGCGCCATTGTTCGGGTGATCACCGAACGGTGGGTGCGCATCGTGATCGGAGCCGACGCGGCAGCGCTCGACCGCATCTGCGCGGCCCTCCCCGCACCCCACCAGAACGACCCCGCGATCCTCCTGGTGCGCGCGTGCGTGCACGACGTGCTGGGGGCACCTCATGCTGCCCGGACCTTCCTCGCGCAGGCGGTCGCCGTCGCCGGCGACGAACCCGACCAGGCGTTCGCTCTCACCCTGCCGCGCGCCCAGCTGTTCCTCCTCGACGACCGTGCCGCGCTGGCGACCGCGGCCGAGCACGTGCACGCCGGACTGGTCGCGCACGCGCATCCCGACCGGCGTGGGCGGGCCGCCTTGCTGTTCCTGGTGGGCTGGGCGGGCATGCGGCACCGGCTCACTCCGCGCAAGACCATCGACCATCTGCGCACCGCGGCACGCGAAGCGGATGCGCTCGGCGACGACGTACTGGCCGCTCGCGCGCGCCGGCTGCTGGCATTCGTGCTGGCCTGGGCCGGTGCCCTTCGCGACGCCCGCGGTGTGCTCGAGGAGCTCGGCGAGGCCGCCGACGATACCCGACCTTGGCTGGCTTCCGGCGGCGGCGCCGTGACGGTCGCTGCGGGGATGATCGCGTACTGGGCCGATGACCACGAGGCGGCGGTGCGCGATCTGCGTCGGGCGCTCGCGGGAGAGCGGGCGGCGTCGTCGTTTCGCGGCGTCGCCGGCGTCATGCTCGCCCTCGCCGCCGCGCGCTCGGGCGACGACGTCGCGACCGCACGGGCGGTGCTCGAGCTCGACGCGCTCCCGGGTGGCGACCGCCAGGGGGTGTCGTGGGGAGCCTTCCGGGCGATGGCCGACGCGGCGCTCGCCGACGCCGAGGGGCGCGCGTCCGAGGCGCTGGCGATCGCGCGCAGCCATCGGTCGGGCGATCTACCCCTGGTCAGCGTGGTCTTCGCGGAGCTCATCCGGCGTTCGGGCGACGCGCCGCGCGCACTGGAGATGCTGCGTTCGCTGGGGCCCTATCGCGAGGTGTCGTACGTGCGCTGCGCGACGCTTCTGACGGCGGCGCTCGTGCACGCCGAACGAGGCGCTCACCGGCTCGCCCACGAGTACGGCGAGCAGGCGCTGGAGATCGGCACGAGAGAAGGGCTGGCGCGACTGTTCGTGGGCGCGGAGCCCGCCATGCGCGACCTGCTCCGTGCGCACCTCGCACGGGGGACCGACTACGAGGATCTCGCCGCCCGAGGGGCGCGCGATGTCTCGGCGTCGGGCCCCGTTGCGACCCTGTCGCCGCGTGAGCGCGCGGTTCTGGACCTCTTGGGCACGAGCCGGTCGGCGAGTGAGATCGCCGACGCGCTGCAGCTGAGTGTCAACACGCTGAAGACGCACACCCGCTCCATCTACCGCAAGCTCGGGGTCAACTCCCGGCGGGAGGCGGTGCGCGCCGCGCGCTGAGCCGCCGCGCCCATCGGCGCATCACCCCGACGTCGGCCGCATCTCACCCCGCGATCATGACGGGCGACGGGTCGGGCCCTAGCCTCGACGACGGGCCCCATTCGATGGCTGGCCGCGGCCGTCTCACCCGCGTTGGGGGCTGGTGAGCCCGCCGCGGCCGCCGCGTGGACTCAAGCGGCTTCCTCGGTTCCCGAGGAGGCACGCACCCGGAACCACAGGCTGATCTCGCGCACCGCCCGCATGATGCGGGTGCGCTCGGCCGAGGCGTCGAGATCGGCGAAGGTGTCGCGGAAACCGTCGGGCAGCGCTGTGCGCGGCATCGCCATCGGCTGGAAGCCCATGCTCCAGTCGGAGAACTCGCGCACCTCGATCGGCTCGTCGAGGATCACGCTCATATCGGTGTGGCGCGGATCGGCTCGGATCTCGTCCGCGAGGTCGTGCACGGCGCTGCTCGCGCCCTCGAGGATCTGCACGAACTGGCCCTCGCGGTACAGCAGCATGCCCGTCACAGCCAGGCGCGCGTTGTTGTCGCGAGCGCGCGTGAGGATGGCGTGCAAGGCGGCGTCGTCCAGCGGCGCCGTCGCGGTGCTGATGTAGACGAGCGAGATGAGGCGGTCGTCATCGGGCGTCGCCGGCGTGGCTTCGGGCGGAGTCATACGGCCGCCTCGAGGGGGGCGTCGGCGGCGTGGTGGTCGATCAGGATCCGCATCGCGTCGAGGCGGTCCATTGTCGCGCCCACGCGCCGCGAGCGGCCGTTGAAGACGAGATAGGTGCCGTCTGCTTCGCGGTCGAGGTATCCGAGGAACACGCCGTCGCGGTTGGCGACGTAGAAGCCCTCCTCGACACGCGACCACGCGATGCCGTAGCCGCGGCGCGGGGGCGCGGTGATGTCACGGGCGGGCGGTCGGGGAGAGATCCGGCGATCGGGCATGAGTCCATGCTCCCGTGGACCGCCCTCGGATGACGCCCCTTGCGCCGCGGCGGATCTTATGACAGTGGCACGGGCGTGTTGTCGTCGCCCGCACGTAGAGTCATGCCGTGAGTGACTTCGAGGGTCTGCCGCTTCCCACCGCTGAGCAGAAGGAGGTGTCGTTCCTCTCCCGCCGGGGCAACGAGGTGATTCTCCGTCTGATCGACACGGACCGGTTCGAGGTGAAGGTCACCGAGCATCCGGACTACACGGCGGTCCTCACACGGCACGCGCCCGATGATTTCGAGCTGCAGCCCGTTCGCGACGTCGACGGGGTCGCCGACGACGGCATCACGGCGCACGAGCTCTGGGAGAGGTTCTGACGAACGTGCATCCGGCGGGCACCCGTCGTCGGAAGACACTGATGACCGCATGCGTCGCAACCTTGGAGGTAGACCGTGTCCACGTCGACGACGACTCGAACCGATCCCACCACGCGCGGGCGTGACCTCGCCCGGCAGATCATCATCCTCGTCAGCTCCGTGCTGGCGATCATCGCGGCCTTCATCGGGTCGGGGGCGTTCTTCGGAACCCCGATCCAAGAGGCCGCCGGCGGTTTCCTCGACGCTGACTCGACCCTCACCGCCCCGGGAACGGGAGCGTTCCGCATCTGGAGCGTCATCTACACCGGCATGCTCGCGTACGCGATATGGCAGGCGCTGCCCGCGCAACGCCACGACACCCGCCAGCGCATCGGCTGGTGGGTCGCGGCATCCCTGATTCTCAATGCGGTGTGGATCGGCGTCGTGCAGGCCGACCTGCTGTACCTCAGCCTGCCGGTCATCGTGCTGCTGCTGGTCGTGCTGTGCCGCATCTTCGTCACCCTGCGCCGCACCGCGCCGAAGAACCGGGTCGAGGTCGTGGTCGCCACGGGGCCATCGGGCTGTATCTCGGATGGGTGATCATCGCGACCGTTGCGAATGCCACCGCGATCCTCGTCGCCGCCGGGTTCGACGGGTTCGGCATCGCTCCCGAGATCTGGTCGTCGCTGGTGCTGGCCGCCGCCGCAGCGGTCGGCATCGCGCTGGGGTTCTGGGGCGGCGGCCGTATCGCGCCGGCGCTGTCACTCAGCTGGGGGATCGCGTGGGTCGCCGTCGCCCGATTCACCGACGAGCCGTACTCGCCGGCGACCGGTGTCGCCGCGATCGTCGCGGTGGCGCTCATCGTCATCGCCACGCTGTTCGCGCGCTTCCGCCACGCCCGTCGCGCACACGCCGATCGCTGAGCGAGCCCCGTTTCGTCTCGTCGCTGCGCTCCTCGCTCAACGAACGGGGGTGGCGGCGGTCAGCGCACGCGGAGGGCGCCGGGTTGCATCGACACCCGGAAGGCGCGGGCCTCGCCGATCTCCTCGCCGTCGATCTGGAACACGCGAGGCGCCGGCAGTGACACGTGGATGCTGTGGGCGCGGCCGTGCGTGATGTCGTCCGTGTCCGTCGAGCCGTCGTCATCGTCGCGGCGGATCATGCGACCCAGATTGCTGTCCCACAGCATCGTCGTGAGAGTTCCCAGCCAGGGGGCGAGCCCATCCGCGCTCAGCATCAGGAAATCGAGCTCGCCGTCGCCCGGGTCGGCATCAGGCAGCAGGGCGAAACCCGCCTGCAAGGTGCCGCAGTTGCCGATGAGCAGGGTGTGCCCGGTCTCGTCACGACCGGGCTCGTCGTCCACGGTGAGTTCGAACGAGACCAGGTCGCTGGCGCGGAGCGCCCGCCCGAGGGATTCCACGTACGCCAACCAGCCGGCCTTGCTCTTCAGCCCCTCATCGGTCTCGGCGATCATGTTCGCGTCGATGCCGAATCCGATCATCACCACGAAGGCGTGCCGCTCCGCCCCCTCGGCCAGATCGACCTCGACCCACCCGACGTCGATGCCGCGTGGCGTGCCGGTCGCGGCTCGCTCCACGGCGGCCGGCACGTTCCGCAGCGGCACGTCGAGGTTGCGGGCGAGCAGGTTTCCGGTGCCGAGAGGAACGAGACCGAGGTCGACGTCGGCCCGCACATCCGCGAGATGCTCGGCCACCGCGCGCACCGTGCCATCGCCGCCCGCCACGATGACCACCTCGGGCGCCGTTGCCAGAGCCTGGGCCGCGACGCCCTGGCCGGGGTCGTCCACGGTCGTCTCGAACCACGCGATCTCGTCAGCGTCGAAGACGCGCAGCAGTGGCTCTTCGAGCGTCTCCCGGTCGGTCTTCGATGGATTCCACACCATGGCGGCGCGCACAGCACTCATATGGCGAGCGTAGGGGTATCGATGAGCATGTCTGTCCTCACACGAATGCCCCGTCGATCGACGGGGCATTCGGTCGGGATCGCAGGCGCCTTACTTGAAGGCATCCTTCACGTTCTCGCCGGCCTTCTTCAGGTTGGCCTTGGTCTGGTCGGCCTGGCCTTCGCGCTCGAGGCTTTCGTCGTCGGTGCTCTTGCCGGCCGCCTCCTTGCCCTTGCCCTGAAGGTCTTCGGCGGCGTTGCTGATCTTGTCGTCAAGTCCCATGACGGCTCCTTTCGACGTGGTGTCACCGCGACGCTACGCTCGGACACCGCCGCGGAGAGGGGCCTCGTCAAGTGCGGCGATCTCTGCTAGTGATCGCCGCACGAGGCCTGGCCGTCACCGTCGAGACGCGTTATCGTGCGCAACGAGATCGTCCCTTCCCTCTCCGGTTGGGCGGGAGGGAAGGGACGGTCGCACCCGTGGGGTGCTTGCATCAACGCTAGCGCCGCTCGCCTGAGATTGTCCCCCGAAAGGGGGACATGATCGCCGGGTGTCAGATGCCGTCGATCGCGCTGCGACCGTCGTGTCCGCCGTCGAACAGTCCGCCCCACGGCGTGTCCGTGTCGCCCGTGTCACGGCTGTCGTAGGGCACCGTCTCCACGGTCAGGGCGATCCGCTCGCGGCCCGTCATGAACAGGCTCACCGTGCGGTTGCCGACGACGACGAAGGTCACAAATCCTCCGCCGTCCTTGATCGCCGTCGCGATCCGGTGTTGCAGGTCCTCGAGGTCTTGATCCTGCGCGAGGCGGAACGGATCATCGCCCAGCGTGAGAGTGCTGCGAACCATCGTCTTGGCGTCGGTCATGGTCAGCCATGCTAGTCCGGCCATATCCGCGGCACGGTGGGGGTGTCGGCGCTGGTGGAGGGTCGCTACCATACCGACCAGATGGGCCGGGATGAGGGCGCGTGATGGCAGACATAGGTGCGACGGTCGCGGCGGATTCGGACGCGGCGCGTCGCAACGCCGAGGTCGTGCAGCGATTCTTCGACGTCGTCCTCACGCCACCGCACGACCTCGACCGGATCGACGACCTCATCGCCGACGACTTCGTCGATCGCACTCCCGACGACGGCGACACGACGCGCGCGGGAGTCATGGCGAAACTGGCAGCGCTGTTCACCCAGGATCCGGCCGCGTCGTTCGCGCTCGAGGCGCTGGTCGCCGCCGGCGACGGTGTGGCCGCGTTCTCGGTGCTGCGCACGGGCGGCGCGGCGACGCGTTTCGCCGACCTGTATGTGCTGCGGGATGGGCGGATCGCCGAGCACCGGCACGTGGTCGAACCGCTGAGCGGGGCGCTTCGCTAACGTAAGGGGTACCCGCTTGGAAGGTCACCCGAATGCCTTACCCCGAGCTCCTCTCCGCACGCGTGCGTCTCGCCGGCGAAACGCGTGTCCGTCGTGCCCGGAGAGCAGTGGCGATCTGGGCGGATGCGGTCTCCGGCGGCGCGTTCTTCAACCGCTGGAGCACAGGGCTGTCGTTCGTCCTCGCGACGTTCGTGGGCGTGCCGACCCTCGACAACGCCTCGCTCGAGGGTTACGCGAAAGCCGTCGTGGTCGCGGCGCTCGGCTGGGTCGTGCTGGCCGTGCTGCTCGTGCCCGCGGCGATCGCCGAACGCCGCATCCGTGCGCGTGCGGCGCGGGGCGTGACGGTGGTCGCCGCGCTCCTGCTCGTGACCTGCATCCGGACCCCGCTGAACGACTGGCTCGGGGTGCAGCTGTGGGGTCTGAGCAGCGCCGGCCATTTCGGCCCCCGCACGGTGACCAACCTCATCTCCGCCATCGTGCTGTTTTCGCTCGTCGCCGTGACCCACGCACAGTATGCCGAACGCCGCGCTACGAGCGCCCGCCTGCGCAATGCCCTCGCGACGATGCAGGTGCGCCTCTCCCGTGCCCGCCAACAGGTCGCGCTCACGCGGCAGACGCTCGGTGACACCGCCGGCCGGCTGCGTGCGGAGCGCGACCGCATGCTCGCGGGACCGCTCGATTTCGACGCCGTCCGCTCGTACGCCGACGAGGTGCGCTCGAGCAGCCACGCGCTCGAGCGCCTCGCCGTCGAGGTCGCCGAGGCGATATCCGAGCCGGAGGTCATCGACACGACCGTGCGGGTGCGGCGCTCGCTGTCGGAGCGACTCGTCGCGACCCCCTGGCTCGTCGTGGCGATGGTCTACGTCATCGGCACCCTTCCGTTCTCGCTCGCGGCGGGTGGTCTGCCGGTGGTGGTGCTCGGGATGCTCGGGGTCGCCGCGATCGATCTGGCCGCTGGAGCCGTGGTGCGGTGGGTCATCCCGGACCGGCAGGGTCCGCTGCGCCCCATCCTCTTCGTCGCGGTCTGGACGGCGGCCGGCGTCGCGGTCGCGGCCCTCTCGCTCACGCTCCTGCCCGACATCGGCGTCGTGGGACTCGTCGGCGTCATCGCCGTTCCGGGGCTCGTGATCGTCCTCTCCCTCTGCATCGACGCGGTGCACCAGGCGCGCGCCGTGGCGCGACGGGCCGAGACGCTCCTCGCCGATGTCGCGCGTGACCTCGCCGAGGAGACGGCCCGCGCTCACGACCCGCTGCCCCGGGCGGTGAGTCTGCTGCACGGCCGGGTGCAAGGACGCTGCGTGGTGCTCGCCGCGCACGTCGACGAGGGCCACGCGCGGGAGAGGCACCTGGCGGACTTTCGACGCGAGACCGACGACGCTTTCGATCGCATGCTCGGTGTCGAGGACCGTGAGCACCCCGCCGCGACCCGGGTCGGCGGGCTCGAGGATGCGGGTGCGGGCCCGATCGAGCGCATCCTCGGTGCCTGGGGTGCCGTGCTGGAGGTCACCGTGAAGACCTCCGACGGCGCAGCCATCGCGATGATGGATGCCGACATCGCGCGGCGGGTGGTCGAGGTCGTCAACGAGGCGCTCGTGAACGCGGTCAAGCATTCCGGCGCGCGGTCGGCCGTCGTCGACCTCGATGTGGCCGACGACGGCCGGATGCGCGTGCGTGCCATCTCCAACGGTCGGCTGCGCGAGCAGGCGAGTCGAGCCGAGGGCCTCGGTACGCGGGACGTCGATGTGACGGTCACGCAGTCCGGTGACGACGTGGTCTTCGACGCCCTGCTGCCGGAGGCCTCAGGCCACGGTGTCGGGCGGTCCTTCGTTGCGGCGTCTGTTCCCGCGCGGCGTTGAGGGAACGGATGCAGCCCCGCGACGCCCGAGGCAGCGGCGGGTGACCCGGGGCGTCAGAGAGCGGCGAGCAGCTCGGTGCAGGCCTGCTCGCAGCGCCGGCACGACTCCGCGCACACGCGGCAGTGGTCGTGCATGTCGGCATGGCTGCCGCACTCGGCAGCGCACGCGGCGCACGCCGTGCGGCAGGCCTCGAGTACGGCCCGCACGACGGCGAGGTCGGGCTGGGTCTGTCGAGCCAGCACGGTCGACGTCGCAGCGCAGATGTCCGCGCAGTCGGAGTTGAGGCGGATGCAGCCGACCAGGTCGGCCACCATCTCTTCGCCGAGGCAGGCATCCGCGCACACGGTGCACACCTGCGCGCACTCCACGCACGCCTCGAGGCAGCGGCGCACGAGCTCGCTCGTGTCGCCGCCGTCCACCTGCGGGTGGGAGGACCACATCTGGTCGATCACCGTCATCGTCTTCTCCTCGCTTGTCGGGTCCGGGTCGATCTGACCAGCCCAACAGACCTCGTCAGGATGCGGCACCGGGTTGACAGAGCGATCGGGCTCGCCGAGATGATGGTCTGATGACCTCAGCGAGCCGCCGCGACCGCAACACCGACATCGACGTCCCGGTGGGACGTGACGAACTCGTCATCCGCAACCGCTACGAGACCCTCAGCATCGTCAACGACGTGCTCATCGGCGTGCTGTTCGTGGTGGGGAGCGTGCTGTTCCTCTGGGAGTCGACGTCGATCGTCGCCACATGGTTCTTCATCGCCGGCAGCGTGCAGTTCCTCGTGCGACCGGGCATCCGTCTGGCCCGCAGGGTGCACCTGAAGCGGTTCGGCGCGGGCCGTGACCGCACCGACCACGTCGGAGACTATTGACACGGCGAAGGCCCCGCCGGAGCGGGGCCTTCGCGACGTGAGGCGCGGTCAGTGGATGGGCACGCCGCCGGTGACCGCGATCGTCTCGCCCACGACGTAGCTCGACTCCTGCGATGCGAGGAAGACGAACGCCGGCGCGAGCTCGACCGGCTGGCCGGCCCGGCCCATGGGAGTCTGCTCGCCGAAGTGCTCGATCTTCTCGTTCGGCACGTACGCCGGCTGCAGGGGCGTCCAGACCGGGCCCGGAGCCACGCCGTTCACGCGGATGCCGCGCCCGATGAGCTGCTGCGCGAGCGCGCGTGTCCAGTTGGCGATCCCGGCCTTGGAAACGGCGTATTCCGCAAGCGACGGCGAAGGCTGGAAGCCCTGCTCGCTGGAGGTCGTGATCACCGCGGCGCCGGCCGGCAGGTGGGGCGAGGCGGCCTTGGTCAGCCAGAACAGCGGATAGATGTTGGCTTTCATGACGTGGTCGAGCGTGTGCGTCTCGAAGTCGTCGATGCTGTCCACCGTCGGCATCGCGCCGGCGTTGATCACGAGGATGTCGATGCCGCCGAGCTCCCCGACGGTCTTCGCCACCACGTCGACGTTCGTCTGCTCGTCCTGCAGGTCGCCGGGGAGAAGGAGGGCCTTGCGCCCCTCCTTCTCGATGAGCGCCGCGACCTCCTCGGCCTGCTTCTGCTCCTCGGGCAGGTAGCTCAGTGCCACGTCGGCACCTTCCCGGGCGTAGGCGATGGCGACCGCGCGGCCGATGCCGGAGTCGGCTCCGGTCACGAGTGCCCTGCGACCCGGAAGTCGGCCCGTGCCGACATAGCTCTGCTCGCCATGGTCGGGAGCAGGGTTCATCGCGTGGACCGTTCCGGGCGCGCCCTGCTGCTGCGGCGGGAAGGGCGGACGCGGGAACTGCGTGGTCGGGTCCTGCATCGTGTACATGTTCGCCATGACGACTCCCGTCAGCGCTTCTTCGGAACGCGATTCTCGGCGCTGACCATCCAGGCCAGCTGCTCGAGACGCTCGAGCACCTCGTGGAGGAGATCCGCGGTCGTGGGGTCTTCCTCGTCGATGCCGTCGTGCACATCGCGGACCGTGCCGGTGACCGCATCCAGGCGCTCGGTCATGAGGTCGATGACTTCCGCGGTGTCGATCTCGCCCTGCGGGAACTCCGGCAAGGTGGTCGTCTCGGCGATCACGTCGCTGCGACCGTCGGGAAGCGCGTGGAGGGCGCGCATGCGCTCGGCGATCGTGTCGGTGAACTCCCGTGCGGCGTCGATGATCTCGTCGAGCTGCAGGTGGGTGTCGCGGAAGTTCTTGCCGACGACGTTCCAGTGGGCCTGCTTGCCCTGCAGCGACAGTTCGATCAGATCGACCATCACCTTCTGCATGCTCTCGCTGAGCTGCTTCGACGCGGTGAAGCCCTTCTCCGCGTTCTGCTCGTCCGTCAGTCCTGCACCCGAGCCGCCGCGGGCGGGGCGGCGCTTGTTCTTCGTCGAGGTCGAATCGGCCATGGAAAACCTCCCTTTCGTGAGGAATGAACGGGAGAGACGCTAGGCCCCGTGCCGGGGTGCGCGAACGGGCTTGCAGGATCGGGCATCGGTTGCTACTTTGCCTGCGCCGCGCAACGCGGCGGCGCGTACTCCGAAGCGGGCGAGGATGCAAGCCTCCGTCGGCGCTCGGGTTCGGTTCCTAGCGTGGGGCCCATGCACGACACCTCGCCGGACCGCCCCGCGCCGGCTCCGGGCGTCGACCTGCGCACCTACGCGCCGATCGGCGATGGGCGCACGGTCGCCCTCGTCGGCCGCAACGGGCGCGTCGACTGGATGCCGTTGCCCAACCTCGACTCCACGCCGGTGTTCGCCCGCCTGATCGATGACGCCACCGGCGGGTGCATCGACCTGGAACCCGTCGAGGCCTACACCGTTCGCCGCCGCTACGTCGCGAACACCAACGTGCTCGTCACGACGTTCGACACCGCATCCGGTCGAGCCCGTGTCACCGACACGATGGTCACCGGCGTCGCCGGCCGCCTCCCGTGGGCCGAGCTCGCCCGCCGCATCGACGGCGTGAGGGGGACGGTGGAGTTCGCGTGGGCCGTGACCCCCGGCACCCGGCTGCAGACCGCGGGGCCGTGGCTGGAGCACGTGCGGGATCGGCGCATCCTGCGCGTGGGTGCGACCTCCCTCGCCGTCGACGGCGAGAACCACGACCCCTCCGATGCCGACGACATCGACGGGCGTCCGGCGATCTCCGGCCGCTTCACGACCGGCGAGGGATCCCGCCACCTGCTGGTCATCTCGGCCACCGACGGCGAGCCGCTGCACTTCCCGGTGCCCGGAAACGTGCAGCGAGGCATCGATCGCACCGTCGACCAGTGGCGCCTGTGGTCGCGAGAGTTCGGCTACAGCGGCCCGTGGGCGGGCGACGTGCAGCGCAGCGCCCTCGCCCTGAAGCTCCTCGTCTACGCTCCCACCGGCGCCATCGCGGCGGCGGCGACGACCTCGCTCCCCGAGAGCGCACGCGGCGGCAAGAACTGGGAGTACCGGCTCGCGTGGGTGCGCGACCTCGCCTACACCGCCCGTGCGCTGGTGCGGTTCGGGCTGCGGGAGGAGACGCACGCGTCGATCTCGTGGCTCGTGCGCACCATCCGCGAGCAGGGGCCCGACCTGCACGTGATGTACGACCTGCGCGGCGGCATCATCGACGGCACGCAGACCTTCGACGTGGCCGGATGGCGCGGCATCGGCCCGGTCGTCGCCGGAAACCCCGCCAACGACCAGCTGCAGCTCGGCGTCTACGGCGACCTCTTCTCGATCTGTCGCACCTACGTCGACGCCGGCAACGTGCTCGACACCGCGACCGGCCGGCTCCTCGCGAACATGGCGGACCGCACCTGCGACGTGTGGCGCAATCCCGACTCGGGCATGTGGGAGCTCGACGACGTGCAGCACTACACGTCGTCGAAGATGGGCTGCTGGCAGGCGCTCCGCGACGCGGTGCACCTGGCCGAGCTCGACGTCATCCCCGGAGAGCCCGAGCGCTGGCGCACCGAGATGGCCCTCATCGAGGCGTGGGTGCACGAACACGGCTGGTCCGACGATGCCGGGGCGTACGTCATGCATCCCGGCACCTCCGACCTCGACGCGTCGGTGCTGCTGCACGCCGAGAGCGGCTTCGACCGCGGCGAGCGGATGTCGCGCACCATCGACCGGCTGACCGCCGAGCTCGGTGCCGGCCCGCTGCTGTATCGCTACACGGGAATGGACCGCGAAGAGCACACCTTCGTCGCGTGCGCGTTCTGGCGCGCGAGCGCGCTCGCCTGCGTCGGACGCCACGAGGAGGCGCTCGCCGCGATGGACGACCTGGTCTCCCGCGGCAACGACGTCGGCATCTTCGCGGAGATGATCTCCGAGGACGACGGAGCCTTCTGGGGGAACCTTCCGCAGGCGCTCAGCCACCTCGCGCTCATCAACGCCGCTCTCACGATGGAGCAGCTCATCCCCGCGGAGGTGCTCGGTGACCGCTGAGATCCGGGGTGAGGTCGAGGTGTTCCGATCGCTGAGGTCGGTGCTCGTGGAGAGCATCTTCTGGGATGACCGCACGGGCGAGGTCGTGTGGGTGGACATCACCGCCGGAACCCTGCACCGCGGCCACCTCGACGGTGCGGTGGACGGCTCGGACGACGTCGTCGTCGCGCTCCCGGTGCCGGTGAGCGCCGTGCAACCCGCGCAGGGCGGGGGCTTCGTCGCGGCGCTGAAGGATCGCGTCGTGCTGCTCGGGCCCGGCGGCACCGTGGTGGATGAGCCCGCGAGCGTGACGCATGCCCATGGCGGCATCAGGTTCAACGAGGGCAAGGTCGACCCGTACGGGCGGTTCGTGGTCGGCGCGATGGACGTCTCCGTGGGCGACCCCGATGCCGGTCTGTATCTCGTCGACGCCGACGGCCGGCTCGACGTGTTGCTCGGGGGATTCGGGGTGGCCAACGGGTTCGAGTGGTCTGACGACGCACGCGAGATGTACGTCACCGACACCGCGACGCAGACGGTGTACCGCGGGTCGTATGCCGCGGGTACCGATCCGCTCGGCGAGCTGGAGCCGTTCCTGGTCGGGCACGCCTCCGACGGGCTCGCCCTCGACACCGACGGACGGTTCTGGAACGGCGTGTACGGCGGGGGCGAGGTGCTCTGCTGGTCGCCGGACGGCGAGGTCCTCGCGCGCATCCCGATGCCGGCGCCGAACGTGACGTCGGTCGCCTTTGCGGGCCCGGATCGCGACCAGCTGCTCGTCGGCACGGCGCGCGAGAACCTCACGGAGGAGGATCTCGAGGCGTCGCCGCTGAGCGGATCGATCCTGCGGATCCGCACCCGCGCGACCGGGCGCCCCGTGCACATCTTCGGTGCCCCGGTCGTTGAGCGAGCGGAGTCCGTTCCGATGCTTGAGCGAGCGGAGCCCGTTCCGGTCGTTGAGCGAGCGGAGCCCGTTCCGGTCGTTGAGCGAGCGGAGCGAGACGAAACGCACCCCGCACCCTGACCTGCCACACCATCGACAGAAAGGCATTCGACATGGACCTTGGAATCACCGGCAAGAAGGCCCTCATCACCGGCGGAGACTCCGGCATCGGCTGGGAGACGGCGCGCATGCTCCTCGCCGAAGGCGCGATCGTCGTGCTGAGCGACAAGGATCAGAGCTCCCTCGACGAGGCGGCGGCGAAACTCGATGCACCCGACGGTGCGCTCTTCGCCTACGCCGCCGACGTCACCGACACCGCGGACCTGGCCGAGCTGCACCGCAAGACCTCGGCGGCGGTCGGCGCCATCGACATCCTCGTCCAGTCGGCCGGGGTCACCGGCGCGCAGGGCCTGTTCCACGAGATCGACGACGAGGGGTGGACCTCGACCATCGACATCGACCTCCACGGACCTGTGCGTCTCGTGCGCGAATTCCTCCCGGATCTCCGCACGGGCGGATGGGGCCGGCTGATCTTCCTCGCGTCGGAGGATGCGGTGCAGCCCTACGACGACGAGCTCCCGTACTGCGCGGCCAAGGCCGGCATCCTCGCCCTGGCGAAGGGCCTTTCGCGCTCGTACGCCCGGGAGGGGCTGCTCGTGAACGCGGTGTCGCCCGCGTTCATCCACACGCCCATGACCGACGCGATGATGGAGAAGCGCTCCACGGAGCTCGGCACGTCGTTCGACGAGGCCATCACGTCGTTCCTCGACGAGGAGCGTCCCTACATGGAGCTGAAGCGCCGCGGTGAGCCGGCCGAGGTCGCCGCCGTGATCGCCTTCCTGTGCTCCGAGCACGCGTCGTTCGTCAACGGCGCGAACTACCGGGTCGACTCCGGCTCGGTCGCCACGATCTGAGGAGGTACCCATGGGCGATGACATCCAGACCTACGACTACCTGATCATCGGCGGCGGGATGGTCGCCGACGCGGCCGCGCGCGGCATCCGCGAGCGCGACACCGCCGGCACCATCGGCATCCTCAGCGCCGACTCCGATGAGCCGTACACGCGGCCGGCGCTGTCGAAGAAGCTGTGGACCGATCCTGACTTCACCTGGGACCAGGTGCCGCTGAACACCGTCGCCGACACGGGCGCCGAGCTGTGCCTGAACACCCTGGTCACCCGCATCGACCGGTTCTCGCGAGCCGTAGAGACCGACGACGGGGAGCTCGTCGGCTACCGGCGCCTGCTGCTCGCGACCGGGTCGACGCCGCGCACGATCCCGGCGCCCGAGGGCGATGACCGCATCCTCGCGTTCCGCTCCGCCGAGGACTACCGGCGCCTGCGCGAACTCGCCGGACGGGTCGGGCGCATCATCGTCATCGGCGGCGGATACATCGGCACCGAGATCGCCGCGGCGCTCGCACAGAACGGCGTCGAGACCGAACTCGTCTTCCCCGACGCGACGCTCGGCGCCTCGCAGTTCCCGCCCGCGCTCGCCGAGCGCTACGAGAAGCTGTTCGTCGACGGCGGAGTCGAACTCCAGCCCGGGCGGCGCGTCGAAGAGATCCGCGCCGAGGGCAACGTGCTGCACGCCGTGCTCGACGACGGGCAGGAGCGCGCCGGCGATGCGGTCGTGATCGGGCTCGGCGTCGATCCGGTCGTCGACCTCGCGGTGGCGGCGGAGCTCGCCATCGACGACGGCGTGCTGGTCGACGAGCACCTTCTCACCAACGACCGCTCCATCTGGGCCGCGGGTGACATCGCCGAGTACCCTGATCCGATCCTCGGGCGCACGCGGGTCGAGCACGTCGATAACGCGAACGAGATGGGGGAGGCCGTGGGGCGGTCGATGGCGGGTGAGGAGACGCCGTATTCGCACACGCCGTACTTCTATTCGCAGGTATTCGGCACGCGCTGGGAGGCCGTGGGCACCGTCGACGCCTCGTGCGACCCGCTGACAGTAGACCTCGGCGACGACCGCGCGGTCGTGTACTACCGCGACGAGTCCGGCGCGCCGGTGGGCGTGCTGCTGTGGAACGTCGAGGATGCCCGCGACCTCGCGCGCGCGGTGCTCGTGGACCGGGAGACGTCCGAGGACGCGCTGCGCGCCCGCATCCGCTGACGCGGATGTTTCGTCTCGCTCCGCTCGCTCGACGACCGGGAGCTGGTCGTTGAGCGAGCAGCGCAGCGACGAGACGAAACGGGGGTGGGGTGGCGCCTCTCGGTCGTTGAGCGAGGAGCGCAGCGACGAGACGAAACGCTCACGCGTGTGGAAGCTGTGAATCCGGAACGTTTCACGCCAGAGTGGTCGTTATGCCCTCGATGCTGGAGGATCGCGACGTGCGGTGGCGCATGCGCGCCCTGGTCCGCGGGCAGCTGCCCTTCCTCCTGGCGGTGCTGTACCTCGTCGTCGCGCTCGCCGTCGCGGCTCCGCACCTCCTGGGTGCGCCCTGGGTCGACGTCGGCTTCGGCATCATCATCGTCGCCACGATCGCCGGGGTCGCGATCCCGTGGGAGCGGCTCGCCGCCTGCTGGCTCGCGGTCGTGCCCATCCTCGACATCGTCGCCGTCGGTTTCCTCCGGGCCGATCTGATCGCGACTTTCGGCTGGGTCGGCGGCCTTGCCCTGCTGCCGATCCTGTGGCTGGCCTACGGGTTCGCGTGGTACGCGATCTTCGGTGCCGTCATCGGAGCGGTCTTCATCACGCTGTTGCCGTATCTGCTCGACCAGGCGCCGCCGGGGACCGCGCAGGAGTGGTTCAACGTTCTCGGCCTCCCGATGCTCAGCGTCGGGATCGGCGTCGTCGCGATGCTCGCCTCGCAGCGCCTGCGGCGGAGCGCCCGGGCGACGCGCGAGGCCCTCCAAGCATCGCGAGACGGGGAGATCCTGCTCGCCGACGTACTCAACACGGTCAACGCCGCGGTCGTCCACTTCGACGCCGACGGTCGACTCGTCGCCGCCAACGGCCACGCGGCGCGGCTTTCGGCGCTGGCCGGCATCGACCTCGCCGCGCCGCCATACATTGCCAGCGCCGTCTTCGACGCTGATCGCGTCACGCCCGTGCCGCCCGACCGGCAGATCGTGCCACGCGCCCTGCGTGGCGAGGAGCTCGACGACGGCATCTCGTGGATCGGCCCTCCCGGTCAGCAGATGGCGGTCGTCGCCTCCGCCCGTCGCGTGCGTCGAGACAACGGTGAGCTGCTCGGCACGGTCTTCATCGCGTACGACGTCACCGACATCGCGCACGCCGCCGAACTGCGCGAGCAGTTCCTCGAGACCGTCTCGCACGAGCTGCGCACCCCGATGACCGGCATCCTCGGGTTCCTCGACCTGCTCGAAGAGGAGACACCATCCGATGCCGACAAGCAGCGCGAGTATCTGGCCGTCGTGCGTCGCCGCAGTGCCGACCTCATGGACCGCGTCCGGGAGATGCTCGCCGCGGCCGAGTCCGACGCGCCTCTGCGACTGGGCACGGTGGATGTCGCCGCACTCGTGGACCGCGCCGTCGCCGTCGTCGAAGACGCCCACCCCGAGGCGGGACGCCGCATCACCGCGGCGGCGCCGCAGGAGGTGCTTGCCACCGTGGACGGTGCCCGCCTCAGTCAGGCGGTGCGGGAACTGCTGGTGAACGCGGTGAAGTTCGGTGACCCGGGAACACCGATCGCCGTCGAGCTCGCCGTCGACGGTGACCACGCCCGCATCGCCGTCGCGAACACCGGGCCGGACATCTTGCCCGAGGAGCAGACGCGACTCTACGACCGCTTCTACCGAACCCCGCAGGCGATGTCGCGGGCTATCCAAGGGTTCGGGCTCGGGCTCACCGTCGTCGCCGCCACAGCGCACGCGCACGGGGGAGAGGTGCACGTCGCGAGCGGCTCCGGTCGCACCGTCTTCACGCTCGAGGTGCCGATCGCACCCGCGCCACCGTCGACGTGAATCGAGCGGCTGAGGGACGCCGGGCAGCGAGCAGATTGCTAGCGCGATTCGATCGAATCGTCAAGGCCCTCTTGCGCGCCCATCGGCGGGCGGATGATTGACGAGCAGGGCACGAAACGATCTCCATCGGCAGTTCGGGACGTCGCCGGCGCATCCGATTCTCTCCCAGTGCTCGGATGACGGCGACGAATCTGCCGCCTGCGGGAAGCCGTGGTCAGCGACCTTGGGGAAGGCACGCGCACATCACGGATTCCGGGCTCCTCGTCATCGGGTAGGCGAGGAGCCCCTCCGTGCGCGCATCGGGAAGGGTGATCCCCTCGGTGCCGCTGCTGGGGGGAGGGGGTGGCGACGTCGCCGAGGGGACCACCACCCAAACGCCGGCCATCCCCAGAGTTGGGCACGGGTTTGGCGAGAACCGCTCCGCCGTGGTGCGCGGCGGAGAGTGCGAGGTTCGGGCGATCGACAATCTATCGAGTTCGCGGGCCGGCATCAATACGTTCGTGTATCTCGTTTTCGCCGATCGGGGCCGCCGTCCCGGTGCAGACGAAAGCGGCCGGCGCGCGGAGTGGGGGAACTCCGCCGCGCCGGCCCGGGGGGCACTCGAAATCAGGGTGCCCCGGCGTCAGGTCGAGGTGTCAGGCTGCGACCGTGGTGCGGGCGCGCACCGGGGTGCGCCGTGCCGCGGAGCGCATCTGCGCCGGCGCGGGGGTTTCGGTGACGGAGGGGATCTCGTCGTCGATGTCGACGGTGAGGCCGGCCGAGGAGTTGGCCATCTCGGCCATGTGCTTCAAGACGGGCTGGTTCAGCTTCTCCGGCTCCGCCGAGTCGAAGACGAAGCGGAGCGGAATGGCCGGCTGCAGCCACAGCGTCGTGCGCCCGGGCTGCTGCCCCTGGCCGTGCTTCCACGACAGGGTGAAGCTCTCGCCTCGGCGCAGCTTGGTGCCGACGATCACCTTGATGTGAGCAAGGAGACGGTCGGGGAGCTCGATCGGATCGACGGCGTTCGAGTAATAAAGGTGTCCCATGAGATTCCCCTCCAGGCTCGTGTGGATTACTATGTGAGTAACTCTTACGTATTTTTACTAGTTTGTCTAGTTACTTCGCAAGGAAGGACCCGATCGGTCGCACGGAGAGGAGGAAGCGGTGAAGACAGCACGAGACATCGAGCGGAGCGAATCCGCTCCCGTCCGACCAGCGGTGAGATCGACGGTGGACCTCGCCGGGTACTGGTACGAAGCCGACCTCGCCGAAGCCAGAGCGCGGTCTCGAGCGGTGCTGGAGGCGCTGCGTCTGTATCGCGCCGCCGAGATGGCGATGCGGCGGCGCACGCGCGAGTCCATGGCGATGGGCGAGAACGAGCTTCTCGTCCTCAGGTACCTCATCCGCAAGGGCGACGCCCTGGTGCGGCCCGTCGAACTCGCGACGTATCTCGGGGTGTCGACGGCATCGATGACCGCTCTGCTGGACCGGCTGGAGAAGTCCGGACACATCACGCGGGTCGCCAATCCCGAGGACCGGCGCAGCATCTTCGTGCGCGCGACCGCGGTGACCGATGACGAAGTGCGCGGCACGCTCGGTGAGATGCACGAGCGGATGTACGCCGCCGTCGAGGGCATGACCGCCGCGCAGGCCGATGCCGTGATCGGATTCCTCACACGCATGTCCGCGGCGGTCGACGGCGTGGCGGTGGAGGCGCGGTGATCTACGTGCTCGTCGGAGGACCGCGCGACGGCCAGTACGTCGACGACGTGCCGCGCGGCTACCGACCTGACCCGGCGGAGGCGTCGAGCTCGCCGTACGACGCGATCGAGGGGTTCGATCTCATCCGAGCCGTGTGGTACCAGTCCGACCCGGCTCGACTTCGCGCGCTTCTGGACTGACCTCGCGGCGGTATCCGCTCGGCGGCGATGAATCGATATGATCGCCGGGGCCGCGGCGTCCGCCTCGTCGCGCGGGAGGCACCACACAGCGATGACGACGTTCGAGATCGGCGACACCGACTTCCTGCTCGACGGTGAGCCCCACCGCATCCTCTCGGGCACCATTCACTACTTCCGCGTGCACCCCGACCAGTGGCGTGACCGCGTGCGCAAGGCGCGTCTCATGGGGCTGAACACCATCGAGACGTACATCGCCTGGAACGCCTACGAACCGGTGCGCGGCAGGTGGGACCAGACCGGAGCACTCGACGTCGGTGGCTTCCTCGACATCGTCGCCGACGAGGGGATGCACGCCATCGTGCGGCCCGGCCCCTACATCTGCGCCGAGTGGCACAACGGCGGCCTGCCGGTATGGCTCACCCGGATGCGCGATGTGCGGCCGCGTTCGAGCGACCCCCGCTACCTGGAGCCGGTGGTGGACTACCTGCGGCGCGTCTACGACATCGTCACGCCCCGGCAGATCGACCGCGACGGCACGGTCGTGCTTGTGCAGATCGAGAACGAATACGGCGCCTACGGCAGCGACGAGGCCTACCTCGCCGAGCTGGTGCGGATCACGCGCGAGGCCGGGATCACCGTGCCGCTGACCACCGTCGATCAGCCGCAGCCGCACATGCTGCGGGGCGGAAGCACCCCCGGCGCGCACCTGACGGCGTCGTTCGGGTCGCGCAGCGCCGAACGCCTCGCGACACTGCGCCGGCACCAGCCCACGGGCCCGCTGATGTGCTCCGAGTTCTGGAACGGCTGGTTCGACTGGTGGGGCGGTGTGCATCACACCACCGCCACCGCCGCGAGCGCGCACGACCTCGACGAACTGCTCGCCGCGGGAGCATCCGTGAATCTCTACATGTTCCACGGCGGCACCAACTTCGGCGCAACCGCGGGTGCGAACGACAAGGGTCGTTACAAGCCCCTCGTCACGTCGTACGACTATGACGCACCCCTGGATGAGAGCGGTCATCCGACGGAGAAGTATCACGCGTTCCGCGAGGTGATCTCCCGGTATGCGCCGGTTCCCGACGAGCTGCCGCCGGCGCGTCCGGCCGCGCCGGAGATGACGGTGGCGCTCGCTCCGGCCGGCGTGCGGATGCCGTGGATCGACCCGGTGGCGTCGGCGCAGAGCGTGAGGCCGTTGACCTTCGACGAGATCGACGCGCTGACGCCGGTAGTCGCCTACGAGACGGTCCTGCCCGATGACGCGTTCCTCGACGCCGACGCACTGCCGCTCGTGTTCGACGAGGTGCGCGACCTCGCGTGGGTGTCGGTCGACGACCGCCCGGTCGGACGCATCTCCCGCACGCTCGGAGAGCGGGCGCTGGCGATCCCGGCCGGCCGCCGCCTGCGCGTCGTGGTCGAGGACCAGGGACGCGTGAACTACGGATCGCGTCTCGGCGAGGCGAAGGGGCTCATCGGCTCGGCCCGCCTCGGGGCGACCGAGCTGACCGGATGGACCGCCACCGCCGTCGATGTCGACGCGCTCGCGTCCGCGGCCGCATCCTCGTTCCTCGTCGGGGCGGAGGCGGGCGATATCGCCGCGTCCGTTTCGCCCGGTGAGGCGGGTGCGGCATCGCTGGCCGGACCGATCGTGCTCGTGGGAGAGTTCGACGCCGTGGGCGGGGTCGACCTGTTCCTGGACACCGCCACGTGGGGCAAGGGATTCGCGTTCGTGAACGGATTCCCGCTCGGTCGCTACTGGCAGGTCGGCCCGCAGCGCACCCTGTATGTGCCGGGATCGGTCGTGCGGAACGGCCGGAACGTCATCGTCGTCATCGAGTGGGAGCAGGTGGTCGCCGCTGAGGCGCGTTTCGTCGCCGAGCCCGGCCTCGGTCCGCTGGAGGAGTGACGACGCCGGCGGTGCGGGTCACCCCGCGTCGATCTCGGCGCGGCGGTCGGCGCGGGTCTTCAGCAGGCTCGCCGCCGTCGCCACCGCGATCGTGGTGCCGATGAACACCAGGGAGAACCAGATGGGGATCTCCGGCGCCCACTCGACGCCCTCACCGCCGTTGATGAACGGCAGCTCGTTGACGTGGAGCGCGTGCAGCAGCAGCTTCACGCCGATGAAGCCCAGGATCACCGCCAGCCCCTGCGCCAAGTAGACCAGGCGCTCGAGCAGGCCGCCGATGAGGAAGTACAGCTGGCGCAGCCCCATCAGGGCGAAGGCGTTCGCGGTGAACACGATGTACGCCTCTTCGGTCAGCCCGTAGATGGCGGGGATCGAGTCGACCGCGAAGATCAGGTCGATGAAGCCGATCGCGACGATGGTGAGAAACATCGGCGTGACGAAGCGGCGCCCGTCCTTGACGACGGTGAGGCGATCCCCGTCGTAGGCGTCGCTGACCGGAAGGTGGCGCCGCACGAAGGTCATGAAGCGTCCGTTGGCGGGATCGTGGTCGTCGCCGGCGAACGCCTGACGGTAGGCGAGCACCAGCAGCAGGGCGCCGAAGAGGTAGAAGATCCACGAGAAGTTCGCGATCAGGCCGGCCCCGATCGCGATGAACGCCCCGCGCAGGATGAGGGCGATGACGATCCCGATCATCAGCACCTTCTGCTGGTAGATCTTCGGCAC
Organism: Microbacterium sp. UBA1612; assembly: GCF_002321605.1. NCBI lineage: Bacteria > Bacillati > Actinomycetota > Actinomycetes > Micrococcales > Microbacteriaceae > Microbacterium > Microbacterium sp. UBA1612. The sequence continues at coordinate 199,696 of NZ_DCMW01000023.1, forward strand.
CGCGAAGCTCGTCATCAGCAGCAGGAAGACGAACAGGTTGTCGATCGACAAGGCCTTCTCGGTCAGGTACCCGGCGAAGTACTCGCCGCCGTACGTCCAGCCCGCCACGGCGCCCAGGCCCACGCCGAACAGCAGCGCAAGACCGATGTAGAACGCCGACCAGCGCGCGGCTTCGCCGATCGAGGGCTCGTGGGGCTTTCGCACGTGGGCGTAGAACTCGTACACGAAGAACGCGACGGTCACCGCGAGGGTGATGATCCAGACGAGCGGAGTGACGGACATGGGGGCTCCAGACGAGAGACGACGGCTGACGGGCCAAGGTCTCTTCCGGTCCGATCGGACCCGGTGGATGCGGAACGCACCGTCGCGTCCGTCATGACGCACCCACCGCAGACGGGAGTACTCCCCTTGCGTCCGACCATCATACGGGTGCATCCGGTCGCGGGCGTCATCCGGAATACCTCTGCGGAGGTCGCCATGAAAACCAAGAAGTCTCCCACCGCATTCGCCTACCGCTACACCCGCTACGGGGACGCCGACGTGCTCGCGCGGCATTCGTTCCCGCTGCCGGGGCCCGGCCCCGACGAGGTGAGCGTCGAGGTCATCGCCGCGGGCATCAACCACATGGAGGTGTTCCTGCGCAACGGCCGCGAGGAGACCTGGGCCGACGACCCCTGGCCGCGCGGCTCGGGAAGCGACTTCGCGGGTATCGTGACCGCGGTCGGCGAGAACGTGTCGTCGATCCGCGTCGGTGCGGATGTGGTCGGTCACGTGCGCACCGGCGCCCACGCCAGCCACCTCAACGTTCCCGCGGACCAGGTCGTGTCCAAACCCGGCGGCGTGGACTGGGAGACGGCCGGCGGGCTCTACCTCGCCGGTGCGACCGCGCTGGAGATGCTCGAGGACCTGAGGATCGGGCCCGACGACACGCTGGTGGTCACCGCCGCCGCCGGCGGCGTGGGAAGCATCCAGGTGCAGCTCGCGGCGCATCGGGGCGCGCGCGTGATCGGCACGTGCGGTTCCCGCAACTTCGACTACCTGCGACAGATCGGCATCACGCCGGTCGAGTACGGACCCGGCATCGTCGAGCGCATCGAGAAGGCCGCTCGCGGCGCGAGGGTCACGGCCTACATCGACAACTTCGGCAAAGAGACAGAAGACGTCGCCGGAGCGCTGGGCGTGCCCGCCGAGCGGTATCGCTCCAGCGAGGACCGGCGCGAGGTCGAACTCGCGCTGCTGCGCGATGACCCCGACTCCGTGGCGCACGGCACCGAGCGGCTGCGGCAGATCACCCGTCTGGCCGGTATCGGCGCCTTCCGGCTCCTCGTCTCAGGTCTCTATCCGATCGAGGACATCGTCGAGGCCTACGAAGACCTGCACAAGCTCCACTCGCGGGGAAAGGTCGTCCTCGCTGCGCATCCGGTCACGACCGCTCGCACCCTGCGTGCCCGCGAGTTGCACGAGTCGATGCCCTGACCGGCGACGGATGCGTCCGGTCAGCCGCTGATGGTCGTGAGTGTCTCGCCCGCCCACACCGCGGTGCCCTCGCCGGTGACGGCGATGGCGGTCGGTGCGGTCACGTCGGCCTCGTCGGCGCATCCCGCGGCGGCCGGCTGTGCGGGGTCGGCGCCGGCGAAGCGGGTCAGCGCGATGCCGGCGCAGTCGGCGGCGACCCCCGCCACGATGACGTCGGCGCCGTCGACGGCGACAGCGGCGGCGCCATCGGTCTCGAGCGTCGTCCAGGTCACTCCGTCGGCGTCGAGCACCCAGGCCTGCGCGTCGCACACCAGCGCCACCACGTCACCGGCGGCGCGAAGGCCGCGTGCGTCGGCGCACGGCGCGTCGATCGCACCCGACGGCAGCTCCACCACTCCGGCGTCGGCGGGGGAGATGTAGCGCGCCGCCGACAGCACGAGATCGTCGTACGGCTCCCAGAACGCCCCCTGCGTAAAGGTGCGCCAGCCCTGGGTCTCGCAGCCCTCGCCCACGGCGACGACCATCTCCGCCTCGGTCTCGGCGAACGCGTCGAGTGCCGCCACCGCGGTGATGTCCCGGTAGCGGCCGGTCACATCCGTCCACGACTGACCGCCGTCGTCGGATCGTTCCACGAGCGGCTCATCGCCCCCGCAGATCCCCGCGGTGGAACGCCACCAGACGCCGGAGCCGATCGACAGGAAGCGATCGTCCTCACGCGCGGCGACGGCGACGTCGGGCGAGGTCTCGGTCGGCGTCGGAGACGCGGACTCCACGCCGAGGCTGAACGTGGGGACCGGCGCCGCGCTCTGAGCGCCGCCGTCCGGGTTGGCCCGGTCGTACGCGATGTAGGCGACGGCGCCGACGACGATCGCGAGTACGACGACGAGCGCGACCGCGCCCCACTGGGCACCCGCCGGCGTGCCCGATCTTCCCCCGGCCATCGCAGGCTACGGGGCGGACGGGCGCCAGGCGGAGTCATCCTCCGGCGCTTGCTCGGGCGCGGCGTTCGCGGCCTCGGCGCGCGTGGCCGGAACCGGGGGCGTGGCCGTCGATCGGCGGCGCGGCGCGGCATCGGCGGTGGCATCCGGCGCGGTCTGGTCGGCGGCATCCGGTGCCGCGAGCCCGAAGAAGCTCTCGTCCATCGGAGCCGCCTCGGTCTCGGGCTCGACGGGAGCGGGACCGGGGGTACGGCGCGTGCCGCGCTTCTTCTCGGGCTGCTCGCGGTAGCCGTACCCGTAGCCGTATCCGGCGCCGTAGGCGTAGTACGAGTCAGGGCCGCGCGTCGGGACCATGGTCAGCGCGACACCGGCGATCTTCGCCCCGACCGTGCCGAGGGCGTCGACCGCGCCGCCGAGCTGGTGGCGGTTCGTGCGTCCGGCGGCGACGATCACGATCGCGCCCGATGTGGATTTGGCGAGGATGGCGCCGTCGGTCACCGGCAGGAGCGGCGGCGCGTCGCACAGCACCACGTCGAAGTCGCGCTCCAGCACGCTGAGGAGGGTTTCCATCTGCTTCGATCCGAGCAGCTCGCTCGGGTTCGGCGGGATCTTCCCGGCCGGCAGCACGTACATGCTGCGGTGACCCCACGGCAGCATGACGTCGCCCACCCGCGCCCGGCCGATCAGCACGTCGGTCAGGCCCGCGCCGCCCTCGATGCCGAGGTACTCGGCGACCTTCGGCTTGCGCAGGTCGGTGTCGAGCAGCGCGACGCGCTTGCCGGCATCCGCGAGGGCGATCGCCAGGTTGATGGTCGTGGTCGACTTGCCCTCGCTGGGCACGCTCGAGGTCACGACGAAGCTCGAGCGGCCCTCCATGTCGAGGAACTGCAGGTTCGTGCGCATGGTGCGGAACGACTCCGCGCGCGGGCTGAGCGGATCGGCGTGCACGATGAGCGGACGCTCTTTCGCCTTCGGGTCGAAGGCGATGGCGCCGATCAGGGGCGTGTCGGTGACCAGCTCGACGTCGCGCGGCGTGCGGATGCGCGTGTCGACGACCGAGCGGAGCACGGCGACACCGACGCCGATGGCCAGGCCCACCAGGGCGCCGAGCGCGAGGTTCAGCGGCACGTTGGGGCTCGAGGGGCTGAGCGGCGGGATGGCGTCTTCGACGCGCGTGAGGCGCACCGGACTCGTCTCGGCGCCGGTGGTGTTCTCGATCGACTCGACCGCCGACGACAGGCTCGCGCCGAGCGCGTTGGCAATGTTCGCCGCCTGCACCGGGTCGGGATCGGTGACGGTGATCGTCACCAGCTGCGTGTTGAGCGGGTTCGAGGCGGCGACCTTCGACGACAGGGAGTCCGACGTGACACCGAGGCCGAGCTCCGCGATCACGGGGTTCGTGACGATGGGCTTGGTGACCAGTTCGGCGTAGGTGGTCATGCGGGACTGCGTGAAGTTCGCGCCCTGCTGCAGCTCAGACACGCTGAATCCCGACTGCGTCGACACGAAGACGGTGCTCGAGGCCTCGTACTGCGGTTCGCGGGTGAGGGAGTACGCGGCGGCGGTGCCGACGCCCAGGAGCGTCGCGATCACGATGATCAGCCAGTTCTTGCGCAGAATGCGGATGTAATCGGTGAGCTCCATACTGGCGCCAATCCTGCCACAGCCGTTGTTACAGCCGATGACGCGGCGTGAGTCGATTCATGACGGGGCAACCAGCCGCACGACGCGCACGACGGCGTCGATCGCGGGAACGAGCTGTGCCGCCGACCGCTGGTACACGCTCCACTCCTGCCGGTACGGGTCGACGACGTCGTCGTCGTTCGGGTCGGGCGGTGGGGGGATGAGGCCGCGCCGCGCCGACAGCACCTCGGCCGCGGCCCGCAGCCGCTGGCCGGCGTCGGTTCCGGCGTCCGCAGCGGCGGCGAGCAGGTCGTCGTCGGAGGTGACGGCGGAGAGACGGGCGAACTCGCGCGCGGTGAAGGTGTGACGCAGCCGCGAGGGGGCGAGTTCGGCGATCTCGCGGCGGTGCTCGCGGGTCATCGTGATGATGAGGTCGGGGGAGGAGAGGTGCGCCTCGTGCAGGAACCTCGACCGGTGCGCCGCGGACACCTCCGCCGGCACTCCCAGGTGCTGCGCGAGGTAGGCGGCCTCCCGTGTCATCTCGGCGGCGGGCAGTCCTCGCGTGCCGGCGCTCGTCACTGTGGCGCCGGGCAGGCGCGTCTGCAGCAGCTGCGCCGCGAGCGGGGAACGACAGATGTTGCCCGTGCAGACGGTGATGAGCTCGACCAACCAAGTCTCCTCGCGTACCTCAGATCCGGGCGGCCCCGGTAGCGTGTTCGCGTGCCCGCCCACTCTAGCGACGACACCGCGTCGACCGCCGCGCTCATCGAGGAGCTCCCGGCTCCCGACGGAGAGCCCACGCGGCGGAGCCGTTCGCGCCGTCGCGAGCGTCGCACCGACTGGCGGCTGGGGGGACGAACGGTCCGTCGGTGGCGGGAGTGGGTCCTGGCCGCCGCGCTCGCCGGCCTCGGTGTCGGCGTGCTCGCGGCGACCGCCGCATCCCTTCTCTGGCCGACGGCGTGGGGGTCGGCGGCGGCCATGGCGCTGCTGTGGCTCGGCATGCTCGCGCCCGTCGTGTTCGCGCTCACCCGCTCGCGCCCGGTCGGCCTGCTGCGCCTGCGCACTGTCGATCTGCTCTTCGGTGTGGCGCTCGGGCTGATGCTTCGGCTGTTGCAGGGATGGCTCGCCGCCGCAACCGGCGGCGACGAGGCCTTCCCTCAGCTGGAGCGGCTCGGCGGGCAGCTGCCGGACGGGTGGGTGTTCACCGACGTCGTCGCGCCGGTCGTCGTCGCCCCGCTGGTGGAGGAGTTCTTCTTCCGCGCGGTCGTGCTCGTCGCGCTCTACACGGTGCTTCGTCGCCCGTGCGGGAAAGCTGTAGCGGGGACCGCGGCGGTGCTGTTCTCGAGCGGGCTGTTCGTCGTGGTGCACGGGCTGCTCGGTGAGCTCGCCGTCGACCAGGTGGTGTCGATCGGGCTGCTGGGCCTCGTGTGCGGCGCTCTCGTGATGCTCACCGGGCGCATCTGGGCCGCCGTGCTCACCCACGCGGTCTTCAATGCGGCGTGGGTGGGGCTGGCCCTCGCGGGCACCGCGCTGGGGTGAATTCGCGGTCTGCGCAGACCCGCCGCCGGCACATTCGTTTACAGGACGTTTACGCAGCGAGTTTGGTCAGCGAGTTCCCAGGCTCTAGCCTTGAGGTACATGAGGGGGTAGCCTCTCGTATACACAGCAGTCACACAGGTAACTTCAGCCACTCGTCGGGCGGGGGTCTGCAGGCCGCTTCCTCGAGAATATTGCCGCCACTCGGAACTGTTGGGAGTCCCGTGTTCAAGAAGTCTTTCGCTGCGCTCGCTATCGCCGGCGCGCTCGTCCTCGGTGGTTCGGCCGCCGCAACCGCCTACACCCCGTCGGGTGGCGCCGTCTCCGACCCGGTCATCGCGCCGGGCCAGTCGACCATCATCACCTTCACGGGCCTCGAAGCCTACGACCAGGTCGTCTTCACCATCACCGGCCCGTCAGGCGCTTCGCTCACCTCGATCGCCTACGCCGCATCGGGTGACACCGTCTACTCGGTCACCAAGGATGTCGTCGACGGCTCCGCTTCCGCCACCTTCACGGGTGGTGGCGCGGGCACCTACGAGGTCGTCCTCACCGACACCGACGGCAACGTCATCGCGACCACCGAGATCACCGTGACCGCCGACAGTGACTCCGACTCGGACTCGGGTGAGCTGCCGGCCACCGGTGGCGACGTCCCGATGGGCGCCATCTGGCTCGGTATCGGCGCCGTCGGCCTCGGCGGCATCGCCGTGACCGCTGCGGCTGCTCGCCGTCGCGCCTCGCAGAACAGCTGACGCTCTCTTCGAGCGACACCATGACGGAAGTCCCGGGTTCACGCCCGGGACTTCCGTCATTTCGTTTTGACCGCCCGTGGTCGGCGCTCGGGGTCGCCGGCGCGGGGTTGATCGCGACGGTGATCGTGATCGCTCTGTCATCGTCCTGGCGAACTGCGCTCACGGGGTGGCCGGCGTGGGCGGTGTCGCTGGTGGACATCGTGCTCATCAATGCGCCGATGGCGCTCGCCGTCTTCGGCGCCGCTCGCATCGGCGCCTCCCGCTCGGAGGGGCTCAGCGCGCGCGGAAGGATCGAGACGCGCGGGATCGACGTGCTGCTCGGTCTGTCGCTCGCGGTGATGATGCGCGGGCTCGTCGAGCTCATCGTGCCGACGACAGGGAGCCTCGGCGGAGCGACACTGGATGCCGGCGCCCTCGAGACGGTCGTCGGCGTCGCCGTGCTCATCGTCGGCTATGTGGCTGTATCGCCCATCGTCGAGGAGCTGTTCTTCCGCGGTCTCATCCAGCGCGCGACCACGCAGATCGGCGGGGGAGCCTGGCTCTCGCGGATCGCGGCGATCGCCGTGACCACGGCCCTGTTCGTCTTTCTGCACGTCGGGACGATCGGGGTCACGCCGACGTGGGCGATCTTCGTCGCCGGAGTGATCGTGGGCCTCGGATGCGGTGCTCTGGTAGCCGCGACCGGACGCGTGACCGGAGCCGTCGTCGCGCATGTCGGTTTCAACGGGAGCGGTGTCATCCTGCTCCTCGTGTAAGTCATGGTGGAATCCTGCGCACGCGTTGCGGAAGCGCCCTTGATAACGCCTATGCCGCGGCGTTGAATGTGAGTGTCGGATTGCTGCTGGGGAAGGTTGCAACTCCTGACATACACCCCAATCGCTGTTGACTGGGTTCAGCGGCTCGGGGGCGCCGCGAAGCGCACCGAGCCGCTCCGTCTTCGGGGGTCGACGGCGGCAGGGTTGCGCCCAACCGCAACCCTGCCGACCTCGACGCGTCGCGTGTTTGCTGATCCGCCCACCATGCCGTAGTGTTGAACCTTGGTGTCTGCGCCCTGCTGGCACGGCACCGCGAACGTGAGCCCTCCACCCGGCCTGTTCACCCGGCATCCGCCGCGGAACGACCACCGGAGCGGGATTCACGAACCTCTCCGTTCGATCAAGAAAGCAGCACTATTGTGACGCGCACGTACACCCCCAAGGCTGGCGAAGCTCAGCGCGAGTGGCTCGTCATCGACGCCACCGACGTCGTTCTCGGCCGCCTCGCCTCCCACGCCGCGGCCCTGCTCCGCGGCAAGCACAAGCCGACCTTCGCTCCCCACGTCGACATGGGCGACTTCGTCGTCATCGTCAACGCGGACAAGGTGGCCCTCACCGGTCAGAAGCTCCAGAAGAAGATGGCCTACCGCCACTCCGGCTACCCGGGCGGTCTGAAGGCCGTGTCGTACGAGGAGCTTCTCGAGAAGAACCCCGTCCGCGCCGTCGAGAAGGCCGTGCGCGGAATGCTCCCCAAGAACAGCCTGGGCCGCCAGCAGCTGTCGAAGCTCAAGGTGTACGCCGGCGCAGAGCACCCGCACGCCGCGCAGCAGCCCCAGACGTACACCCTCGACCAGGTCGCCCAGTAAGCGCCGCCTCAGACAAGGACACACTCGTGGCGAACATCCAGGACACCGCAGACATCTCCAACTTCTCGACCGAGACCCCGGCCGACGAGGCCGTCGTGGCCACCGAGCGCCCCGTGCTCTCGGTCCCCGGCGCCGCCGTCGGTCGCCGCAAGCAGGCCATCGCCCGCGTGCGGCTGATCCCCGGCTCGGGAACCCTCACCATCAACGGCCGTGCGTTTGAGGACTACTTCCCGAACAAGCTGCACCAGCAGCTGGTCACCGACCCGTTCACCCTCCTCGGCCTCGAGGGCGGCTACGACGTCATCGCACGCATCCACGGCGGCGGCCCCTCGGGCCAGGCCGGTGCGCTCCGCCTCGGCATCGCCCGTGCGCTGAACGAGATCGACGCCGAGAACAACCGTCCGGCGCTGAAGAAGGCCGGCTTCCTCTCCCGTGACGCGCGCGTCAAGGAGCGCAAGAAGGCGGGACTCAAGAAGGCCCGCAAGGCGCCGCAGTACTCGAAGCGCTGATCGAGCAACCGTCCTCCATGCCGATCTTCGGTACGGACGGGGTGCGGGGGCTGGCCAACGGCCCCCTCACCGCCGATCTCGCTCTCTCCCTGGCCCAGGCGACCGCGGTCGTCCTGGGCCAGGGTCGTACGGCGGACGCGCGACGCGCGGCCGGCAAGCGCCTCACCGCGGTGGTCGCCCGCGACCCGCGCGTGTCGGGTGAGTTCCTCACCGCCGCCGTCTCGGCCGGTCTCGCCTCATCGGGCGTCGACGTGCTCGACGCCGGCGTGCTGCCCACGCCGGCCGCGGCGTTCCTCATCGCCGACACCGACGCCGCCTTCGGCGTGATGGTCTCCGCCTCGCACAACCCGGCACCCGACAACGGCATCAAGATCTTCGCCCGAGGCGGTGTCAAGCTCCCCGATGTGGTCGAGCAGCGCATCGAGGCGGCCATGGACGGCCCCAAGCTGCAGCCGACCGGCGGCGGCGTCGGCCGCATCCGCCGGTTCGCCGACGCGGAAGACCGCTACATCGTGCATCTGCTGGGCTCGCTTCCGCATCGCCTCGAGGGTCTCCACGTCGTGCTGGACTGCGCGCACGGTGCGGCATCCGGCGTCTCACCCGAGACCTTCTCCGATGCCGGGGCGACGGTCACGGTGATCGGTGCCGACCCCGACGGACTCAACATCAACGACGGCGTCGGCTCGACGCACCTCGACGCGCTCCGGACGGAGGTCGTGCGCCTCGGCGCAGACCTGGGGATCGCCCACGACGGCGACGCCGACCGGTGTCTGGCCGTCGACGCCGACGGCACGGTCGTCGACGGCGACCAGATCATGGCGATCCTGGCCGTGGCGATGAAGCAGCGCGGCCATCTCGCGCAGGACACGCTGGTGGCCACGGTCATGAGCAACCTCGGCCTGCACCGTGCAATGGCCGAGCACGGCATCCGGGTCGAGCAGACCGCGGTCGGCGACCGCTACGTGCTGGAGAGGATGAACGCCGGCGGCTACTCCCTCGGCGGCGAGCAGTCCGGTCACGTCATCATGAGCGAATACGCCACGACCGGCGACGGGCTGCTGACCGGCCTCCACCTCGCCGCGGAGATGGCGCACCGCAAGGCCACGCTCGCGGAGCTCGCATCGGTCATGACGGTGTACCCGCAGGTGCTCGTGAACGTGAAGGATGTGGACCGCTCGCGGGTCGGGGATCCCGTCGTCGCGCAGGCGGTCGTCGACGCCGAGCGCGCGCTCGGCGAGTCGGGTCGCGTGCTGCTGCGCGCATCCGGAACCGAGGCGCTCGTGCGGGTGATGGTGGAGGCGGCGTCGGAGGATGACGCGCGCTCCCACGCCGACGCCCTCGCGTCGGTGGTCGCCGAGCGTCTCGCTCTCTGACCCGTTTCGTCTCGCTTCGCTCGCTCAACGACCGGCAGGGGCGCTTCGCTCGCTCAACGACCGGCGCCGGGGAGGTGGGGTACCCCTTCCGGTCGTTGAGCGAGGGAGCGGAGCGACCGAGACGAAACGCGGGCCGCTCATCCGCGGCCGCGCCCTCGCGAACTCCAGCCGCGCACGGCGTCGAGGCCGCCGTCGATGAACGCCTGGCGTTTCGCGTGGCTCCATCCCTGAATACGCTTCTCCCACAGGAAGGCGTCGTCGATCCGCGCAAACTCGCCGCTCCACGCGAGCTCGACGGGGAGTCGGCGGGAGGTGTACGCGGCGCCCATGCCGGCCTGGTGCTGCGTGACGCGCCGGTCGAGGTCGCGGGTGCTTCCGATGTAGAACGTGCCGTCGGCGCACCGGAGGATGTAGAGGAACCCCATCGGGTGACCGTAGCGGCGGTGCCGACGGCGGTGTTCGTCTGTGCCGCGGATCTGTGGGCGTGTGCGCGGGGCCACGGGGTGGGGAGGGCGTTTCGTCTCGCTTCGCTCGCTCAACGACCGGCAGGGGCGCTTCGCTCGCTCAACGACCGGGGCCGGGGAGGTGGGGTACCCCTTCCGGTCGTTGAGCGAGGGAGCGGAGCGACCGAGGCGAAACGCGGGCCGGCCCCGGCTATCCGCCGCCGTCCTCATCGGCGAAGAGCGAGGCCGATGTCGGCCGTTCGCGCGGCGACGAGGGCCGCGATCCCGGCCGCATCCTCGCCCGCGATGACCGCGTCGATCGATGCGGTCTCCCACGTCTCGAGCACGATCCTCGCCAGGGTCGCAGAAGCGATGCGCGGCGAGAGACCGTAGGCGCGGAGCGCGAGACCGAGGATGTCGGCGATCTGCGCCAGCGTGCGCTCTTTGAACGTGCGGTAGGCCTCGGCGATCGCCGGGTCGCGCATGGCGCGGATGCGCACCTCCGCCATCAGCAGCACGCCGGTGCGGTCCTCGGTCGCCATGTCCGCGATCGCGCGCACCACGTCGGCGGGGTCGGCGGGCATCGGCGCCGCCGCGGACGCATCGCCGAAGGCGTGCACGAAGCCCGCTGCCCGCCGCATCCGATCGTTCGTGACCTTCTCGATGAGTTCGAGGAACAGGTCGTCCTTGGAGGCGAAGTTGGAGTAGAAGGCCCCGCGGCTGAAGTGCGCCTGGGCGCAGATCGCCTCGACCGTCGCCGCGTCGATCCCGACCTCGGCAAACACCTCGTACGCGGCGCCCAGGACCCGATTGCGCGTCGCTTCGCGCCCCGTGCCGTCGACGGAGACATACGAAGTCCGGCTCCCCTCCCGACGTTGCTGTTCCAACCTATCCCGGCTGCGAGGGACGGTCGCGGCGACGATGCCGTCAGACTCGAGCCGGCACACATAGGCAACGCTGAAGCGCGCCAGGGTTCCCGCATGAGCGGGGTTGGTGTCCTAGGGGCAACACCTCGAAAGGACGGCACCCCATGGACGAGAACCTCTCCACCGCACAGCAGACCTCGCAGCAGGAGGCTGATGCGACGACCGTCGCACGGCCCTGGTACCGACGGCCGGTGATCGTCGCCTGCGCAGGTGTGGCGGTGGCGACCCTGGCGACGACCGCCGTGGTCGGGGTGACAGCGACCGCTTCCGCCGCATCCGACACGACGCAGACCGTCGCCGCAGCGCCCGCCGTGCCGCAGGCGCCGTCGTGGGGCGGCGGTGGCCGCGACGGGAGCGGATACGGCGACGAAAGCCAGACATCCGGTACGACCACCTCCGTCAGCGAGGCGACCGAGGCGAACGCCGATGAGTCGACCGGTGTCGTGATCATCGAGACGGTTCTCGGATACAGCGAGGCGGCCGCGGCGGGAAGCGGAATCGTGCTGACCGAGGACGGCCTCGTCCTCACGAACAACCACGTCATCGACGGCGCGACCGAGATCTCGGTGACGATCGCGACCACCGGAGAGACCTATGCCGCCACGCTCGTGGGAACCTCCGAGGACTCCGACGTCGCCCTGCTGCAGCTGGAGGGGGCGTCAGGGCTGGAAGTCGCCGCCATCGACGACGACGACGAGACCGTCGGAGAGGCCGTCACCGCGGTCGGCAACGCCGAGGGCGGCGGCGTGCTGATGGCCGCGGACGGCGAGATCACCGCCCTCGAGTCGTCGGTGACGACCGCGTCGTCGGGCACGACCGCGGGTGAGACGCTCTACGGCATGATCGAGGTGCTCGCCGACGTGGTCTCGGGCGATTCCGGCGGGGCGCTGCTCGATGATGAGGGCGAAGTGATCGGCATGACCACCGCCGCGTCGGTCGGCGGCGTCGTCACCGTCGGGTACGCGGTCCCGATCGAGGATGCGCTGGCTATCGTCGAGCAGATCCTCGCCGGCGACGAATCCGACGGCGTGACCGTGGGGTACTCCGCCTTCCTCGGCGTGCAGACCGCCGCGGCCACCAGCACCGGCTACGGCGGCTACGGCGGGTCGGGGTCGGGGTCGGGCTCGACCCAGACGACGACGACGTCCGGCGCGACCATCGCCGGCGTGATCGCGGGCACTCCGGCCGCCGACGCAGGCCTGGCCGCGGGCGACACGATCACCGCGGTCGACGGCACGGCGGTGGCCGACACCACGGAGCTCGCCGAGGTCCTCGCCGGCTACGAGCCGGGTGAGATCGTCACGATCACGTGGACCGACTCCTCGGGCGCGACGCAGTCGGCGAGCGTGACCCTGATCGAGGGTCCGGCCTGATCGCGGTGGCCTGATCGCCCGGCCACACCGGTGTCACACCGCGGGGGCGCTCCATGACAGCGACTCGATGTAGCGCAGCAGGACGCCCTCGCGGAGAGCCCACGGCGACACCTCCAGCTCGTCGACCTCCATCACCTTCATGGCCTGGTGGAGCACGACGGCGGCCGCGACGATCTGCAGGGTGCGGTCGGCGGTGATACCGGGCAGCTCCTGTCGGGCGTCGGCGGGGATGCGCGCCAGGCGCGGGATCCAGGCCTTCAGCGCCTGTCGCGGCAGCACCATCCGCTCGGTGCCCGACCATCCGGCCATGGGATAGCCGGCGAGCTTGGCGAGCGACCGGATCGCCTTCGACGACCCGACCACATGATCGGGCCGGGGGAGCGAGGTGAAGGTGTCGGCGAGCGGTTCGAGCTTCTTCTTCGCGTGCTTGCGGAGCCGGTCCACCGCGTCTTCTCCGGGCGGGTCGTCGGGCATGTACCGGAGGGTCATCCGGCCCGCTCCGAGCGGCACCGATGCGGCCGCATCCGGAAGCTCGTCGCCGCCGGCCGCGATCTCGAGCGATCCGCCGCCGATGTCGAACAGCAGGATCTGTCCGGCCGACCATCCGAACCACCGGCGCACGGCGAGAAACGTGTAGCGGGCCTCGGTCTCGCCGCCCAGCACCTGCAGCGGCTGGTCGAGCGCCTCTTCGATCGCCTGGATGACGGCGGGGCCGTTGGCCGCTTCGCGCACCGCGGAGGTGGCGGTGGCCAGCAGCTCGGCGACGTTCTCGGCGGCTGCCATCTCGCGCGCCTCGCGCACCGCGGTCACGAGCGCCTCGACGCCTTCGGGCCGGATGGCGCCGTCGTCGTCGAGGTAGCGCATGAGGCGCAGCACGGTACGCTGCGAGGTCGTGGCGAGAGGACGGCCGCCCGGGCTCACATCCGCCACCAGCAGATGGACGGTGTTCGAACCGATGTCGAGGACTCCCAGTCGCACGTCGCCAGCGTACCGACGCGGCGGGTCCGGGCGCACCGCATGGATACGATGGGGCGGATGTCGATCGACGACCAGGTGACACCGCAGACCCCCGCGCTCTCGCTGTATCGCGAGATCGAGCGCGACGAGTGGGCCCGGATGGCGGGCGGACTGGCCCAGCCGCTGACGGAGACCGAGGTCGTGCAGATCCGCGGCATCGGCGACCGTCTGAGCCTCACCGAGGTCGCGGAGGTCTACCTGCCGCTCAGTCGGCTGCTGTCGCTCTACGCCAGTTCCACCAAGGCCCTCGGCGTGGACACGAGCACGTTCCTCGGCGAGCAGGACTCCACGACGCCCTTCGTCGTCGGGGTCGCCGGGTCGGTCGCGGTCGGCAAGTCGACCATCGCCCGGCTGATGCGCGAACTGATGAGCCGCTGGCCCGGCACACCGCGCGTCGAGCTCGTCACCACCGACGGATTCCTCTACCCGAACGCCGAGCTGGAGCGGCGGGGTCTGATGGATCGCAAGGGTTTCCCGGAGTCCTACGACCGGCGCGCCCTGGTGCGTTTCCTCACCGAGGTGAAGTCGGGAGCCGACGAGGTGCGGGCGCCCTTCTACTCGCACATGCGTTACGACATCGTCCCGGATGCGCACGTCACCGTGCGCCGCCCCGACGTCGTCATCGTCGAGGGCCTGAACGTGCTGCAGCCGCCGCCCGCGCCCAATGATGTCGCGGTGAGCGACCTGTTCGACTTCTCGATCTACGTCGATGCCGCTCCCGACGACATCGAGCAGTGGTTCGTGCACCGCTTCCTCGCGCTGCGCGAGGCGGCGTTCAGCAACCCGAACTCGTTCTTCAACCGGTTCGCGCAGATTCCCGACGAGGAGGCCGTTCCGCGCGCCCTCGGCTACTGGCGCGACATCAACCTCCCGAACCTCGTCGAGAACGTGCTTCCCACGCGTCACCGCGCGAGCCTCGTGCTGAAGAAGGCCGCCGATCACGCGGTCTCCAGCGTGCTGCTGCGCAAGCTCTGACCCGCACGGCGACGCTTCCGACGCCGCTGCGCCGACGCAGCGCTGTCGACGCTTCGCGAGGAGAACACGCCTCAAGAGGAGGCGTAGCGTGTATCCGTCCTCTGGTGGCGGGATCTCCTCCTCAGGGACCGAACCCGGCCCGCCGTGGGTGATGCGACCGCGTCCTGGTCGATTGGCGTTCGCTCACAGGTTTCTGCCAGGTTGGAAGGACCCGATGACGACCTTCCCCCCGGAGAACTGTGTTTCGAGCTGCCCGCAGCGTCGCGCTCGCCGCTGCCCTCATCGTCCTTGCCGGCGCCGCGCCTCTCGCTTCGCCGGCCGCCGATGCGGCGGAGGAGACGCTTCCACCGCCTTCTCTCGCCGACCAGCTGGCCGATGCCGCGCAGGCCGGAGCGAGCGGAGCCGAAGAACTGGCCGACGCCGTCGGTCTGCCCGCGACCGGGCCGGGCAGTCTGCAGGTGGACGACGAGGGGCGGGTCTCGGCGACGCTGACGTTCGCGACGCGCCCGAGCGCTGAACAGATCGACGCGGTGCGGCAGCTCGCGCGGGTCGATCGCGTGTACCGTCTCAGCCCGTCGGTCGCCGTCGCTGTGTCACCCGCTCAGCTGTCGGCACTGGCCGCGCTCCCTGGCGTGGTGGCGGTCGCGCCCGACCTGCGTGCGGCCGTCGGCACGTCATCGTCGTCCGCCGCCGCGCGACCCGCGACCGCGGCCGCCGAGAGCTGCCGCAGCGTCCCGGTCGACGCCGACGAGCCGCTGAAGACGGCCCTCGCGCGCGACGCCTTCGACGTCGATGGCAGCGGCGTGACGGTCGGCATCCTGTCCGATTCGTACGCCACCTCTGCCACGGCGACCACCACCCCCGCGGAGGACGTTTCGGCCGGCGTGCTCCCCGGACCCGGCAACCCATGCGGATACGACACGCCCGTCGAGGTTCTCGCAGACCACCCGGGCGGCAGCGACGAGGGACGCGGGATGGCGCAGATCGTGCACGGCATCGCGCCCGGGGCGCGCATTCTGTTCGCGTCCGGGTTCGGCGGGATGATCGACATGGCCGAGAACATCCTCGCGCTCGCCGACGCGGGCGCGGACATCATCGTCGACGACATCAGCTACGTCACCGAACCCCACTTCCAGCAGGGAATCGTCTCGTCGGCCATCGAGATGGTCAAGGCGGACGGTGTGGCGTACTACACCTCGGCGGGCAACGCGAACGCCGTCGGCGCGGACGGCACACCGAGCGAGGGCCTTCCCATCGCCGGATGGCAGGCGCCCGAGTACCGCGGCGTGGCCTGCCCGGAGTGGGTGTGGGTGCCTGAGGAGGTCGTCGCCTACGACTGTCTCGACTTCGACCCGGGAGACGGCGTCGACCCCGTGCAGACGGTCGGACTGCTCGCGACGCCGTCGGCGCCGACCTTCGCCCTCGGCTGGGGGGAGCCGCAGGGCGCGGTCGCATCCCACTTCTCGCTGCAGCTGTACTCGGATGAGCCGGTGCCCGCCCTCGTCGCGGCGGGCGTCACGCCGGACCCGCAGGTGCCGATGGAGATGCTGACGGTCAGCCCCGTGCCGACGGACGGGGAGTACGGCTTCGTCGTCGTGCGCGATCTCACCGGTGACGTCGCCCCGCCACCTGCCGTCTGGATCGGCACCTTCGGGAACGGCACGGCGCTCGCGTGGCGCGAATACGACCGCGATGCCGGCGGTGACCTCGTCGGAGCTGTCATCAACGGCCACAACGGGGACGGCTCCGGCGTGAGCGTCGCCGCCGCGGCGTGGGACTACCCGTGGGAGCCGGAGTCCTTCAGCTCGCCCGGGCCGGGCACCATCCTCTTCGAGCCCTACGACCCGTACGGGCCGCCGTCCGCGGCCTACCCCGAGCCGATGACCGTGGCCGCACCGCAGATCACCGGGGTCGACGGGGAGCGGACGAGCTTCTTCGAATCGCCCTTCGACGAGGACGGCGAGGTGGTCTACCGCTTCTACGGCACGTCGGCCGCCGCCCCGAGCGTCGCCGCGGTGCACGCCCTCGCCCTCGAGTACGCTCCCGGCGCCTCTCCGGCCGACATCCTGACGGCGACCGAGGCCACGGCGGCCGAGATGAACAATCCCTACTGGCGAGTGATGCCCGACGCGCACGTCTACGGCGCCGGACTCGCTGACGCCCACGCCCTGCTGGCAGCTCTGCCCGACCCGACACCGACGCCCGAGCCGACACCGACGCCCGAGCCGACCTCGCCGGAGCCGACGCCCGAGCCGACCTCGTCGCAGACCGCCGCGCCCTCGCCTGCGGCGGCGTCCGACCGGCCGTCAGCCGAGCCGGCACGGCTCGCGGCCTCCGGATCGACCCCACCGCTGTCGGCGGCTTTCCTGGCTGCCCTCCTGATCGCCGGCGGTGTCGCGATCACGTGGACTCGACGCACGAGGCGTCGCCGATCGCCCTGACCCGGCGTGTTCCGCCCGCGGGGTTCAGTACCGGGCGGGGCGCCAGGCGGCGCAGATTACGATGGAGCCCATGTGTGGAATCGTCGGATACGTGGGCCCGCGGCAGAGCCAGGCCATCCTCTTGGCAGGCCTGTCGCGACTGGAGTACCGCGGATACGACTCCGCCGGCATCGCCGTGATCGACGGCGCCGGTGCGCTCGACATGCGCAAGCGCGCCGGCAAGCTGCAGGTGCTGCGAGACGACCTCGTCGGGCACCCGATGACCGACGGCACCACGGGCATCGGCCACACCCGATGGGCGACCCACGGTGGCCCCACCGACCAGAACGCGCATCCGCATCTGGCCGATGACGACAAGCTCGCCGTGATCCACAACGGCATCATCGAGAACTTCGGCGAGCTCCGCGCCGAACTCGACGGGCACCCGTTCCGGAGCGAGACCGACACCGAGGTCGCCGCCGTGCTGCTCGGCCACGCCTATGCCGCGAACGGCGGAGACCTCGTCGCCGCGTTCCGCACGGTCGTCGCCCGCCTCGAGGGGGCCTTCACCCTGCTCGCGATGCACCAGGACCATCCCGGCCTCGTCGTCGGCGCGCGCCGCAACTCGCCGCTGGTGATCGGCCTCGGCCAGGGGGAGAACTTCCTCGGCTCCGACGTCGCCGCGTTCGTCGAGCACACGCGCGACGCCCTCGCGATCGGGCAGGACCAGATCGTCGCGATCACCCCCGCCGGCGTGGAGGTGACCGACTTCTTCGGAGCTCCCGTCGAGGTCGAGCCGTTCGAGGTGACGTGGGATGCGAACGCCGCCGACAAGGGCGGCTGGTCGTCGTTCATGGCCAAGGAGGTCTCCGAGGAGCCCGAGGCGGTCGCGAACACGCTCCGCGGGCGGATCCGCGACGGTGTCGTCGCCATCCCCGAGCTGGAGGGACTCGACGACCTCTTCGAGGACATCTCCCGCGTGATCGTCGTCGCCTGCGGCACCGCCTCCTATGCGGGCATGGTCGCCAAGTACGCCATCGAGCAGTGGGCGCGCGTGCCGGTCGACGTCGAGCTCGCCCACGAGTTCCGCTACCGCGATCCGGTGATCGGCCCCGAGACCCTCGTCGTGTCGATCAGCCAGTCGGGCGAGACGATGGACACGCTCATGGCGGTGAAGTTCGCCCGCGAGCGCGGCGCGAAGACCCTGTCGATCTGCAACACGCAGGGCGCCACCATCCCGCGGGAATCCGACGCGATCGTCTACACGCACGCGGGACCGGAGGTCGCGGTGGCCTCGACGAAGGCTTTCGTCGCCCAGATCACCGCCCTCTATCTGCTCGCCCTCCACATCGGACAGGTGCGCGGTGCGATCTCCGCCGATGAGGTCGCCGCGCAGATCGAGGAGTTCGAGGCCGTTCCCGGCAAGATCCGTCGCATCCTCGAGACGGAGCAGGAGCGCATCGAGCAGTTCGCGTACTGGATGGCCGACACCCGATCGGTGCTCTTCCTCGGCCGCCATGTCGGCTACCCGATCGCGCTCGAGGGGGCGCTGAAGCTCAAGGAGCTCGCCTACATCCACGCCGAGGGTTTCGCCGCCGGGGAGCTCAAGCATGGCCCGATCGCCCTGATCGAGCCCGGTCAGCCGGTGTTCGTGCTCGTGCCGTCGCCGCGCCACTCGGCGCTCCTGCATGCGAAGGTCGTCTCGAACATCGAGGAGATCCGCGCGCGCGGTGCCCGCGTGATCGCCGTCGCCGAAGAAGGCGACGCGGCCGTGCTCCCGACGGCCGACGAGGTGCTGCGCATCCCCCTCGCCGGGCCCCTGTTCGAGCCGTTGCTGTCGGTCGTGCCGTTGCACATCTTCGCCATGGGCCTGTCGACGGCGAAGGGACTCGACGTCGATCAGCCGCGGAACCTCGCCAAGTCGGTCACCGTGGAGTGAGTGCACGCCACCTGCGGTGAACAACGCAGGAGATCCGCGTCGAATCGGGCAGGACAGGGTCGAATCCGCCCGCGGGGCAGCCGATCTCCTGTTGTTCACGGCTCGGGCCGGTGCCCGACCCTCGGCAGCGGCCGCGATAGGCTGGCGGGCGTCGTCGGACGCCGCATCGGACGATGGAGGGAGCGCCGCATGATCGTCGGAATCGGCGTCGACCTCGTCGACATCGCCCGCTTCGAGCGAACGATCGCGCGCACGCCCCGGCTGCTCGGGCGGCTGTTCTCGCCCGCCGAGCAGGCGCTCAAGCCGCGGTCGCTCGCGGCGCGCTATGCCGCGAAGGAGGCGCTGATCAAAGCGCTCGGCGGGTCGGACGGCGTGCACTGGACCGACATCGAAGTCACCCGCGAGCAATCGGGGCGGCCATGGTTCGCCCTGTCGGGGAGCACCGCCGCCGTCGTTGCCGACCGCGGCATCGAGACCCTCCACTTGTCGATGTCCCACGACGCCGGCTTCGCCGTCGCCTACGTCGTCGCCGATGGTGCCGGCACGCCCGCCGCCGGCGCAGGAGGGGCGGCCGCATGAGAGGCATCCACCACGGCGACATGCGTGAGGCGACGATCGACCTCGACGCGATCACCGCGAACGTGCGGCACCTTCGCGCTCTCACCGGCGTTCCCGTGATCGCCGTGGTGAAGGCGGACGGATACGGCCACGGCGCCCCGCGCGTCACGGCCGCCGCGCTCGAGGGCGGGGCGTCGCGGCTGGCTGTCGCCGACGTCGACGAAGCCCTCGCTCTGCGCCGCGCCGGGGTGGATGCGCCGTTGCTGGCGTGGCTCCACGCGCCCGGCGCCTCGTTCGCTGAGGCCGCCGCGGCGGGGATCGAGATCGGCGTCTCCCGCATGGACCAGCTCGTCGCGGCAGCGGATGCGGCCGCGGCCGGCCGTCCCACCGCAGTGCACCTGAAGCTCGAGACCGGCCTCGGCCGCAACGGCATCGCCCCCGCCGACTACCGCGTCGTCTTCGCCGAGGCAGCACGCCTGGAGCGCATCGGACGCGTTCGGGTGGTCGGCGTCTTCAGCCACCTCTCCAATGCGTCGCCCGAAGCGGACCGCGCCGCGCTGGACGTGTTCGAACGGGGTGTCGCCGAGGCCGCATCCCTCGGCCTCACCCCGCACATCCGCCACCTCGCCGCGACGAATGCGGCCATCGCCCTGCCCGAGACGCGGCTCGACGCCGTGCGCATCGGCATCGGACTCTACGGCTTGTCGCCCTTCGACGACCGCTCCTCGGCCGACCTGGGGCTGCGCCCGGCGATGACGCTGCGCGCCCGCGTCGCGGCGGTGCGCCGGGTGGATGCCGGGCACGGCGTCTCCTACGGCTACGACTACGTCGCCCCGCGCGAGACGACGCTCGCGCTCATCCCGCTCGGCTACGCCGACGGCGTGCCGCGTCAGGCGTCGGGACGGGGGCCGGTGACGATCGGCGGCGCACGGTTCCCCGTGGCCGGCCGCGTCGCGATGGATCAGTTCGTCGTCGACGTCGGAGAGCATCCCGTCGCCGTCGGCGACGAGGCGGTGCTGTTCGGCGACCCGACCCTGGGCGTCCCGTCCGCCGACGAATGGGGCGAGGCGGCCGGAACCATCAACTACGAGATCGTCACGCGCATCGGACGGCGCGTGCCGCGCGTGTACGGGAGCGCCCGGTGACCGGCCTCGACGCGATCGTCGGTGCCCGGGAGCTGACCACGCCGGCCGACATGCACGCGTTCGGTGTCGAGATCGGTCGGATGCTGTCGGCGGGCGACCTCGTGGTGCTCACCGGTCCGCTCGGGGCCGGCAAGACCACACTCACGCGCGGGATCGCCGAGGGGCTCGGCGTGCGGGGACCGGTACAGAGCCCGACCTTCGTGCTCGCCCGCACGCATCCGTCGCTCGTCGGCGGCGCGCCGCTCGTGCACGTGGACGCCTATCGGCTCGGATCCGCTGCGGAGCTCGACGACCTCGACATCGACCTCGAGTCCTCGGTGGTGATCGTCGAGTGGGGCCGCGGCATGGTCGACGGCCTGCGCGAGAGCTGGTGGGAGATCGAGCTCGACCGGGAGTGGCACGGCCGGGGCGTCGACACCGCGTGCGGCGTGACCGCGCGCGAGGCCGACCTCGATGCCGACTCACCGCGGATCGCGACCGTCACCCGCCGCCCCTGATCGCCTCGATCGCGTCGAGCACCGCGTCGGGGCGCTCGACGTGCGGGAGTGTCCCGTGCCGGAGGCGGTGCGCACGCGAAGCTGAGGGATGCGCGCGGCGAGGGCGACATCGTCGCTCGGCGACGCGAACACATCGCGCGGACCTCGCACGACCTGCGCGGGGCAGCGGACGGCGCTCCACGCATCCTCGTCGTAACCGACAAGCATGCGGGCCGCGCGGGCGAAGGCCGTCGGGCGCACCTCGGTGCGGAACGCGGCGACCACGCTCGGGTCCACGCGCGCGGAGAACAGCGGCCGCGTCAGCAGCGGCAGCAGCCTCGCGGCGGCGACGCCCTCGACGATGGCCGCGCCGCGGGGGCCGAACGCCGAGAGCACCCGCATGACGGCGAGCATCCCCGCGAAGCCGGGCAGCCGCATCCCGCCGCGCAGCGGATGCCGGATCGCGTCTATGACGCTCGCGCCCGTGGGGGCGACGAGAACGACGCCCACGGTCGGACCGGGCGCTCGCGCGGCGAGGTCGAGCGCGACGACGCCGCCGAGCGAGTGACCCGCGACGATCCAGTCGTCGTATCCGAGGGAACGCACGAGGTCGGCGATGGCGTGCGAGACGTCTTCGACGTGCAGCGCGGGATCCAGCTCGCCGCTGTCGCCCCACCCCGGCAGGTCGACGGCGACCACGTTCTCCAGGGTGCGGCCGGTGTCTCGCGCGTACGCGGCGAGCGGGGTCCAGGTCGTCCATGTGCCGGCGGCGCCGTGCAGCAGCACGGTCGCAGTTCCCCCGGTGCGGCGCCCGGCGCGCACGGTGAGATCGCCGACGGCGGTCGGGATCACGACGGTGCGCCATCCTGACCCCGCGGGATCGTCCGAGAGCGGCGGCGTGCCGCCCTCGCGCACGTACCGGGGGAGGTGCATGCGTGTTGTTCGTCGTCGGGGCGCGGATCGGATGGGCGAGCAGGCCACGGCCGGCTCCGATTACGCTGGAAGGCGTGATTCTGGGCATCGACACGTCGATCGGCACCGCGGTGACGGTGATCGAGCCCGACGGCGTCGTACGCGCCCAACTCGACAGCGGCGACCCGCGCGGGCACGCCGAGGTGATCGGCGATCACGTCGCGCGCGTCCTGGCGGAGTCGGAGATCACGAGCGCCGACGTCACCCATGTCGCCGCGGGTATGGGCCCCGGGCCCTTCACCGGCCTGCGCGTGGGCATCGCCGCCGCCCGCGCCTTCGCGCTCGGCCGCGGCATCCCGCTCATCCCCGTCGTCAGTCACGATGCCGTCGCCCTCGACCGCATGCTGATGGCGGCCATGACCGGCGCCGACGAGGAGCGCTTCGCCGTCGTCACCGACGCCCGCCGTCGCGAGTTCGCGTTCACCGTCTACGAGGGCCTCGACGATGACGGCCTCCCCGTGCGCGTGGCCGATCCGGCTCTCGCGCCGCGCGACGAGCTCGATGCCGCGCTCGCCGCGCACGGCGCCCGCCGACTCGACGCCGGTTCGGTACCCGCCGCGATGCTGGCTCTCGCCGCCGGTCGTGCCGTCGCGGCCGGCCGCCGGATCGCCGCGGACGACGCCCTCTACCTGCGCTCTCCGGATGTCACCGCACCCACCGCGCCGAAGCGGGTGATCGCGTGAGACTGCGCACCGGAGACGTCGACGACCTCGAGGCGATCATGGCGCTCGAGCGGGCGTCCTTCGCCGGCGACGCCTGGAGCGAGACCGCCATGCGGGCAGAGCTGGCCTCCCCCCACAACCACTACGTCGTGGCGGAGCAGGCGGGTCGCCTGATCGGCTACGCGGGGCTGCGCGCCCCGTCGGGTGCGACGGACGCCGACGTGCAGACCATCGCCCTCGACAAGACGTTCCGCGGCCGCGGCAGCGGCCGAATGCTGTTCCGCGCCCTTCTTCAAGAGGCGGCGGAGCGCGGCGTGCGCGAGGTCTTCCTCGATGTGCGGGCCGACAATCCGGCCGCCCAGCGCCTCTACGCCTCGGAGGGGTTCATCGATATCGGCCGCCGCCCGAATTACTACCCGGACGGCAATGTCGACGCCATCGTGATGCGCCTGGACGTGCCCGGATGGGCCGCGTCGCGCGCATCCCTCTCCCCGATGTCGGAGAATCTCGCCGATGTCGGAGAATCCCGGCAAAATCCTCCGACATCGGTGCGAATCTCCGACAAACCGGGCTCGGCCGGGGCAGGGGCAGGGGCCGGGGCCGGGGCCGGAGCCGGGGCTGCGGCCGGGGCGGGGACTGCGGCAGAGGCGGGGGCGTGCACGTGAACCGACGCGAGCCGCTGGTGCTCGGCATCGAGACCAGCTGCGACGAGACCGGCATCGGCATCGTGCGCGGCCGCACCCTGCTGTCGAACACGATCGCGTCGTCGATGGATGAGCACGCCCGCTACGGCGGGGTCGTGCCCGAGGTCGCCGCCCGCGCGCACCTCGAGGCGCTGCAGCCGGCCATCGAGACAGCCCTCGCCGAGGCGGGAGCCTCCCTCGCCGACCTGGATGCGGTGGCGGTCACGAGCGGTCCGGGGCTGGCGGGTGCGCTCATGGTCGGGGTGGGCGCGGCCAAGGCGCTCGCGGTATCGCTCGACCGTCCGCTCTACGCGGTCAATCACCTCGTCGGGCACATCGCCGCCGACATCCTGGATGCGGATGCTCCGCCGCTGGAGTACCCCACGGTGGCGCTGCTCGTCTCCGGCGGGCACACGTCGCTGCTGCTGGTACGCGACCTCACCACCGACGTCGAGCTGCTGGGCGAGACGGTCGACGACGCCGCGGGGGAGGCCTTCGACAAGGTCGCGCGTCTGCTCGGCCTGCCCTACCCCGGAGGGCCGGAGATCGACCGCGCCGCCGCGACGGGTGATCCCACCGCCATCCGCTTCCCCCGGGGCCTGTCCCGCGCGAGCGACATGGCGTCGCACCGATACGACTTCTCGTTCTCCGGCCTGAAGACGGCCGTCGCGCGGTGGACGGAGCAGACCCGTGCAGCCGGGGAGGATGTTCCCGTCGCCGACGTGGCCGCGAGCTTCCGCGAGGCCGTCGTCGACGTGCTCGTGACGAAGGCGCTCGCCGCGTGCGAGGCGTACGGCGTGCCGCGCCTCCTGCTCGGTGGCGGGGTGATCGCGAACCGCCGCCTGCGCGAGGTCGCCCTCGCGCGCGCCGAAGCCGCCGGCGTCGCGGTGCGCATCCCGCCGCTGTCGCTGTGCACCGACAACGGTGCGATGATCGCGGCGCTCGCGAGCGAACTCATCATGTCGGGGCGCCGACCCTCGACTCTCGCGTTCGGCGCCGATTCGACGCTGCCGGTCACCGAGATCCAGGTGGCCGAGCGTCCTGCCGAACGGACGGACGCCGCATGACCCCTGATGCGACCGACGACCCGCAGGGGCAGGATCTCGCCCCCGTCTCCGGCGAGTCGCGCATGCCCGGCGAGCACCGGGGCGGCTTCTCGCGGCTGCCCACGGGGCCGCTCGGCATCACCGAGATGTCGGCGCCGACCGATCCGTCCGAGGCGCCGAGCACCGACTCGTGGGCGATGCCCGCGCCGCCGCTGCGCAGCGCGTTCGCGGCCTGGGCGCTCGGCATCGCGATCGCGGGCCTGCTCGCATCGTTCTTCGTCGGATGGGCGTTCCCCCTCGGCCTGATCGCGATCGTCGTCTCGGTCATGGCGTTGCGCCGGCCCACCGAGGACCGCGCGATGGCGGTTTGGGCGATCTGCATCGCCTCGGGGTCGGTCGTCTACAGCGCGGGCTGGCTCGTCTTCGCCGCTTACAGCGCGAACCTGTTCAGCTGATCGCGCCCCCGTCGACCGGGCGTCACACGCGATCTGCGAGGATCGCCCGCCGCGTGTCGCCGACGCGCGTGAGCACGAGCGTCGCTGCCGCGTCGCCGCGCAGCTTGAGCTTGGTCCGCAGCGCGGCCGGGTCCACGTCGACGCCGCGCTTCTTGATCTCCAGGCGCCCGATACCCCGGGAGCGGAGCTCCCGCGCGAGCGCCTTCGTGTCGGTCGGCAGCTCCTCGCGCACGCGGAACGATGAGACGAAGGGGCTCGTGAGCGCCGCATCCGAGGTGAGATAGGCGATCCGCGCATCGAGCGTGCCCGCCTCGAGCGAGCGCGCGACGTCGCCGATGAGGCGGGCTCGGATGACCGCCCCGTCGGGTTCGTGCAGGTAGGCGCCGAGCTCCCGCGGCGCCGCATCCTCGGCATCGGCGCCGGCGGTGATCTCCCACGCGTGTTCGCCGCGGGTCACGAGCGCGGCTCGGCGCACGCCCGGCCGTGCGAGCTCTCGAGTCCACAGCACCAACTCCACCGTCGACCCGTCGGCGCTGACCCACTGCGCCTCGACGTCGTCGGGGATGCGGTCCCGGTCCAGTCCCGGTCCGAGCTTCACACCCACCGGTCGTGTGCGGGCGATGTCGAACACCCAGTCCAGCGACGGCGACCATTCGTCGGCGTTCGTGCGGGAGGTCTCTCCTCGGCCGGGCGTGCGGCGGGCAGGGTCGAGCCAGATGCCGTCGGCGCGCGTGAGGTCGGATGCTTCGGCGCGGCCGTGCGCGACGGTGACGGCGTCGCCGAACGGAGCGAGGTTGTAGGCCGCGATCGCCGCGGTGATCTCATCCGCGTCCACCGCGTCGACCGACAGGCCGAGCCCGGCGAACCCGAGCGCGTCACCGCCGATGCCGCACCCCAGGTCGGCGACGCGCGTCAGGCCCCCGGCTCGAAACCGCCCGGCGTGCAGCGACGCGATCGACATGCGCGTGGCCTGTTCCAGGCCCGCGCGCGTGAACAGCATGCGCTGGGCGAGGGCGCCGAACTTCGCTTCGGCCTTCGTGCGCAGCCGCGCCTGACCCACGAGCGCCGATACGAGGTCGGGGGAGTGACCGGCCGCTCGCAGGGCGGACACCTGCCGCGCGACGTCGTCGGAGGTGCGCACCGCGGGCATCGCGGCGAGCATCCGCAGCCCGTCGGGGGTGAGCAGGGCGGTCAGTTCCGACGATTCCATCCGATCCAGCGTAGGTGTTCGGTCGCCGCGCCCCGAGCGGACCGACCCCGGATCCCGGAAACCCCGAACCCCGGACGTGAACCCCGAACCCCGGATCAGACCCCTAGGGGACCCCCGGAAGTCTCCGGGGGTATCCCGGATGTCGCGGCACGCGATCGGGCGGACTATGGATCCGCAAGGCCGCCGAAGGCTTCATCGAAGGGACTGGGACAATGGCTACTGGGAACGACTTCAACGACGGAATCATCGTCGACGACACGCTCAACGACAACAACGTCGGTGTCAACGAGAACGAGATCCTGTCGAACAACACCGACAACTCCGACAACTCGACCAACGACTCGGGTAATTCGTCGACCGACGGGAACTTCTCGGACAATTTCTCCGGGAACACCGACAACTCGGACAACTCGACGAACACCGCGGTCCTGACCGACGCGTCCGACAACTCGGACAACTCCATCAACGACTCGGGTAATTCGTCGACCGACGGGAACTTCTCGGACAACTTCTCCGGGAACACCGACAACTCGGACAACTCGGACAACTCGGACAACTCCGACAACTCCGACAACTCGGACAACTCGGACAACTCGGTCGACGTGGACGTAGAGGTCGATGCGCGTGACCAGTCGGACAACTCGACGAACGACTCCTTCAACGACGAGGACTCGTACAACGACTACGAGGACTCCTACAACCAGGACTCGTACAACGACACCGAGATCAACATCGACAACTCGACGAACCTCGACGACGAGTCGGTCACGGTCGGCGTGCGTCAGTACAACACCGGCTTCGGTGACTTCCACGTCGGCGGCCTCGCCGGCGCCGGTGCCGCCGCTGCGGGTGCTGCTGCCCTGAACATCGAGATCGACAACCGTGCGACGCAGGTCGACCAGTCCGTCAACCAGGCGATCAGCGCCGACGGCCCGGTGGTTCAGGGATTCGCAAACGGTGCAGTCGTCAACACGGGTGACTGGGGCGCTGCCGCCGGTGACGACGCCGAGGTCAACACCACCGAGACCCACATCTCGACGGGTGACATCCTCATCGGCAACACGACGGTCGAGACCCACATCGCCGACTCGTTCAACGACATGTCGACCAACAGCTGGACCGAGTACGAGATGGAGATCGACGACTCCTTCAACGACTTCTCGGACCACACCGAGGTCGAGGTCGAGATCGAGGACGCGTTCAACGAGTTCGACTCCGACGTCGACAACGACTGGGAGTGGGAGAACAACGGCAACGTCTTCTCCGACGACTCCGCCGTCATCGACGACATCAACCTCTGATCATCGTCTGACACGCACCTCGCCCGGTCGCCTCTCGAGGCGGCCGGGCGAGGTGTCTTTCGGCTCCGATCCGCCCTATCCCCGTCTGGCGGATCGAGATAGCGTGGGGCGCGGGGACAGTTTTCAAGGGGGAAATGCGTGAGCGACGACATCGCCAAGCGAGACGATCAGACCGCCAGCGAGCCGGCGATGGTGTCGCCGCAGACGGGAAGGCAGCTGGTCGCGCTCGTCGACAACGTCGAGTCGCTCGCCGCCGCCACCGGTCGTGCCGATCTGGCCGAGCGGCTGGAGAACACCCGCAAGCGGCTGCAGGACCCGAACGTGCGGGTCATCGTGGTCGGGGAGTTCAAGAAGGGCAAGAGCAAGCTCATCAACGCCCTCGTCAACGCCCCGGTGTGCCCGGTGGACGACGACGTGGCCACGAGCGTTCCCACCGCGGTGGGTTACGCCGAGACGCCCCGCGCGTGGGTCGTGCAGCAGAAGGGCGACCAGCCGGGCGTCGTCGAGCAGATCGACATCCCTCTCGAAGCGCTCGCCGACTACGTCTCCGAGCGCGGCAACCCCAGCAACGAGCAGAAGCTGCTGTCGGCCGAGGTCGTGCTGCCGCGCGAGCTGCTGCGCGGCGGGCTGCGGCTGGTCGATTCGCCGGGCGTCGGCGGCCTCGACTCCACCAACGCGCTCACCACGCTGGCGGCGCTGTCGTCCGCGCACGCCGTGCTGCTCGTGTCGGATGCGTCACAGGAGTACACCGAGCCCGAGGTGCAATTCCTGCGCCACGCCATGCGCGTCTCGCCGAACGTCGCCGCCGTGCTGTCGAAGACGGATCTCTACCCGCAGTGGCGCGACATCGAGCGCATCGACCGGTCGCACCTGGGCGATGTCGGCGAAGTGCCGATCTTCTCCGTCTCCAGCGATCTGCGGCTGCTCGCGGCCGAGCACCACGACCGCGAACTGAACGACGAGTCGGGGTTCCCGCAGCTCGTCCACCATCTTCGCGGCGAAGTCCTGGCGCACGCCGAGGTCGTTCACGCCCGCAGCGCCGTGCACGACGTCGTGTCGGTCGTCGACCAGATGGAGGTCTCCCTCACCTCCGAACTGAACGCCATCCTGCATCCCGAGGACACCCCGCGCATGATCGCGCAGCTCGAAGACGCCAAGGCGCGGGCCGACGAGTTCCGCGGGCGCTCCTCCAAGTGGCAGACGACGCTGAACGACGGGGTCGCCGACCTCATCTCCGACATGGAGCATGACCTGCGCGACCGCCTGCGGCGGGTACAGCGCGAGGCGGAGGCATCCATCGACGAGGGCGACCCGGGGCCGATCTGGGAGCAGATCACCGAGTGGATCGATCAGCGCATCAACGCGGCCGTGTCGGAGACGTTCGTGTGGACCGACGAGCGCTCGCGCTGGCTGTGCGAAGAGGTCGCGGAGCAGTTCTTCGAGGGACAGACCGAGATCCCGCTGTTCGCCGTCGGCGACACCGAGGGCGTGCTCGATCCCGTCGACCGGATCGCCGGCGTCGACTCCGGTCAGATGGGTGCGGCCGAGAAGATCTTCATCGGCGTGCGCGGCTCCTACGGCGGCGTGCTCATGGTCGGGCTCGCGACCGGGCTCATCGGACTGTCGCTCATCAACCCGCTGTCTCTCCTGGCCGGTGTGCTCGTGGGCCGCCGCGCCTACCGCGAAGACATGACCAACCGGCTCGCGCGCCGCCGCTTCGAGGCGAAGACGGTCGTGCGCCGCCACATCGAAGAGGTCATCTTCCAGGTCGGCAAGCAGCTCAAGGACCGTCTCCGCCTCGTGCAGCGCGCGGCGCGCGACCACTTCGGCGGCATGGCCGACGAACTGCACCGTTCGCTCGGTGAAGCGGTGCTGGCTGCCAAGCAGGCCGCCTCGACGTACGCCAGCGGCCGGGACAACCGGGTCAGGGAGCTGCAGACGCAGATCCAGCAGCTCGAAACGCTCAAGCGCAAGATCCCCGCGATCGCTCCCGTCAGGCAGCTCGAGGCGGTGCGCTCGTGAACACGCCGTTGCGCGACGACGCCGCGCGACTGCTCGACGCCGCCCGAGCCCGCTACACCGACGACGCCGAGGCCACCGCGCGCCTCGACGAGTTGCACCGTCGCCTGCACGAGCCGCTGCGTCTGGCGCTGGCGGGCATGGTCAAAGCCGGCAAGTCCACCCTCCTGAACGCGATGCTGGGGGAGCGGATCGCTCCCACCGACGCCGGCGAATGCACGCGCGTGGTCACCTGGTACCGGTATGCCGCGACCCCCTCGGTCACCCTCCATCGCCGCGACGGCGAGGAGCAGCGCCTGCCGATCCGTCGCGAGCGAGGGCGCCTGATCTTCGACCTCGGCGAGACCTCGGCCGACGATGTCGACTGGATCGACGTCGGCTGGCCCTCGAGCGGGCTGCGATCGCTCATCCTCATCGACACTCCCGGCATCGCCTCGCTGTCGCAAGACGTCTCGGCGCGCTCGACGACGTTCCTCGTGCCCGAGGCGAGGCCCTCGGCGGCCGACGCGATCATCTATCTGATGCGCCATCTGCATGCCTCGGACATGAAGTTCCTCGAGTCCTTCCGCGACACGGCAGCCGGTCAGTCCCAGACGGTGAACGCGGTCGCGGTCCTCTCGCGCGCCGACGAGATCGGCTCGGGCCGCATCGACTCGATCCTCTCGGCGAACAAGGTCGCCCGGCGCTACGAACTCGACGGGGAGCTCGCCTCGCTCGCCCTGGGCGTCATCCCCGTCGCGGGGCTGCTCGCCGAGAGCGCCCGCACCCTTCGCGAAGACGAGTACGCGGCCTTCAAGGAACTCGCCGCCCTCCCGCGCGAGGATCGGGAGAAGCTGCTCATCTCGGCGGACCGCTTCGTGCGGCCCTCGCAGGCGACGACCCTCACCGAAGCGGCCCGCCGCGCCCTCCTCGCCCGGTTCGGCATCTTCGGCGTGCGCCTGGCGACCGCGCTGCTGCGCCGATCCACGCCGACCTCCACGGACTTCGCCGAGATGCTCGTGCAGCAGAGCGGACTGAACGAGTTGCAGCAGTTCGTCCGCGAGCAGTTCCGCACGCGCGCGGCGACGCTGAAGATCCGGGGTGTGCTGGACGGCCTGGAGCGCGTGCTCGCGGATTTCCCCCGAGATGACGTCGACGACGTACGCGGCGGGATCGAACGCATCCGCGCCACCGCTCACAGCCTGCGTGAGCTCTCGGTGCTCGCGCGGGCGCGCGCCGACGGGCTGCCGCTGGCACCGAGCGACGCGGACGAGGCGGAGCGGATCATCGGCGGCAAGGGGACCGCGCCGACGGTGCGACTCGGTGTCGGCGATGACGCCACCGACGATGACATGCGGGCCGAGGTCGACCGGCTGCTGGACCGGTGGCGCGCGCTCGGCCAGTCTCCGTTGACCGAGCGGAGCGCCTTCGAGGTCTGCCGCGTGGTGACCCGCAGTCTGGAGGAGATCGCGTCAGTACTCCCCGCTGTCTCCGGAACGCCGCACGTCGTGCTTGCGGGCGGTCCAGGAGAGGGCGCCGCGTAGCGTGCTGAGCAGCAGCGCCAGCACGGCGAATCCGGCTTCGCCGATGAAGAGCTGACGCAGCATCGAACCGTACTCGCCGCCCCCCACGAGCTCGAGCGCGATGAGGAAGGCGACCACCTGCATGATGACGGTCGCGAACTGCCACCAGCGCGCTCCGGGCTTGCGGCTGGAGAACGACACGAGCAGCACGATCTGCATGAGCACGAGCGCGACGATGATCGCGAACACCGACCAGTAGACGATGTCGGCCGCGGCCTCGTAGGTCTCCGTCGTACGGTCTGCGCTGACCGCTTCGATGGCCTCGATGATCAGCGGCAGCTGGTCCTCGCGGATGACGAAGTAGAAGACCACGGTGACGGCGCCGAAAGCGAGGCTCAGCACCCACAGGAACTGACTCAGGCGAACTGAGAACGGCGGCGGTGCCTTCGTGAGGACCGGAGCGCTGTTGCCGCTGGAGAGCGTGGGGCGCTCCGGTGCGTTCCGCGGGGGCTTCGGCGGCGCGGAACGCGGGGCGGACGCCGGCTGCTGCTGCGCCGGTGCGGGTAGCGGAGGGCGCGGCGGGATCTCCTGGCGGGCGGGTGACGTCGATGTCTGCGACACGGTGGGCTCCGGTTTCCGAGATACCTCACCCGCCCGCCGTGACGGGGTCTCGGCGGGCGGGTGAGGGGTCTTGCGATCTGGGGACACGAGGCGGGCCTTACGGCTGCTCTTCGAGTTCCATCTCCATCGGCGCCTCGACGTAGTCGGCGGAGGAGTCGGCCTCCCAGGTGTCTTCGGTCTCCACCGGGGGAGCTTCGACGGCCACGGTGTTCTCCACGGCGACGTCGCCGCCGATGTCGCCGTTGTTGACCGCGACCTGCGTGTTGTCCACCTCGGTCTCGGTGTCGTTGAACGACTCCTCCACCTCGACATCGACATCGGTCTCCGTCGATCCGTCGTTGAAGGACTCGTCGACGTCGGCCTCGACCTCCGTGTCGGTGTTGGTCGAGGAGTCGTTGAACGATCCGTCGACGTCGACGTCGGTGGTCTCGTTGCCGATCGCGATGTCGCCGGTCTCGATGTCGGTGGTCGACGTGTCGACGCTGGCGGTCTCACCGGCGGCGGCTCCGCCGTCGCCGCTGTTGACGATCGCCTCGTTGTCGAAGATCTGGTTCACGTCGCCGTTGGCCCAGATGTTCTGATTCACCGACTGGTCGACGATCGTCGCGCGGTTGTCGATCGTGAACGACTGGGTGATCGTGTTGATCTCCTCGACCGGCGTGGGCTTGGGCCCAGGCGGGTGGGGATGCGGGTGGGGGTTCGGGTGCGGGTGCACGTCGGGCCGGTCGACCACGACCGGGGCGACGGCGCGCACGTCGTCGGCGCACACGTCCGACAGGCCGTTCGCGGCGAGTGTCCCTTCCGGATCCTGTTCGAACTCCGCTGCGGCCTCCGGGTCGCGCAGAAGGCTCAGGATGAATTCGATCAATGCATCGGCGATGGTCGCCAGCGGAGTGGTCATGGTGTCTCTCCCGTCGTTTCGAGACTCGTTCTCGAGGCTATGCAGGTATGCGAGGTTCGGAATCGGGGATAACCCCGAAAGATTCTGTGGGCGCTTAGGGATCTGCGCGCGAGCTCGGGGGTCATCGCCCGGCCCCTTCCGTCGTGTTCATCGCGACGCGCAGCTTCGCCAGCAGATCCGACCGCGACGTGGCAGCCAGGCGGCGCCGGATCTGCCCGATGTGGTGCTCCGCCGTGCGCGGAGAGATGAACAGCTCCGCACCGATCTCGGCATACGTGCGGCCCTGCAGCACCAGCTGGGCGATCTCGTGCTCACGCTCGCTGAGACCGGTGTTCGCGGATGTGGGAACCGGACCCGTTGCCGGCTCGCCCGAGGGCGCCGTCTCGCGCGGGTGCAGCTCCCGCGCGCACGCCAGCAGCCGCGCCCCGACCTTCTTGTCCTTGCTGCGACGGGCTCCGTGCCCGGCGAGGCGAGCGCCGTCCCACGCGAGTCCGACCGTGGCGAGGCCCCGGGCGGCCGCTTCCACCGCGTCGGGGTCGACGGTGCCGGCGAGGATCGCCGTCCACACGCGCCCGGCCTGTGCCATGCGGGCGGCGAGCGGGTTGTGACGGGCGGCGGCGACGAGTGCCTTGGCGTGCGGCGCCAGGTCATCGGGGCGGTTCTCGAGGATGCCGCGCTGGATGCCCGCCCAGTGCAGCGCCGTCGCCCACACCGACGGCTCCCCGAGCCGGTCGACGAGGGCGAGCGCGTCGCGGAAGGCCGGCTGCATCCAGTCGGCGTCGCCCAGACGGGCCGAGACGATCACGAGTTCGCTCAGCGGCAGCAGCATGTACAGGTCGGGTTCGACGCGGCGCACCCGGCTCTTGAGCGAGTCCCAGGCGGATCCGAGCGCCGCGAGGTCGTCGTAGCGACGCGCGAGTTCTACCGTGACGGCCGCGGCGATCACGTCGTCGCGCGCCGAGAGCACGCCGCTGTCGGCGGTCGCGGCGGCGAGCGAGCGACGCGCCTCGGCGACCTGCTCGCGCTGCACGGCGATCCACGCGTTCCACAGCAGCAGGCGCGGACGCCAGCGGCGGCAGTGCGCGGTGTGGGTGAGGGCGTCGGTGACCACCGTGTGGGCGAGGTCCAGGTCCCCGATCCCGATCGCGGCGGTCGCGGCGATGACGGCCGGAAGCTCGGGCGTCGGTGAGGTGTCGCGGGCGGCGCACGACAGGTCAGCCGCGCGGCGAAGGTCGTCCACGGCCTCGCGGGGGCTGTCGTCGGTGAGGGTGGCGCGCAAGCCGCGATCCAGCAGATCGAGCGCGACCCCCCGGGCAGACGGGGCCGCCGGTGCCGTCGCATCCGCTGTGCCCGAGGAGGGGTCGCGCTCGACGAGTCGGCCGGCGCCGGCGGCGGCGACGAGGGCGCGCGTGCGACCGGGCGCCGAGGCCGGAGGCATCGCACGGTACGTGTCGTGTGCGATCGACATCATCCCGCGGTCGGCCCACGTCGTCGCGAGCGTGTCGGCGGCGAGGTCGTGATCCCGATGTGCGCGGTCGATCCCCACGCCGCCGAGGAGCAGTCCGGCACCGTCGCCGTCCCCCGCGGCCCACAGGGCGTGCGCGTGCGCGGCGGCGATCTCGGATTCCGGCACGCCGCACGCGACGGCGCGCTCGAAGAGTGCGGCCGCGAGCGCCGGCTGGCAGGCGATCTCGGCGCGTGCGCGTTCGGCGATAGCGCTGCCGAGCGCGGGATCGACGACCCCGTCGAGACTCGCGGCCAGGTCGGAGCCCGGCACGAGGTCGAGCGAGCCCTGCCGGATGAGATCGATGAGCACGTCGATCGACGTGCTGGCCCGAGCCGCGTCCGCCACGAGCGGAAGGGGACGCCCGTTCGCCGTGAGCAGTCCTTCGGCGTGGCCCTCTGCGATGACCTCCGCGGCGTCGGCGGTCTCGGCACCGGCGTCACGCGCGCCGAGGCTGAGCGTCTCGATGCGGCGGCGAACGGCCGGCGAGACCGTCTCGAGCCGGTGCTGGATCCGGCGGCGGACGACGCGTGCGAGCTCGCGGTGCTCGGGGTCGTCGCTGCAGTCCTGGAGGTCGTGCGCTTCGACGCACGCGGCGACCAGCCACGCGGTGCCGCCGCTGATGTCGAGGATGTGCTGCGCGCACGCCGCATCCGCCGACAGCAGATCGGTGCGCACCTCGGCGAGCGTCACCTCGCCCAGCAGCAGCGGCGGGTTGTCGTGCT
Organism: Microbacterium sp. UBA1612; assembly: GCF_002321605.1. Taxonomy (NCBI): domain Bacteria; kingdom Bacillati; phylum Actinomycetota; class Actinomycetes; order Micrococcales; family Microbacteriaceae; genus Microbacterium; species Microbacterium sp. UBA1612. The sequence goes on from NZ_DCMW01000023.1 coordinate 234,400, forward strand.
CGACCACGCGCGTGATCTCCACGAGCGCCGGCGGCGCCGGCCACGTGCGGTAGGCGATGACGAGGCCCGCGTCGGGTCGATGCGCGCGTTCGAGGAGTGTTCCGAGCGCCTTCTCGTCGAGCTCCTGCGCGTCGTCGACGAGGAGGGTCACGTCGTCGTCGATGCGGTCGGTGCGATTGCGCGCCGACCACAGGTGGGTCGGTCGGCCGTCTCGGTCGAGCCGACCGCGCAGGTAGGCGAGCGCATCCGTCTTGCCCGAGCCGGCACCCCCGACGATCGCTGCGCGCAGTGGGGGTCTGCGCGTGACGAGGTCGTCGAGGGCGCCGAGCGCGTGGGCAGCCCGGGGAAGCATCTCTACCGTCGGATCGGTGGTCTCGGTGAGCCTGTTCACTATCGCCCCCGCACGCTACTCAGCCGTCACCGTCGTATCGGACGGGCTGGGGCTGGGCGACGTGGGGGGAGTCGTCTCGGTCTGCGTTTCTGAGGGCGCGGGGTCGGGTGCCGTCGAGGTCGACGCGGTGGGTTCCGGCTCGCTCGTCGGCTCGGGCTCCTGCGTCGGGGTCGTCTGATCCGGCGTCGGGTCGGTCGTCGGCGACGGGTCCGTCGTCGGCTCGGTCGGGGTCGGGTCCGGCTCCTGCGTCGGAGTGGTCGACGGTGTCGAGGGCGAGGGCGTCGACGGGGTGGTCGGCGTCGGTGTCGATGTGGTCGGAGGCGTCGACGGCGTGGTCGTCGACCCGCCGGATCCGGACGAGCCGGTCGATCCGGTGGAGCCGCTGGACCCGGACGAACCGCTCGAGCCCGACGACCCGCTCGACCCCGTCGATCCGCTGGATCCCGAGGACTTCGGCGGCGCCGACTTCGACGGCGACGTGCGCCCCTGCGTGGCACTCGAGGAGGAGGACGATGACTTCGGTGTGGTGCGGGTGTTGTGCACCATCGGGTTGCTGCGCGGTGTGGTCCAGCCGCCGGTGTCCGCCTTCGGCCGGGGCGCGGCCTTGACCGCATCGGCAGCACCCGGTTCCTCACCGGCCGCCTCGGGCTCACTCGTCTCGCTGACCGCCTGCGAGGACGCGGTCAGCTCCATGCCGAGCCACTCGCTCAGCGACTGCTGGCTCGAGCCGGCGGCGAGGGTGCTGTTGCCGAGTCCGGTCGCGTTCGCGAGCACGAGGCCGCTCGCGAGCACGAGCGCGCCCGCTGCGGACGCCGCGATCGGGATCGCCCGAGACCGGCGAGCGGGAAGCGGCGTGGGTGCCTCGGCGACATCGGCCGCCTCGGCGACGGGGGCGTCGTCGACCAGTGCCGCGGCGGACCCGGCCGGCAGCAGGGCGAGACCCGCGCCGATCTCGGCGGCCGGTGCGATGGCCCGCGCTGCGCCGAGGGCGATCGAGGACTTCGGATCGGCATCGATCGCGATCGGACGGTCGAAGCGCTCGGAGAGCATCTGCGCGACGAGCGGGATGCGAGATGATCCGCCGACGAGCAGGATGCTCTCGACGTCGTCGGGACTGAGACCCGTGGCCTCGAGCGTGTCTTCGAGCGTATCGGCCGTGCGCTCCACCGACGGCGCGATCATGTCCTCGAACTCCGCGCGCGTCAGCCGAACGCTCGCCGCGCCCGTGGGTAGGAGCACCGGGATCGTCACGTCGGAGTCGAACGAGAGCGCCTCTTTGGCGTCGACGCACTCCCGGCGCAGCTGCGACAGCGCCAGCCGCATGTCGGCGTCGTCGGACTGCAGGTCGGCTGCGGTCACGCCCGCAGCGCGGAGCACGTGGCGGAGCACCTCGTCGTCGAAGTCGGCTCCACCGAGGTCGTCGATCCCCGACGCGCTGCCGAGGGGCGCGAACCCGCCGTCGTCGGACTTGCGGAGGATGACGGAGTCGAACGTGCCGCCGCCGAGGTCGTAGACGGCGAGCGAGCGGCCCGGCTCCAGAATCCTGCCGGCTTCGTACTGCCGTGCGGCGGCCTCGGGTTCGGTGATCAGCGACACCTCGCCGACCTCGGCGCGCCCGAGCGCGCTGCGGATCAGGCCCAGCCGGTGGGAGCCCCACCCGGTCGGGTGGGTGAGCATGATGCCCTCGGGTGATGATCCCTCGCGCTCGACGACGGCCTCGATGACCGAGGCGACGGTGTGCGCATAGAGCTGCTCGGGCGGAAGAGTCCGCCCCGCCACCGACAGTGGAACGTCGTCGCCGATGCTGCGCTTGAACTCGCGCACGAGCCGTTCGGGCTGGCTGATGCCGCGTCGTTCGGCCGCGTCTCCGAAGAGCAGGCCATCAGCGGTGACGAACACCGACGACGGAGCACTGTCGGTGCTGCGCCCGAGCGGAAAGCTTCGGGTGTCGAGTGTGGTGTCGGGAGCGGACCGTGCGGTCGCTGCCGCCGTCCTGCTCGTACCGACGTCGATACCCAGAAAATACGCCGTTGCCATGATCCCCCCACGGATCGGGCGCGAGCTGGCGAGAGCTCGTGATTACCCCAGTTGTTCCCAGTGTCCCAGTGCGGCAGACGAGGAGCGGTCACGGTGGCGAACGCCGTCGTCTGCATCCGATGCCAGGTCACCCAGCTGACCCGGTCTCGGTGTTGTCATCGTACACACACATGAGGGGAGACGGCCAGGGCCGTGCTGATACGTGTCGATCGCGAATCTGGCACTCGCGTTGCAAGAGTGCCAGCGCTTCCCTAGACTTGCGTTAGCACTCTCACTCCGAGTTTGCTAACGAGTCTTGACGTCTCATAGGAAAGCAGAGGTAGACCCGTGTCGGTTTCCATCAAGCCGCTCGAGGACCGCATCGTCATCACGCAGGTCGAGGCCGAGCAGACCACGTCCAGCGGTCTGGTCATCCCCGACACCGCCAAGGAGAAGCCCCAGGAGGGCGAGGTCGTGGCGGTCGGTCCCGGTCGCATCGACGACAACGGCAACCGTGTCCCGGTCGACGTCGCCGTCGGCGACCGCGTGATCTACAGCAAGTACGGCGGTACCGAGGTCAAGTTCGGTGCCGATGAGTACCTCGTGCTGTCGGCGCGCGACGTTCTGGCGGTCGTCGTCCGCTGAGACACCCCGCGTGACGAAGGGCTCGGATGCTTCGGCATCCGGGCCCTTTTCGCTGCGGCGATCGGGCGCGGCAGGTCAGGACTACGATGAACCGGTGAACCTCGACGCGCCCGAGCCCCCCAGGGGAGCCGGCGACGCCGACGAGGCAGCACGAGACGCCCCCGACCTGGGGGAGACCGCGCTCGTGACCGCGGGCGTCGGCGTTCCGTCGTCCACCGATGCAGGCGCCTCGCCGACGGACGCCTCCCGAGAGCGAGCGTGGGGCGGCCTGTACACGTTCGGCGCGTACCTCCTGTGGGGGTTCCTGCCGCTGTACTTCCTCGCGCTCGCACCCACCGGGCCGTGGGAAGTCGTCGCATGGCGCATCCTGCTGTCACTGGTGTTCTGCGCGATGCTGCTGACCGTCACACGCACGTGGCCTCGGCTGTTGGCGATCCTCCGGCAGCGACGGCTCGTCGGCTGGACGGTGGTGGCGGGCCTGCTCATCTACGTCAACTGGCAGGTGTTCCTCATCGCGACCCTGACCGGGCACGTGATCGAGACGAGTCTCGGATATTTCATCAATCCGATCCTGACCGTGCTGTTGGGCGTCCTCATCCTCCGGGAGCGGCTGCGCGTCACGCAGTGGGTCGCGCTCGGCATCGCGGCCGCAGCGGTCGGGGTGATCGTGGCGGGATACGGTGCGTTCCCGTGGATCGCGCTGTCGCTGGCGACCTCCTTCGGACTGTACGGGCTCGTCAAGAAGCAGATCGGCCCCTCCGTCGACGCGGTGAGCGGGCTCACGCTCGAATCGCTCTGGCTCACCCCGGTCGCCATCATCCAGCTGAGCGCGGTGGGGGTGACCGCCGGTCTCACGCTCGGCACCGCCGGAGCCGTGCACGCCGTGCTGCTGCTTCTGGCCGGCGTCATGACGGCCACCCCTCTGCTGCTGTTCGCCGCGGGCGCGCGCCGAGTGCCGCTGACCGTCATCGGCCTTCTGCAGTTCGTCGCCCCGATCCTGCAGTTCACGATCGGGGTGTGGATCCTGCAGGAGCCCATGCCGCCGGAGCGCTGGATCGGCTTCGCCCTGGTCTGGGTGGCGCTCGTGATCCTGTCGGCGGACTCCGTGTCGGCTGCGCGCCGGTCACGCCGCACGGCCTCGGATGTGGCCGACCTCACGTAGCGGAGCGCGTCACCGCACGAGGCGGGCGATGGCCTGCGAAGCCTCCGCGATCTTCTCCTCGGCCTCGGGCCCTCCGCCTCGCGCGGCGTCGACCACGCAGTGACGCAGGTGGTCGTCGAGGAGCCCCAGCGCCACGGTCTCCAGCGCGCTGGTAAGCGCGCTGATCTGGGTCAGGATGTCGATGCAGTAGCGCTCGTCCTCGACCATGGTGCGGATGCCGCGCGCCTGCCCCTCGATCCGCTTCAGGCGATTGAGGTAGCGGGCCTTGTCGCTGATGTAGCCGTGGTGGGCGTGCGCCTCGGCGGTGTCGGCGATCGGGGCGGTGTCGGTCATCGGGACTCCTTCGGTGTCGGGGCGGTGGCGCGGAAGCGGCGCAGCAGCAGGCTGTTGCCGACGACGAAGACGCTGGAGAACGCCATCGCGGCGCCGGCGATCATCGGGTTCAGCAGCCCCAGGGCGGCGAGGGGGATAGCGGCGGTGTTGTAGGCGAACGCCCAGAACAGATTGGTCTTGATCGTACGCAGGGTCGCGCGCGACAGCCGCAGCGCGTCGACGGCGGCGAGCAGGTCTCCGCGCACCAGGGTGAGATCGGATGCGGCGATCGCGGCATCGGTTCCGGTGCCCATGGCGATGCCGAGGTCGGCCTGTGCGAGGGCGGCGGCGTCGTTGACCCCGTCACCGACCATCGCGACGACCCGTCCCTCGCTCTGCAGCGCGCGGATGGTGTCGACCTTGCCTTCCGGCAGGACCCCGGCCGAGACGCGCTCGATGCCGACCTCGGCGGCGACCCGTCGAGCGACGGACTCGCCGTCGCCGGTGAGCAGCACCGGCTCGAGGCCGAGCGCGCGCAGACGCTGCACCGCCTCCGCACTGGTGGGCTTCACGCCGTCGGCGAGCGAGATCGCGCCGCGGGCGGCGCCATCCCATGCCACGTGCACGGTCGTGAAGCCCTCGGTGTCTGTGTCGATCGGCGTGACCGCCCAGGAGCGCAGGAACGACGCGCTGCCCACCAGCACCGCACGTCCGTCGACGACGGCCGAGACGCCGGACCCGGCGGTCGCCCGGAACGCCTCGATGGCCGGGAGCGGTCCGTGCCGCCGGCCGGCGGCGACGATCGCCAGGGCGAGCGGGTGCTCGGAGGCGTCTTCGACGGCGGCGGCGACGCGGAGCACCTCGTCGGAGTGCTCCCCGGTCGCAGCCGTGACGTCGACGACCGACATGCGTCCCGTGGTCACGGTGCCCGTCTTGTCGAGCGCGATCGTGTCGACCGCGCGGGTCGACTCGAGCACCTCGGGGCCGGTGATGAGGATGCCGAGCTGCGCGCCGCGGCCGGTCCCGACCATGAGGGCGGTGGGCGTGGCGAGTCCGAGCGCGCAGGGGCAGGCGATGATGAGCACCGCCACGGCGGCGGTGAACGCGGCCTGCGCGGAGCCGCCGAGCACGAGCCACGCGACGAGGGTGATGACCGCGATGCCGATCACGACCGGCACGAACACCGCAGACACCCGGTCGGCCAGGCGCTGCACATCCGCCTTGCGGGACTGCGCGTCCTCGACGAGGCGCGCCATCTGGGCCAGCTGCGTGTCCGACCCCACGCGTGTCGCCTTCACCAGCAGGCGTCCGCCCGCGTTGAGGGTCGCTCCGACGACCGCGTCGCCGGGGGAGACGTCGACCGGCACCGATTCGCCGGTGACGAGGGCGGCGTCGATGCTGCTGGTGCCCGAGGTCACGGTCCCGTCCGTCGCCACCTTCTCGCCGGGGCGCACGATGAATTCGTCGCCGACCCGAAGAGACGTGATCGGCACGCGCACCTCGACGCCGTCGCGCAGCACGGCGGCGTCCTTGGCGCCGAGCTGCAGGAGGGTTCGCAGGGCGTCGCCGGACCGCCGCTTTGCCCGGACCTCGGCGAAGCGGCCCGCGAGGAGGAACATCGTCACGCCCGCGGCGACCTCGAGGTACACCGCCGGTTCGCTCGACGCGCTGAACCAGACGAAGCCGTGCGTCATGCCGATCATGCCCGCGTCGGTGAACAGCAGCGCGTACAGCGACCACAGCGTCGCGGCGGACACCCCGAGCGAGATCAGCGTGTCCATGGTCGCCGCGCCGTGCCGCAGATTGATCGCCGCGGCGCGGTGGAACGGCCATGCCGCCCACGTCACCACGGGGAGGGCGAGAGCGAGAGAGGCCCATTGCCATCCAGGAAACTGCCACGCCGGCACCATCGACAGCGCGATGACGGGCACGGCCAGGGCGATCGCGACGAGGAGCCGCGTGCGCAGCGAGCGAGCATCGGCATCGTCGTCGGATCGTTCGGGCTCCGGCACGGATGCGTCATAGCCGGTGCGCTGCACTTCGGCGATGAGCGCTTCGGTGGTGAGACCGGATGCCGACTCGACGTGCGCGCGCTCCGTCGCGTAGTTGACCGACGCCGTGACGCCGTCCAGGCGGTTGAGGCGCTTCTCGATGCGGGCGGCGCACGACGCGCACGTCATGCCCTGGATGTCGAGGTCGACGCGGGAGGGCGCGGCCTTGGCGGCCGACGCGGACATCAGGCGCGGACCGCGGAGTAGCCAGCCTCGTCGACCGCGGCGATCACGTCGGCGTCGGCCGGGAGGGAGCCGTCGGCGGCGATCGTGAGTCGCCCCGACGCCGCGCTCACGTCGACGCCGGTCACGCCCGGCAGGCGCGACACCTCGTCGGTGACGGCGCGTTCGCAGTGCCCGCAGGTCATGCCCGTCACGAGGTAGTCGATGGTGGTCTCGGCGCTCATGGTGCCTCCTGTCGCGGTCGTTCGCCGGAGATGCCGGCTGCTGGTGGAACACAATACCCCCTGCGGGTATTCCGCGGCCCGCGTTTCGTCTCGTCGCTGCGCTCCTCGCTCAACGACCGGTGGTGGGCGGCCTCCCCTCCCGGTCCGCCCCTCGTTACTTTCTTCGTGACCCGCTT